>JAYTKJ010000126.1:0-13183 GCA_043730365.1 Acidobacteriota bacterium | reverse complement strand
GGGGCATCACGAGCCGGCGGCCATCGGTGGTGGGAAACGAGACATCCAACATTTGAATCGCGGCCAACTTCTCCAGCACCGCGCGGGGCGTCAATCCGGGAGCGTGCGTCTGAAGCCGATGCTTCAACGTCACGGTCAGACAATAGGCCAGGAAGGCCACCAAGATGTGGGCTTCCACGCGATGTTCGAGTTGATGGTAAATCGGACGAATGCCCAGATCGCTCTTCAAGCATTTGCAGGCGGCTTCGATTTGCGTCAGCTGCATATACCGGTCCCACAACACGGCCGGATCTTCGGCCACTAAGTTAGTGCGCAGCAGATAGTGACCGTCGCGTAACTCGGCCTCTTTCAACTTAGTCTTGTCGAGTTGAAACGTGAACGTCTCCCGCGTCACGGCTTGACCCACGCCAGGCAGGTTGATCTTCACGAAGCCGAAGGCCCGGCCCACGTCCGTCTTGGCCGCCCCCACCCGCATCAGTAACTGGTCCCGCTTCGGACAACTCCGCCGCATCGCCCGCAGCTTCCGCAACAGGCGCGCCAGTTTCTTCCGCCGGATCGCCATCTCTTTGGCTTGCCGCCCTTCGCTCTTGGCCAGCACATACAGCTCGCCGTCCTGCGCGAACAGCTTCACTTGCACCGAGTCGCGCACTTTCTGCCAGGGCAACTCCAGCCACTTCTTCTCGTACTGCTTGATCTTCGACCGCGACGTGCCCACCAGGTAGAACGTCTCTTGCCGCGCCGTGCGCATCTCGGCCAGCACCGCCTCGGTCGGGATCCCGCGATCCATCAGCCACACCCGCCGCGCCTGGCCGTACATGCTCTCGATCTTGTCCAGGAAGCCCCGCAGCGTCGACTTGTCCGACGTGTTGCCGTCCATCACCTCGTAGGCCAGCGGCAGTCCGGTGGGCGTCATCACCAACGCGATGACCACCTGCTTGCAGTCCGGCCGCCCGTCGCGGCTGTAGCCGTACTTGGCTTTGGGGTTTTGCTCGGCGGCCCCTTCCACGTACGTGCTGGTCAGGTCGTACAACAGCAGGTCGAACTCGGCGGCGAACAGATCTTGCCACCGTCGCTGTAAATGGACGAACAGGTCTTGCTTATGCGCCAACACCCGATCCAGACACCGGTACAGCCGGTCTTTCTCGGCGACCGCGAAATCCTGCCCCAGCAAGACGTCCATCGCGCTTTGATCGAACCACTGCCGATGCACGCGAAACTCGCTGCCCGGATCGATCAACCGGTTCACCACGAGTAACTCCAGCACCTGACTCCAGGCCACGGCTTCCCGTCCCTTCGGCAGCTTCCCGGCCCAGAACCGGTCCAATTCCAACTGCCGCCACAGTTCGCATCCCAACCAGCAATTGCCGTAGGGCCGCGCTCGTTGTAACTTCATCTCGCCCAGCTTCACTTGCACGCTGTCGAGGGCGTCGGCCGGAATCGGCCGGTCTTCCGGAAACAGGCTCAGCGGCGTGAATCGCTGCTGCTCCTCATCGAATACCTCCAGCGTCTTGCGCCAGGCTGCCTGCTGGCTGTCGTTGATTTCGCCGAGATACAGCACCCGCTTCTGCGCGACTTTTCCTGAGCTCAGGCGGCGACTCTCCACCACGGTGTAGTAGCGGTGTTCCTTGCCATCCTTGATCCGCTGGTTGCTGCGCAGAAACATGTTCACTGGCAGCATGACAGAATCTCTTCGGCCTGCCTAGTGGGTAGGTCTCCACTACAAGTCTCCACTACAAGCACTTCCGGAAATGGTTTATTGACAGCGAGGGGCTTAGCTCGCCGATTTGCTCAATCTTTCCCCGAAATGGGGTTTAGCTGCGAAGGTTGGGTTAGTCTCGGGCCTAGTGGTACCGTCGGCGGCGCGGGAGCGGAATGCGGCGAATACAGCGGCGAAGGCGCTCGTGAAGACGATCCGGGTGGCTTTGTGGTGGCGAAGCGAGAGCACCCGCACTTGTCCCCTATTACATTACGTGCGACAACGGCCCGATGTCCTCGGCGAGTCTCTCGATCCGATTCACGAGACGGCCCGCGCTGTGAGGTTTGATGAGATCGGCAACTCTCGGTTTTTGCAGCGCAGTGCGCAATTCGTCAAGTTGCGCCGTGCGGGACAGGAGCGTAAATTTGCCGTGTGTGTAGATCCTCAGCGCCGCGTTTCGTCAATTCTTGGGCGGCAAGGTCCTTGGCAGCCCTGGCCGTCTCGCCGATGCTACCCGTTAACTGCTCTTTTTAGGATTAATCACTCACCGCACCGCGACACCCACCGGAACACTTGTCTGGCCGCCCCCGGTGACCGTGAGTGGAACCTGATCGCCCGGCTCCACGCCCCCTGGCATGACGGCCACGATCTCGTACACCCCCGTCAGCGACGCCGCCAGCCCCGAGAACGAAGCTTGTGCCTCCGCCTGCCCGATCCTTACCGTCACCGGGCTCTTGGTAACTGCACGGGGCGCTTCCGGAGCCGGCTCGCCCGCCGCCACGCCCTGATCCACGGCCCCTAAACCGCCGGCATAGATCAGCATCGTGTCGCCGGATCGCAGCGGGTTCTCGCGAGACACATACGCCCATTTGCCCTCCGCGTTCACCTTCAGCACCGCAACCCGTGCCGTATACCCACCGGGCCCAGGCACAAACACCGCCGGATTGGATGCCGCAATCGCCACCGGCTCGGGGACCGAGATCGCCAGGCGATTTCTCACCACAAGCTGCAGAGTGGTGTTCACCGGCACGTCGAAAGGCACGATCGCGTCGATCCGATCCTTGGACGCCGACAGGATCGGGAGTTGCCACCTGCCCAGCGCGACTCGGACCCCTCCGATGCTTGCCGGCAACGGAGGCGGCTGCGCGGGCACTGTCTCATCCGATAGACGGCTCCCGCGGATCGATACCAACATCCCGGGCGCCACCAGTCCTCCCTGCACCGGGTTGGCGAGGCTGACCGCCGCTCCCGGCTCGAGCAACGGTACGCTCAACGATAGGTTGACCCCGACGCTCCCATCTACGCTCCCCTCCAGCACCGGACTATCCGAGCGCGCCGTCAGCGTGACTGTCACCGGCGTCTGCGGATTCCGCACCACCCACGTCCCGCTCCACTTGGCTTGGTCCAGCGGTGTCAGGATCACCGGAGGGTCCCCATTGGAGAACGACGCAATCACCGAGCCCACGCTTAGCGCCAGCCCGCAATTGTCAACCACCCGCGCCTCAATCGGCGTCGGCCATCCCACGCGCGTGGAAGTCCCCACCCCCAGCACGGAAAACACCGGCAGCAGCTTAGCGGGATTACATCCATCCGCGGGGGTAACCCCTGTCTCCCGCCGGGCGCTGACTGCGCCGCCAGGTGCCGTCTCGGCAAACACCACCAGCAGCATGTTCAAGGTCCGGATCTGCGTACTCCCCCCGGCCTGGAAAGACAAAGTGATCGAGGAGCGGTAAACGTCAGGCGCCAAGCCGGCAAGCCTTGGCTGCACCGTGATGGCCGCGAATTCGCCCGCGTTGATCGTGCCGCTCCTGGGCAGATACTGGAGCCAGTCTGTGCCGTCCAGGGTCACAGACGACGTCGAGTAATTTAGCGGAGAAGCCCCCTGGTTATTAATTACAATCCGCTGCGAACCGGGGCTGCTTCCCGCCGCTCCCGTGAAGATCAGCTCGGAGGGCCGGATCTCAGGCCCCTGATCAGCCTCGCCCGCCGCCTCCACGTTCAGTAGTACCGCCACCAACTGCGGCGAATTCGCTGCATCGTTTCCCGTTACCTCGATCTCCCCGGAATACTGGCCGGGCTCAAGCCGCGAAGTGTCCACCGAAACCCGAATCGTCGACAGATCGCGGGCCTGCGCCCCTGTAGCCCCCGAGTCCGGCGTCACAGTCAGCCACTCCCCGCCCTCCTCGGTTTTCGCCCGCGCCTGCCACTGCAGAGCACGCGTCCCGCGGTTCAGCACAGCTACGGTTTGCACCAGCGGAGTGCCACTCGCCGCCACCCCCCGGAACGTTAGCCCGCTCTGTGATAGAACAATCACCGGACTCGGCGCGCTCACCGTAGCCGTCACCGGCAATCGTACCGTCAGCTGATTCTCCGCATCGGTGATCAGCACCTCGGCCCTGTATGTGCCCGCCTCCAGACCCCCCGGGTCCGCGTACAGCGTCAGCAGGCCGGGAGCGGCATTGGTCGCGCGGCCCGAAGATGTGGTCACGCTTAGCCATCCGGCGCCCTGAACCACTGCGTCAAAACGCAACACGCCACCGCCTCGATTGAAAACCCGGACCCGCTGCGTTGCGGCCTCCCCTCCCTTTACCAGGCTGAAAATCACCGCGCCCGATCCCGCCTCTAGCGTGGGCGGCAGGCCAGGCAACACCTCGAACCGCACTTCAACGCTCTGCGCCGCCGGTTCGGCCAGCGGACTCGCGATGGTCACGGCAGTCGTATAGACCCCGGGCTCGAGCGATCCTGGATCCGCCGTTAGCTTGATCCGCGCCGACAGATTGCCTGCTGCCGGTGAAACCTCCAGCCACTCCGCGCCCCGCTCGATCCGTGTCGTGTAAGGCAGCGGTAGAATCGTGCTCCGCACATCTAGCGTCGCCGATACCCGCGCCTCGCCCGCCCTCGCTGACAATCGCACCTGGTTGGAAGACACCGCGAACGACGGCGGCGACACCAGAATCTTCCGCACCCGCCGGTTCCCGTTGTCGGCGATATACAGGTTGCCCGCTGCGTCCAGAGCCAGGCCCGTGGGCGAGATGAAACGGGCCAGCCGCGCCGGTCCTCCATCGCCGCGAAACCCCTCCACCCCGTCGCCGGCCACTGCAGTGATCACCCCGTTGGCGATGCGCCGGATCCGCGGCGGCCGCTCCTCGGCCACATACACCGATCCATCCGTGTGGCAAGCAATGCCGGTGGGAAAACTCAACTGCGCGGTCGCCGCCGGGATCCCGTCGCCGTTGTATCCGGCAACGCCCGTGCCGGTTACTGTGGAAATAACGCCACTGCGGTCCACCCGCCGTACCCGGTGCCCCTCCAACTCGGCAATAAACAGGTTCCCCGCCGGATCAAAGCAGAGGTCATAAGGCGTGTTCAACACCGCGCGCGAAGCCGGTCCGCCGTCGCCGCCGTAACCGTTCACAAAGCCGGTGCCTGCCACCGTGGACACTATCCCATTGGCGATCCGCCGTATCGTGTAGCTCTCCTCGTCGGCCACGTACAGCGCGCCGTCTAGCCCGAAGGCAAGTCCGTTGGGCGAAGCCAGCAACGCCTCGGTGGTTGCGTTGCCATCCCGGTATCCGCCGCGCCCCTGTCCCGCGAGATTGGTGATGATCCCGTTGCGGTCCACGCGCCGCACGCGATGGTTCAGTCGATCCGCGATAAACAGATTCCCATTGGCATCCACCGCCATTCCGCGCACGCCGGCTAGCGCCGTCTCGGTAGCCGGACCGCCGTCGCCCGTATAGCCGTAGCTCCCATTCCCCGCCGCCGTCGTGATGACTCCATCCAGCCCGATCCGCCGTACCAGCCGCGCGCCTTCGTCAGAAACAAACAAGTTTCCCGGCCCGTCCAGCGCCAGTCGCCGTGTGTTTGCAAAAACAGCCGACAGCGCAGGTACGCGGCTCCGGAAAATCGCCTCCGTTGCGCCCCCGGCCAGCGTGTTGATCACGCCCGAGGCCACCACCCGCAGCCGCTTGTTCTGCGAATCGGCGATGTATAGCCTTCCCGATTCGTCCCACGCCACCCCGATCGGAGCCGCGAGCGATGCCGCCGTCGCCGGACCGCCGTCGCCGGCAAACGTCAACCGGCCGTTACCGGCAACCGTATTGATGATGGTCGTCGGCGCCAACTGCCGTATACGGTGGCTGGCCTCCTCGGCGATGTAGATGTTCCCGATCGCGTCAAAAGCCACGTCGGAGGGATACTTGATCGACGCGCTCAGCCCCGGCCCGCCATCGCCGCCAAAGTCATCGCGCCCATCACCGGCCACCGTGGAAATCACGCCCCCCGCGTTGATGCGCCGGATCCTGTGATTGTAGTGGTCGGCAATGTACAGGCTCCCGTCCCGCCCGAACGCCAGGCCCCGTGGTTGATTCAGCATCGCCCCAGCCGCCGCGCGGTTGTCTCCGTTGAATCCGGCCGCCCCGGTCCCCGCTATCGTGCGGATGATCCCGTTTGGGTCCACTTGGCGTACGCGGTGATTGAACCGGTCGCTGATGTACAGCGCCCCGGTATCGTCCACCGCCACCGACCAGGGGCGAAACATTCGCGCCCGCACGGCCAGCTGCCCATCGCCGGCAAATCCCCGCGCCCCGCTACCGGCCACCGTCGTGATGATTCCCGTCATCGCGTTCACGCGCCGCACCCGGTCATTGTTGTTATCGGCGATGTATAGGTTCCCCGCCGCATCCAGTGCCAGCCCGCTCGGTTCATTGAGCGATGCCTCCACTGCGGGCCCGCCGTCGCCAGAGTACGTGGCAAAACCGTTGCCTGCATAGACAGACACCAGCCCGCTGATCGACAACCGAAGCACCACGTGATCCCCGATGTCGCTCATGTACACGTTGCCCGTCCGGTCTATCACAACGTCGGAGAGCACGCCCACATGGGCCTGCAGCGCTCGTACCGGCAACTCGGGGAACTTGAATTCGGTCCCCGCGATCGTCGTAATCACCCGTTCGCGCTGTGCCCACATCGGCGCTCTGCTGATCCACAGCAGTAACGCCACCCCAATTGCTGTAGCCCGATTCCGCACCGGAATCCGCTACCTTCGGACCGGCAGGAAAACGTCCGGTTGCGTCAGCCTTCCCGCCGTCTCGATCACCACCGCATGATCCCCGCTGGACAGTTCCGGAATCACTACGTTGAATTGATACAGACCAACGCCTATTAGCCCGCCGTACTGCGCCGTTGCCGGCACGCCCCCCACGAGCACAGTGAAGGCACTGGCCAGCGGCGCCGCCTGCACCAGCCTACCCGCAGGGCGCGGCGGGTTGGTGGCACCGAAGCCGGTACCGAAAAACACGACCGTGTCTCCCGGCCGCGCCGCCCGCGTGCCCGTCTCGGACTCGGGCCGCCCCAACGGAACTCCGTCCAGATGCACCGCCGCCGCGATGGGCCGCGCCGTGCCGAGCCCTCGCACGAACATGGCAGGGGCAATGCGCCGGAGCTGTACCGTACCTCGCGCCACGCCCGCCGGTGTTGTCACCTCCACCGGTACAACGCCCTCCGCTGTATCGTCGGGCGCCTGAATGTTCAACTGCGAGCCGCTGACGTAGGACACCGCCGCGGGCTTACCGTTGATCCGCACAGACACGCCTTCGAGCGTTGTCGGCAGTTGGTCGCCGGAAAAGTCGTCGGCCGCCCAGGACCGGCCCGGAGCCGGAATCGTCGACAGGTTTTCCCCATACAGGCTCACCCAGCTTCCTGGAGCAATTTCCTGCCCGGCAGATGCTGCGTTCACCACCCCGTTGCTGCGTATCGCCGGCGCCGTTCCGCCGGAAACCTGCATCACGACCTGGAAGGATAGCGGACTGTTGGGGGCCCCCGGCGCCTGCACCGTCACCAGCCCGGTATACGTACCCGCTCCAATCGATCCAGGCACAATCCCCACGGAGAGGTTGGCCGGCGTCTTCCCGCTCAGCGGCGTCACCGTCAACCAATTGCCCGTACTCACCGCAGTGACCGTGAAGTCCAGCGGCTCGCCCCCGCTTTCCACGCGTACGCTCCGATTGGCCGGCACGGTCCCCCCGCGCGTATGGTCGAACCGAACCGTGTCCTGATCGATCGCAAGTACATTAGACGCGAGCACGTCTAGAATCACATATGTATCGATCCGCGAAGCACTCGGGGCGGTCACCGTGATCGTGCTCGTGTAAGTCCCCGGAGTGAGCTTTGCGCCATCGGCGCTCACGAGGAGCTTATCCGGTGTCTTTCCCCGCCCGCGGTCAAGTCGCAGCCAATCGGCGAGCGAAGACGCCTCGAATTCGACCTCCTCGCCCAGCGCGGTCACTTTGAGTTCCTGTGCCGGCACCGGCGGTCCACTGATCCTGTACCGGAAGCGCGTTAGCGTCGACAAGACGAGCGTGGCAGTGGGCGTCGCCGAGCGCGGCTGTGCCCAGGCCAACTCGCTGTCCATGAGTCGATGCACCGGAATGACTGTCTCGCCCTCGGCCGATTGCTGCGGTGGCCGCGGAGCCAGCAGGCTATCGGCCAACCCGCTTACCGAATCCAGCTGCGGCCGCCCCGCCCAGGCTGCTGCCGTTGTCAGCCCGGCCAGTAGCAGCAGGCGTCCCAGCGGGGCCCGCGCGCGATTCTTGTTGTCCATTGCGTTCTCTCCTCGTTCAGTTGTGCGGGACCGGGCGTTTCTCCGCCGACCCCAAAGTCTTCTCGACTTCCGGGTACTTGCCCGCCGCCAAATATTCCGCTCGCCGCTTCTGCTCGCCAGCTTCGACGGATCTTCCCTGTGTCATGAGGAGGCGGGCCAGCATCCAACGCGGCTTGAACCAGGCAGGCGCTGCCTGGATGGACGCTCGCAGGCAGGCCTCCATTCTGCCCGCATCATCCTCCATAGCATACATCGTCGCCAAGTGATACCAAGCTCCATGGCGCGTCTCCGATTTTTGCGCTGCCCGCATCCCCACGCGCTTTGCCTCCCGCCACGCCGGCTGGCTGATGGAGGCATTGGACGGCAGCTGCGCCGCATGTGCCTGCGTGCGGGAAAACCATAAGTCCGCGCTCGGCCCTGGCACGTAGGTGTCGCTCGCCTCCGCATACCGCCGCGCGGCCTCGGCCAGCTTGCCCCCTTCGATCAGCCGCTGCGTCTCGGCCAGAGCCCGATCACTCATCAGAAAATAGACCGCCGCCGCCGCCAATCCCGCTGCCGCCGCCTCCGGCAATCGCAGCCGGCGCAGAATCCGGCAGGGCAGGGAACCGTGCGCAGCGCTCTCTCCGCCGACCCGCGAAACCAAAAGCGCCATGTTGAGATAAAGCAGATACGCCGTCGTCAGCGTGAGACAGGAAAACTGCTGGGCAACCAAATTGGCCACCAGCATCGCCCGCAGCAGCATCGGCGCGCCGCTCGACCCTCCTCCCCACATCGCCGCAACAAGCGCCCCCGCCAGCGGCAAAACCCCGAGCAAACCCTGGGACAACATCACATCCAGGAAAATGTTATGCGCGGACTCGTGATAGGAATCCGGAAAACGCCGCGCCAGATCGTCGGACTGGAACGTCGGCAGCAGGATCGAGAAGGTCTCCGCACCGGAGCCAGTCACGGGTTTGGCCGCCGCCATGCGCAGGCAGTCACGCCATAGCCATAGCCGTGTCCCACCTGCGAAATCCCCAGCCCATTCGCCGACTCGGTTCCGCAGCCGCTCGCCCGCCGGTGACACGGCAAATAAAACTAGCGCCGCTCCGATCACCGCCGCCGGTATCCATGCTCTCCGCCACGAGATCCGCCTGTTATCCCACAACCGCCACGCCGCAAGCCCAGCCACCAGGCCGAGGAGCGCGCCACGGGTGCCGGTCAGCAGCACCCCACCGAAGCAAATGGCCGCAGCAGCAGCCCCGGCCTGTTTCCATCTGCCGGACTCGGTTACGGCCAACGTCAGCCCAGCAAACACCGCCATCGCCAGGTAGGTGCCCAGGTAGGCCGCGTGGCCCATCGTTGCGTAGGGCCGTGGCGGGATATCGGCGAACAGATCGTAGATCAAGTCGGGTTGCAGAAGCGGATCGCAGCCAAAGTACTGAGCCGCCGCAAGCGCCGTGGCTGCGATACCGGGCAGCGCCAGTGCCGCCAGGATTTTTCGTGTCAGCGTGGGATTGGCGGCGCAGCGGCATGCCGCCACTGCGGTGGACACCATCACCGCCAATTGCCCCAACAGCCCGAACCGTCTCCACCCGGTTCCGTTCACCGACAGTTCCGGCGCCGCCGAGAACACGGTGGAGGAAATCGCCAGCCAGATACAACTGATGACGGTGCAGATCAGGAATAGACGGCCGCGCGGCACCGACGCCAGCTCGCCCCAGCCGGGATAGCTGGCACCGGTCCGGGGCAGCAGGATCAGACCGGCCGCCGCGCCCGCCAGCAACAGCACCAGCTTCGGGGTAACGTCGTAGTAAAGAAGGAGCCCAGGCGCAACTGCCAGCGGAACTGCCGCCACCTGAACAAGAATCACCGTGTCCAGTGCGAGCCCGGCTTTCACGTTACTTATATTGTGGATTGCTCCAGTTGACATGGCACGGCCTCGGCCAGGCGCCGGTTAGCGAAGCCGGTTGGCCGCCTCCTCGTGCGCCGTATCATATCACAGCGCAGCATAGCCATAACCAAACGTGAGGCGTTCTCGCTTTCTTTCCGGGTCTGACCACCTATGGGCAAATCAATCCGACATAGGCCAGCCGCCAAACACATCGCCATCTACCAAAGAAGTTTCATACTCCGTCAGGTATCCCGGCGCAATCGTCTCCCAGCACCGCGTCAATGGTCGAAGGCGCGTTGCCTTCCAGCCGGTTGTTGACGAAGATGTAGGCTCGCTCACCCCGAGCCGCTGACCTGGCAGCCATGGCTCGCAGCGCCGCGCGCGCTTCCGGATTCGGGTCCCGCACTTCCTGGTAAGGCTCAAAGGTCTTTACGGCTTGTTCGTAGGCGCGGCCTTGGCGCAAGAGGGCCCGCACCACGGTGAAGCCGGCGCTGAACACCCCGGGCATCTCCATCTGCTCGCCCAGGGTCGGCATCCGGGTCCAGGCATTCAGCACGTGGGCAACGCCGCGGTCCGCCAGCGCCGCCAAGTAGAGCGGCCCGAGAAATTCAGGGTTGCGAATCTCAACGGCGTAGCGCCAACCCGGCGGCAGCTGACCTAGGAATCGGTCCAGGTCCATGACGAAGTCTTCCTCGCGCTCATAGAGCCCTCGGGGGAACGCGCCGAACTCGAAAATCAACACGCCCACGCGTTCGCGATATGGCTCTAGCAGGTCCAGTGTCAACGTGCGGAACACATGCGCATCGAGGAACGAGGGATTGTCGAGCCCGGCCCGGTCGCCGTAGCGCGCGTGCCGCGGCCACACTCGCACCGTGATCTCTTCGGGTACCTTGAAGCCGAACTGCAGTGTGTCCGGCGCGCCGCCAAACAGCCTTTGCCAGAACTGGGGCGTAGGGAATTGGTAGAACGAGAAGTCGCCGCACACCGTCTGGAACACTTCGGCGTACTCGGCGAGGCAGCTATCTTCAAAGCGCTTGCGGCTGAATTTGCCTCGCGTTAAATAGCGCTCAGACGTGTAGATTTGTCCCAGCCAACCTTCGTACTTCCAGGAGCTGCCGCCGAGGAAAATACCCCGATCAGCGGCGCGCTTGAGCTTGGCGGCCAGCGCAGTGCGGAAGGGCGGCAACTCGGGGGGAAACAGCGGCAGCATCTACCAGGCGGCGGCGGCGCGCTGCCCGTACGGATCCGCGCCCGCTTCAATCACCCCGTTGGACCTCATGCGGATGAGCACCGGCGCCGAGCCGCTGGCCCACTTGGATCGCGATTGCACCTTGTGGCCGCGCGCGGTCAGTTCGGCAACCACATTCGCCGCCGTCCGTTCATCCAGCAAAAGGTCGCCGGGATTCATGGCGTGATTGTCGAACGAGGACACCAGGTGCCGCGTCTGGAAGCGCGGCGCTTCCACGGCTTCCTGCGCATCCATGCCAAACTCAACCACATCGAGAAACAATTGCAGCAGCGCCTGATCCTGATTGTCGCCGCCCGGCGTAGACATCACCAGATACGGCTTGCCGCCGCGCGTCACCAAAGTCGGGCTCAACGTCACGCGCGGGCGCTTACCACCGGCAAGCTCATTCGGATGACCCTTGATGAGCAGGAAGCTTTGCGCACGCTGCGTAAGTGGAATACCGATCTCAGGCACGATCACCGAGGGCAGCCAGGCGCCAGAAGGGGTGGCCGCGAACATCACGCCGTCCTTGTCGATCGCATCCACGCAGGTGGTGTCGGCGGCCATTAGCGCATCGTCAATCGGCAAGCGCACCATTTCTGACTCAGATGGATGAATGCGAACCTGGCCGGCAAAGGTGCCAGGGCGGAATTCGAAGGAGCCGCGTGAGCCGATCAGCCCCCGCCGCTCTTCGGCGTATTGCTTGGAGAGCAGCCGCTCGGCCGGTATCTTGGCAAACTTCGGATCGCCGTAGTAGGTGTCGCGGTCGGCATAGACCAGCTTCATCGTCTCCACCAGCCGATGCAGATACTCGGTGGAATTCAGCTTGAGTCCCCGCAGATCTGACGCCTCCAGCATGTTGAGGGCCTGCAGCAACACGGGGCCCTGGCTCCAGAACGCGGGCTTGTAGACTTCAAAGCCACGATAGGTGGTGGACACCGCTTCCTCCGGCTTCAACCGGAACGCCGCCATGTCCTCATACTTGAGAATTCCATTGTGCTGCTTGATGAAGGCAGCGATCTTGTGGGCGATCTCGCCGCGATAGAAGAAGTCGCGCACCGCGTCGATGGCCTGCTCGCGAGACTTGCCGGCATCGCGCGCGGTCTTCTCCACCTCCACCATCCGGCGTAGCGTCGAAGCCAATTCCGGTTGCCGGAAGATCTCACCGATGAGCTGCGTGCGGCCTTCCGGCATGAAGTAGTGGCGCGAGGCCGGCCATAGGTCGAAAAACTTCTTGGAGCGAGCGATGGTGGAAGCGCGCGTTTCATCGAGCGGCATGCCGTCGGCCAGTTCAATGGCGGGCTGCATCGCCTCACCCAATGAGCGCGTGCCGAACTCGCGCAAGGCAACCATGGCGGCCTCAGGCATGCCCGGCACCAGCGCGGGCATCACGCCGGCCACGGGCACCATGCCTTTCAGTCCGTTGATCTCAATCGCATCGGGAAAAAACTCGCCCTGCAGAAGCTTGCGGCCGCGAAAGAAATCGGCCGTCGCGGACTTGGGCATAGTCCCCACGCCGGCGATCGCAAACACTTTGCCCTGCCTGGTGCGAATAAGGATAGGGGCTTCGCCGCCGAAACCGAAGTGCGAGTACTCGGCCACCGAGCCCACCAGCAGCGCAGCCACGCCGGCGTCTACCGCGTTACCGCCCAGATGGTACATACGTAGCCCAGCTTCGGTGCCGTGCGTGGTACCTCCAGCGATGGCGCCGCGCAGACCTCGCGTCGACTGCAACACGGGCGGCTCAACCAAACGCCGGTGCTGTTGCGCCCACAACGCGCCACC
>JAYTKJ010000125.1:0-30375 GCA_043730365.1 Acidobacteriota bacterium | reverse complement strand
AACATTTCCAGTGCTATTTGTTCAATCCACCTCAGACCGCCCAAGCTCCGCCGCTACTGAAACCTCCCCAGGGGTCGGCTGGGTCGCTAATCAATTACTACCCATCATTGCCATTCACCCACGGCGCGGCACCAAGAAACCTTCGCCCCTAACGAAGACGTTTCCCGCCCAACCTACGCCGCAAATAACGTGGGCTCAGCAAGAGCGCTACAAAGAGCGGACCATGAGTGAGCGGGTCAACGCACGGCTCAAGGACGAATTCGGAGCTACTCACCTTCGCGTGCGTGGCGCGGCCAAAGTAATGGCGCATTTGATGTTTGGGGTCGTTGCGCTCACCGTCGATCCGTGGCTTCGATTTTTCCCATAAATCGAGTTTTGAGCGTTCTCAATAAGTTGCAGACCTCGGTTTCCCGCCCGGGGCGGATCGCCACGTCTGCTTGCCTCCCTCGCAGAGACCCACTCCCAAAAACGCCAGCAAATTCGCGCGCAATCACAGCCGCTCACCAATGTCAATGGCCCCTGACTTGCGTTTTGCAAGTGGTTCACACGGGCTGAAGAAAAAGTTTCTTCCTTGCTATCAGTAAGTTAAGGAAAATAGCTCTCTGAACTCTCTGAAAGCTCCAAGCTGACCTGCTAAGCTTCGGTTGGCCAGAAGATCTGGCAACGACGCACTGGGCGGCGATACCGGCAATAACTGGCCGGCACGCCGCCCTTTTTGCGTCTGGTGACAAGTCCCCGGAGCGGAAAGCGGCATGGAAACGAATCTGACTCATGCGATTGACAACGAGCATCCCGAGTATCGGGCCAAACGCGGACTCTGGAAGAAGTATCGCGACCTCTACGTCGGCGGAGAGCAACTGCGGGCGAGTGCTAGCGAGTATCTCATCCGCCGCCAGAAAGAAGCGCCAGAGGTATACGCAGAGCGATTGGACCGGGTGTTCTACGAGAACTATGCCGGATCCATCGTCGACTGGTATGTAGCGACGCTGTTCCGCAGGGAACCGCTGATTCTGGCAGAAGGAGACGACCTGCGCGCGAGGTCTTTTGTCAGCCAGTTTTCCGAGGATTGCGACCTGCGGGGCAACACGCTGACCGAGTTCTATCGTAAGCAAGTGCTCGACGCCTTGATCTGCGGAGTTAGCTACACGCTGGCAGATTTCCCTCGCTCCAATCATAAACCCGCGACATTGGCAGATGAGGACCGTGAGGGAACATCGAGGGCTTATCTCAGCCACTGCCCCGTAGAGCAACTGATTAACTGGGCGACCGATGAACGTGGTGATTTTGAATGGGTCGTGATTCGGACGAAATTCGACCGGAAACCTTCGCTTGATGCGGGTGCGCGCAGCGAACAAACACGCTGGATCTACTATGACCGGCGCCGGTTTCAGATCTATCGGGCCGTGGACGACGCAGGGAAAGGCGGCGTCCCTCAACTGGAAAGTGAGGGCGAGCACGCCTTTGCCGGCCAGAACCGGGTTCCTCTCTTCGCATTGAGAATGCCGGAAGGGCTGTGGCTGATGAATAAGGCTGGGCTCTTGCAGCTCGAGCACTTCAATAAGTCAAATGCGCTCGGCTGGGCGCTCACGTTGGGATTATTTGCTACTCCCGTCATCTACTCGGAGCGCGAATGGACTCAGATTCTGGGTGACTCTTATTACATCCAACTCGGCCCCCAAGATCGGTTCGGGTGGACCGAGCCCGAGGGGAAGGTCTTCCAACTAGCGGCCGACAATCTGACGCGGTTACAGGAGGAGATCTATCGGGTCTGCTACCTGCTGGCGCAGGCAGGGGGGCCGCTGGCGCGGGCGCAGTCGGGAATTAGCAAGCAACGGGACAACGCCATCACGCAGGAAGTCTTACGCGGCTTCGGCGATGTCGTGAAAGACACGCTGAAACGAGTGCTACGAGCTGTCATTGCTGCCCGGCAAGACGACATCTCCCTGGATGTGTCCGGGCTTGACGAATTCGACATCGGCGATTTCACCGGTGAGTTGGAGGATGCCCGCACGCTGCTGAGTTTGGGCATCGATTCGCCGACGTTGAAGAAACAGGTGTTCAAGAAGCTGGCGTTTAAGTATCTTAGCGACGTCCGTCAGGAAGTGAAGGACCGTATTGCCAGCGAGATCGAACAGGAGCATGAGGTGAACGAATGAACGAAGAACAGAAACAAGGCGGCGCGCCGGCCCCGGAAGGGGACGACCTCAAGTTGGTGGTGAGGGAAGTGATCGGCGAATTCCTGCATCTGGAAAGGGCTAAGGCCGAGCCAGCTTACAAGGCGGAACTGGCTGACGAGCGGCGCAAGCGAGAGCAGCTTGAGAGGAAGCTGAACGAAGTGGTCGAGGAAAACCAACGCGCCCGCCAGCGCGCCGAAGAGGCTGAGCGCAGCACGGCTATTCGCAGCGAACTGCAACGTCTAGGCGTGTCGAAAGTCGATCTGGCTTTCAAGGCGGTGAAGGACGACATTGTCCGCAACGAGCAAGGCGCGCTGGTGAGCCGCGAGAGCGGCGGCGATAGCGACCTGCGCGAATACCTGACCAGATTTGTCAAAGAGAATCCGGAACTGCTGCCAGCGCGCGTGAGCGGAGGCTCCGGGGCGACCCTTGGGCAGCGGCAGGAAACGGTTTCGGGAGGCCCTATCGACCTCGACCGAATCAAGCCGGGCATGGACCCGGCCGAGATGGACCGCATCCGGCGAGAGATCGCGCGGATTGCTTCGCAGCCGGCTAATAGTTAGCCGGGTGCGGAGAAGACTACAGACAGAAAAGTCCGAAGGAGGACGTAAGCAGAAATGCCTTCCATTACTTCCGCAAACATCGCGCAAGCGATCGTGAAGCTGGTCGCAGCCGACGCGCTGCCGGCGTTGATGGGCAACCTTGTCATGGGTAACCTCGTCAACCGCGATTTCGAACCGGTGCTGGCACAGGCCGGGGATACGGTCAATGTACCCATTCCACCGACCCTGGTGGCCAACAACATCTCCGAGGGCGGTTCAGTGATTACGCAGAACCCGAGCCTGGGTAACGCGACGATCGTCTTGAACACCCATGCCGAGGCGACGTTCCAGATTCCGGACGTTACCAAGATTCTGGCCGTGCCCGACTTACTGCGTTTGTACATGCAACCGGCGGTGACGGCCCTGGCAGAGAAGATCGAAAGCGACCTCATGGCCACCTACGCTCAGTTCACGGCGAACTCCCCAGTGGGCTCCGGGGGCGTGGCCATTTCCGAAGCGGCGATTGACGCGGCCGAGACGGCCCTGTTCAACGCCAGGGTGCCGGCCAGCGCCACCAAGTGTCTGGTGGTCAGCGGCGACGCGTACTCGCAATTGCGCCAGATTTCCCGGTTCAGTGAGTACCAAACGGCGGGCGAGGCGGGGCTGCGCGCCTTGATCGACGGTAGCGTCGGTAAGATCAAGGACTTCTTTGTCTTCCGCTCGCAGTTTGTCTCCAAGACGGGCAGCGGCCCGGTGACCACGCAGAACCTGGCCTTCGCGCGCAACGCGTTGGGCCTGGTGGTGCGCCGCCTGCCCCAGCCTTTGCCGGGAACGGGCGCGATTGCCGAGTACGCCGAGCTCGGCAACTTCGGAATGCGAGTGGTGATGAGCTACCAGCCCAACACGCTGGCTCAGCAATTCACGGTCGATGTGCTGTACGGCGTCGGCGTGCTTCGCAACAATCACGCGGTCGTCGTGCGCAGCTAGTTCATCCAGCGGTCCGGTCCGGAGCGGAGTTCCTGCCTACCAGCGGGGACTCCGCGCGGGCGCTACCGCTTCTGCTAATCGGAACAAGGAGAGCGAACAAATGGATCTGAAGATTTACTACAGGAAGATTCGCGAGGCCGCGGAATCCATCCCGGGAGAGTTCGCTATCGTGGCGAGCGTTGAAACGCCGGACGGTGGCAAACCCGGCGTTATGTCGGAGGTTTCCAAGGCTGTGGCGGCCAGGATGATCGTGGAGGGAAAAGCCCAACTCGCCTCGCCGGAAGAACTGGCCCGGTATCGCGACAAAGAAGAACAAATGAGGGCGAAGGCGGAACAGGAGATCGCACCGGCCCGGCTGCAGGTGGCCTTACTGTCTGAAAAGGACATCGACGCACTGAAGGCTGGGCGGTCTTCCAAGCCTCTGGATAAGAAGTAGCGACGGAGAGGATACAGCAGTGGCACTGGTATTGGACGGTACAATTTCGACGGTTGAGGATTTGCGGTCGTTGGACAGCGCGATTCTCGAGACAAGCACAGGTGAGGGTATCGACCTTACCAAAAAGTTGCAAGTGGCCGAAGAGGCCGTTCAGTTAGAACTGGCTGTCTTCTTACTGCGGGCCGCCAATCAAAATGGCGTATCCGGCCCCGGCGTGGACCTGGGTAACGTTCTGGTTACAAAGCCCCTGCGGCGTTGGCACTCGCTTCGGACTCTAGTAGAAGTGTATAGCGACGCTTACAACAGTCAATTCAACGATCGGTATCTTGGTAAGTGGAAGCACTATCTGAAACTAACCCGAGAGACGTCAGACCTGTTGTTTGACTACGGTGTCGGCATTGCAGGCAACCCGATCCCCCGGGCGCCCAAGCCGGTAGTGGTCCAGGCCGGCACGGGCGGGCCGGTGACGGAGTACGTCGTGAGGATCGCGTGGCATGGCAGGTATGGGGCAACGGGTTCACCGAGCCCGCCGACAGTCTATCCCGCGCCCAACGGGGAACTCATCGCGGTCAGTGCAGGCAACGGGCCCGCCGCTGTGATTGGCTTCGATGTGCTCGCCGGCGAGAGCGAAGCTGATCCGACCAGGCAGAACCCGTCGGTGATCCCTCTAGGGCAAACGTGGACGATGCCCATCTCGGGGTTGGTGGGAGGGGCTGCACCGGCTGCGGAGCAGCAGCCCGACCGCTATATTCGCCGTAACAGATCGCGATAGGAGGCATTCATGTCGCAAGTGGCAACCCAGTCAGCGAGTGCCTTGGTCGACCTGCTGCGGTCCGACGTTGGCGTTGCGAAGCGGTTATTTGACAGGCTTTCGGGCGATCCGAATCTGACGCGCCAGTACCCGGAGCCGGTGGTACACGCGGCTCACCTGACAGGCGAGCATTGGGAAAAGAACCAGCCGGTAAGGTATCCGCAACTCGTGGTCTACTGCGAACGAATACGCAACTTACAGACGGAAAAGTTCCGCCGCTTTTCCGGCGTAGTGGATCTGGCTATTGAAGTGCGTAACTCCAGTGATCATGTGGTTGGTCTGGAACAGAGCACTCTGCTATATGTGGAGGCAGTTACGGACGTGATTGAGGATTGCCGGGGCGAATGGGGCCAATGTATTTACTCAAGCGGCCAGTACGAAGTGAAGTTCGAGGCGGTAAAACCCGGCGGCAAGCGCTTTCTGCAAGTGGCGCGCATCACGGTGCCGGTGCAGGTGAATCTCGGATAGACGAACGAGGAAACTCTCATGTGTTGTTATATCTCATCCAATGACAATCGGATCTACGCCGCCTTAGAGAGCGGCTATGGGACGGTGGCCGCGTTCACGGCCCAGCAGCGGCTTCCCGCAATCAGGTTTGATGTCCGGCAAGCAACCGATCAACTGCGCCGGCGCGACAAGACCGGCGGGAGAACATTCTTGGGGCTGCCGGCGGCAATCCGGCGGCGTACGAGCTTTGATCTGGCGACCTATCTGACCGAGTGGCCGGCCGATGCTTCCGCACCTCCTTACAGCGCTCTCGTGCGTGCCGCCATGGGGGGAGCCGGACTAGCCTTTACCGGCAGGACGATCGGCGCCGTCCCTGACGCTCGGCGGCTCACGTTTACTGCCGCCCACGGGTTGATTCCAGGGCAAGCTGTCAGATATCAGACGGAGATTCGGTTTGTCGAGGCAATCGTGAGCGGCACGACGGTTGTTATCAATGCTCCGTTCTCGTCTAATCCAACGGTGGGAAGCCAAGTCGGGCGGACGGTTACTTACTTCCCGGCGACGAGCCTGCCAAGTGCCAGTATCTTTGACTACTGGAGTCCTCAGGAGGCCGTGCAGCGGATTCTTGCGGGAAGCGCGGTAGACCGAATGAAGATTCGTGTCAATGGGGACTTTCATCAGTTGTCTTTTGCCGGTACGGCGCGCGAAGTTATCGATAGTTCGACGTTTGCCTCCGGCCAGGGCGAGCTTACCAAGTTTCCCGCGGAACCGGCCGTGACGGGGCAATTCTCGCTGGTCCCTGGGAGCCTCGGTGAGGCGTGGTTCGGAGCTTCGCCCAGTCAATTCCATACACTCCTGGCAGCGGAGGTCACACTGGATAACAACATCGATACCCGTGAACGCGAGTTCGGGATGCAGAAACCCGGTTGCTTTGCTGCCGGTGAACGCAAAGTGACGGTGGACCTCGACATCCTTAGCGATTGCAAGCCGGAGACTTTGGCACTCTACCAAGCTGCCGTTCAGCGATCGCCGGTGAGCGTCATGTTTCAACTCGGGCAGGCCGAAGGGCATTTATGCGGCGTTTGGCTTAATCAGGTTGTGCCGGAAGTGCCTGAGTTTGCCGACGACGAGACGAGGCTGCGCTGGCGCTTTCGCGAGAGCCGGGCCCAGGGTGCCGGCAACGACGAAATGGTCATCGCTTTCGCCTAGGAGGAAAAGATGGATTACACAAGTCGAGTTCACAAGCAGTCGGCAAGTTGTCCCGGCGTTGAATTCACGGTATCGCGACTGTCGTTGGCCCGGAGGATTGAACTGGGTCAGCGCATTCGTGAGATCGGCTTCAAGCATGACTTCCTGGCCTCCAGCAAGAACGTATTGGACCAGATCGACGCCGGGCTCTTGCAGCGCCGGATCGACCGCGCCTACCTGGAGTGGGGTTTGCTTGGTATCAGAGGGCTGAAGATCGATGGAGTCGAGGCCACACCTGGTTCGTTGATCGAATTGGGGCCCGAAGAGTTGGTCCGGGAGATTCTTACCGGGATCCGGGCGGAATTGCAGTTGAGCGAGGAAGAAAGAAAAAACTAGTAGTCGCCTTCCATTTCCAGTTCTCAAATCAAGCCTCCTGGAAGTGCGACGAATGCCGGCAACAAGGCTTGGAACAGCGGCGCCGCTGTGGATTTCTACCTGAGGCCGAGCGCGGGAGAGCGCGAGTTGTGTGGGCCAGACGGCCAGTGTCGCTGACGACCTGCCCGGTGTCCTATGTTACGCCCGAAAGCGTGGCTTACCTGGAGTATTACGGAGCCTGGCAGTTCGAGGGCCGAGCGGACATGAGTTGCGTACCGGCGCGAAGAGCCGACGCCTTCATGATTTTGGAACAAGAGACAAGAAAGGAGGCATCCAATGGCTAGCACCAACGGCATCGAGCAGGATCTTCTGCGCCTCGTGCGCACGCAGGGGACCGATCAGCGGATCGCAAGTCTGCCATTAGCGGCGCTGCCTGGCAGCGTCCAAACGCCTCCAGCGGCCCCTTCTGGGGAGGCCACTGCGGGTGCCGGCGATGAGGTAGGGGAGCTATCCAGAGAACTCGCTTCGCTGCGAAGGCAGCTAAGTGTGGCTGAGGAAACTGTGAGGAAGCAGTCGGACATCTTTGAGCGGAACACGCGTGCGATCCTGGACAGTTCCACCCGTTCGACGGCTGGAACGGTCGCGAGGGAGGCTGTGTCAACCGTGCGCAATGCCGGCGGGCTGGGCGTACTGGGTTCGCCGATCATTGGCCTGCTCAGTGGACTACTGGGGAGACGGAATGAAACCGCCGCATCGCCATTGGCTCCCTTTTCCTTACCGTCTGCGGTTAGTGAGGAGCTCGGCGTGTCGGCCACGAGCCAGAGTGGCTTGGCGCCCGTAAGTTACAACGCCGAAGGTGTGCCACGGGCACCGCAGCCCTCGGCTGCAGCCGCCCCAGGCGCGAATGTCATCATCCAAGTTCAAACGATGGACAGCCGCTCTTTTCTAGACAATAGCGATCAGATCGCGCGGGCAGTCCGTGAAGCGATGTTACATTCCCACGCTCTGAACGACGTGATAGGAGAAATGTGAGTCATGGCGGAGTTTCCCATTTTGAAAACCGGCGCAGTGGCGCAGGATGGTTCGACGACGGCGGTGCGCTTCGGCACGCGTGTGGTGCGGTTCGCCGACGGCGCCGAGCAGCGGTTTCGCGAACGCAAGGGGCCGGGACGCCGATGGATGATCAGGCTGGAACTCCTCACCGATGATGAAGCCACCGCCCTGACGGCCTTTCTCGATGCGCGGCAAGGGCGACACGGCAGTTTTTCGTTTTTCGATCCCTGGGGTGCGGTGGAGTATTCCGATTGCAGTCTTGAGCAGGATGTTCAGGAGGTCGAGATGCGAGAGCATGCCCGCACGGCGATGACGATCTGGGTCAAGCAGAACTGGAGTTGATGATGCGCTATTTTCCACAATTGATCACTGGCAGTCTGGCCCAGTATCCGCTTCGAAGGTTCCACCGCCAAAGAGCGGTTGTCAACGAGTCGCCCGGCGGTGAGCGATTCACGGCGTATGACGGCTTCGCCAGTGAACTCGAGTGGGACCTCGCCTATCGAGGTTTGTCGAGCGAGGAAGCGTCGAACCTGCGAGGGTTGTTCGAGGCGTGTGAAGGTAGACGCGGAGAGTTCGTGTTCTCCGATCCCTGCGGCAACTTACTCGCTCGCAGCGAGCAGTTCAATCAGGCGCCCTGGCAAAGCGATCCGTTGTTGGTTTGGACGGATGGCATGGCCGATCCGCTCGGTGGGTCGGCTGCGATGCGGGTTCAGAACCTTACTGGTCTACCGCAGTCTTTCCGGCAAACCGTAGCGCTGCCGGCTGGGCACGAAACATGTTTTAGCGTTTGGGCAAAAGGGCTTTCGGCGGACGAGGTGCTGGTGAGGCGGACCTCGGGGCCGGAGTCGGTGACGGCAGCTATCCCCATCGGTGGTGATTGGCGTCGCATCGAGACCGCGGCGGCGTTGACGGGGACCACGGTGGGAGTGGAGCTCACCGTTGAGATTCCGGGCGCTGCCGCGGTCGAATTCTACGGAGCGCAGGTGGAGAGGCAACGTTACGCATCGGGATACAAGCGAACGTTGGGGCGATCCGGCCTGTATCCGGCCGCGCGGTTCGCATCAGACGAGTTGGCGATCGAGGCGGATGGATTTCAAACGTTCGCCACTCGCATCCGCATCATGGCGCGACTGGCAGGGTGAGCTTCTCATGTCAACCATTGTCGAACTTAAAGAACAAGCGATCACGGAGACGCCGCTCATCCTGTTCGATTGCGAGTGGCCTTCGGGCCTAACTCGGAGATGGTCCACCCACAGTGTCACGTTGGGCGGCGAGGACTATCAGGCGCGGGTCATGCGCCACAACTTGTTTGAGCTTAAGTGGGGTGCAGGCGAAGGCATTGATTCCGCCGCGAAGGTGTCGCTGACGTTGGCTAACGCCGACGCGGACCTGTCGCAATTATCAGCCAATTCAGGATTCAAAGGCGCACTGTTGACCGCGCGCTTTGCATTCTTCGACCTGGCGACTGGCCAGCCCTCCTCGGAATCCTCGGTGCTCTTTCGGGGCTTGCTGAATCCACCCGAGGAGATCAGCGAGGCTTCGCTGCGCTTGAGCGCGCACAGTAGGCTTAACCCGCAACGACTGTTCCTGCCGGAGATGCGAATTCAACGCCGGTGCACGTGGGCGTTTCCCGCCACGGGCACCCAACGTCAGGAGGCGGTGGCGGGCGGCGTCCGAGGTTCCTACTCTCTCTTCTATCGCTGCGGATACTCCCCCGATCAACCAGGCGGCGCGGGAAACTTGAATGCCGGTCAGCCCTTTACCTCCTGTGACTATACGCGTTCGAATTGCATCGAGCGCGGCATGTTCGACAAGGATGCCTCCAACCGGAGCACAGCCCGTTTTAGCGGCATCGAGTTTGTGCCCGCCAGTATTCTCGTGAGAGGCCACGGAGAAGCATCGCATCAAGTGTCGAGGATTGCCGAGAATCAGGCGCGGTTTAACGACTTCGTGCCGATTCACTACGGCACTGTATGGACCAGCCCGCCCGTCGTATTCGCCCGCAACGATGGCAATCTCACGCGAATCGAGGTTTTGCTGGGCGCCGGCGAGATTCACAGTCTGTTGAAAGTGGTGGTGAACGGCATCGAGATCCCTCGCGGAGTGGCGGGCCGGAACATGACCGCGACGGGCTGGTACAACTTAGTCACCCCAGGGACGCGCAATGGCGGCTTCAATCTGGAGTTCACCGACGGAGGAGGCAGTCCGCTGGGAGATCCCTATGGCAGTTTGGCGTACGTCGCCATCTCCGTGCCGAATCGTGTGAGCGATGGCCGAAGCCTTCCGCAAGTTCAAGTGATGCTCGAAGGCCTGAAGCTCGAGACTTGGTCCGCGGAAGGTGACTCATTGGGCGCCGTATTCACGAACAACCCGGCATGGGTGTTGGCGGACATGTTGAGACGGGCGGGCTGGAATGCCAGTGAACTCGATCCTGCGAGCTTTGCCGTTGCCGCGGCGTATTGCGCAGAGCCCATTCCCATGACGGACCTGCACGGTAACAGCGTTAACGCTCCGCGTTTTCAATGCAATCTCTCGCTGAATCGGCGCCGTAGTGTGGCCGACTGGTTGCGTGGTGTCCGGCAGGCCGCCCGGCTGTATCTTTCCTATGACTCATCCGGTAAGCTGCAGTTACGAGTCGAGGGCAGTTTAGCCACTCAGCAGGCGACGAAGCCGGTTGGCAGTAACTCGGAACTCGAGCTGTTTGGGGGATGGCCCGCATACGAGTTTGGTGACGGTAGCGCTGGATCGTCAGGCGTCATTCGCCGCGACTCGGGCGAGCCGTCCCTGCGTCTCTGGTGCCGCTCCACGGCGGATACGCCAAACCGGTCCACTATCGAGTTTCAGGATCAGTACAACGACTATCAGCAGGACAGCCTCTCGCTGGTCGATACGGAAGACACCGAGCAGAGCCGCCAGGAAATCACGGTCGCATCAACGGCCCTCGGTGTGCCCAACTTTCACCAGGCGGCGCGCGTGCTGCGCCTGCAATTGGATAAGTCGATTCGAGGAAACTTGTATGTGGAGTTTGAGACGAGCGTGAAGGGTGTTACCCTCCGCCCTGGTGACATTATCGCGATCACCTGGGTCCGTGAGTCGCTCGATCGAACACCGTTTCGGATTACGCGACTTGCGCCATCGTTGAATCATTGGACGGTTGTGATTGAGGGGCAGCTTCACGATGACGTCTGGTATAGTGATGATCCCGGGTCAGCCTCCAGCGGCCGAGTCTCCAGGCGTGCTGCCTCCGGCAACGTCGGCGTACCACGCTCGCTGGCTGGAATCGTGATCGATTCCACAGGGCACCAGCAGTTTTCTGTTCTCGAAGAAGTGAGCACCGGCGAAAATGCGTTCATCTTGTTGCAAGTGGGCTTCACGCCTCCGGTGCAACCGCTTCCAGGCGTGGACATTCCCTTGCTGGCGATCAGTCCGCAAGTGGCGACGTCCGGGGGCAGCCTACCTGGCGGGCAAAGCTTCTACTACGGCGTTACCGCCCTGCAGGGTCCGAATGAGGAGAGCGATCTTTCACTAGTAGTGAGGGCAGACACCGCGACGGCCGGGGAGACTAACCGAGTTACTGTGACAGGGCTAAGCTTTTCCTCCAATACGACAGGGTTTGACGTCTATCGCGGCATTAGCCCGCAGGAGATGTATCGCATTGCCACCGGCGTTCCGGTGGCCAGCAGTTTCAGCGATAGTGGGTTGCCGGCTGGCCTTCCCGGACCGCCGGACGCCAACTACGACCACGCGCTGTTTGAGTGGCGATTGGAGATGCTGCCCGAAACTGCTGCCACGAGCTTTAGTCCGACGGAGATCGGCGCGACAACTTTGCACTTACTCGCTGGAGAGTTCAACGGGATGGTCGTGCGCATCATCAGCGGCGAGGGCGCTGGCCAGGAGCGCATCATTGGGTCTCACACAGCCAACGCGATCACCGTTGAACGCCGGTGGTCCACGGTGCCCGACGCGACGAGTAGATTCGTGATTGCCGAGTCTGGATGGAAGCCCGGCGCCAGCGGCACCTCTTCGCCGGTTCGGTTTCAAGTTCCTGCCAGGCCCGGAACGACGGTTGAGGTCATGGGGCGTGCCGTCAATGCCGTGGGCCGCGATTCCGGTATCGAACTGGCGCCGATCACGCGTTGGCAATTGGGAGGTGGCAGCGGGTCGGGAGTCGATATCGATGTGCCGCCCGCCCCCCTCTTCGGGATCCAGGCGCTGGGGCAAGGAACAGTTGAGCTGACCGCAGTGGCATTCCAGAGCCTGGAGAATACCCGTAGTATCTTCGCGGGCACGCTAACTCTTCATTACTGGAGTGAACTCGCCGCACCGCAGCAACTCAATCTGACCGCGGGCATAGATGCCATTGCCGTTGGGATCACTACGAGTTCGGTGGTGACTTCGCCGGTCGGATCCTTGGTTCAGATCGGTGCCGAGTTGGTGCAGATCGTCGAGGCTAGCGGCCCCGTTCTGACGGTTACTCGGGGAGTGCAAGGCAGCGTGGCTGAAGGGCATCCTGCTGGGGAGTTGGTGTTCCCACTGGAGCAGAAGACCTTCGTTGTCCCATTCAGCCGTGGCTTCTTCGGTAGTCCGGCGAGCGGGTCCTTCAGCTTTCCTATCTTCCTGCCGGACGTGAGGTTGACGGCGGCCGATCTCTTCATGACGAATTCCCGCGGCAATGGAGAAACCGGAAAAGCGCTGTTTACCGGCTACGTCAATGATGGGTTGCGAACGCTGTCCGGCGGACAAATCTCCATCCAAGTGGAGGGACACTTGGCGATTCAGACTGGCGCGGCGCCTGAAGTGGTCATAGAAGAGGGCCACTCAGTGCGGGATGTTTTCGCCACGGTTCGCCAGGCACCCACTCTGGCTCCGATCGAGCTGCGCTTAAATCTCAACGGCGCTGAATATTGCACGTTGACGATACCCGCTGGTTCAAACGTTACGCCGGCCGTGGTGAATGGCTTCAATTTGCGCCCGCTCAACGCTTTGGACAAACTCAGTCTGGACATTATTTCGCTCGGTCAAACGGCGTCCACCACACCTGGCCGCGACTTGACTGTGACTATTCGTCTGTAAGGAATCAACATGCCCGACTACCTCGAGAAACTTCGACCCGATCAAGACCTGCAATGTTACTTCTTGCGGCCTTCGGCCATCGCGGCTCTGAGCGAGGCGAGCGCGACCGGTTTCAAGGTGTCCGGGAGCTGGCGGCAGCAGTTTGACTGGTGCGTCGTGGAGTGGAATCGTGATAACGTCTACGAGCACCCGGCCTTTCGGAACCTCCCCAATAGTGACTTTACGGGGTACACGCTGACTTATGACGAGTCTCGCGAGAATTGCCACCTGATGGACTCGGACCTGTTTCCTACCGTCGATTGGCCGATGCTACGCATCTGGAGGGGCATTAATCAGGTCGGTGAGCCGCAAATGGTCAGGCTTCGCGACTATGCCGTGCCGATTGAGGGCAACTGGATCGCGCCGGCCGCTGAGTTGGAGTTGCAGGGCGCGATCACTGCCGGAGACTTCATCGGCATTTCGTTTCTCGATGAGCAATTCAACTACGAAGTAACCTCCTCGGACACGCTCGCAGATGCGGTCGAGGCGCTCAAGAACAACATCAATGCACCTCTTGTGAGGAGGATCAGCGCGACACGCAGCGGGAACACTCTCCGGGTGGAATACTTCAAGGCGGGTGAGGGCCTTGCGTATCCGCAGACTGGCTTCAATGGCAATCGAATGGGGGTGTATGGATTTGTGTCTGGTGCGCGTACGGAGACATGGTCAGCCGAGTGGGCATATTTTAGCGGCGGGCAGTCCCCATCAAAGTGGCGAGTGACGCTGCCATTCGGAACGTTGAAGGACAAAAAGGGAAGTGAGGTTCCGGCCACTGACATTCGCAAGATGCGCTGGACCTATGGTGCCCAGATGCAGAGTGGCGCTTATCAACGGTCGGAGTTTGTCGTAACTGTTACCAACTGGACGGTGACGGCGCCCAACCGGGTTTACAAATTCGCCGGGCCGGGCAGCCGTAGGATTGAGGATAATGATTCCGCGGTAACGTACTCCGGGGGGACATGGGGCTTCGGGCTAGGGAACTTCTCGAATGGCACGATTCACTATGCCAGTACTACAGGCTCGCTGGTCGCGCTGAGTTATACGTGCCCGCAGGCCCACACTTTGTACCTCGGTTCTCGGTTTGCGCTAAACGGCGCGGATGTAAGAGTCAAGGTTGATGGCAGCGTTGCTCTCCAGGAAAGCCTTCTGATCGCTGGCGAGGACACTCTGTGCCGGCTCAAGATTGGACAGTTCGGGGCCGGCAGCCACCAAGTGATTGCCGAGCATATGGGGTCTACCAGCCTTGACCAATCGATGCCGTTTTATTTTTACTTTGACTTCCTAGAGATTGCCCTCGAGGCCACTGAGATTCCCACATTCCCGACCACTCAGAAGATCACGCTGGCAACCGACTGGGACACGGACCATTCGCTCGCCATCGCCCCGGAGCGCACGGCTTGGATCTTGAATCGACTCGGCTATCGTGGCCGCGCCAATCATTACGTTGGAGCTCTATTGCACTACGAGCTAATTCGCCAAGGTCACGTGTACGCATCGGCGACGGTGGAGTTCGCCGGCGCTCCGTTATGGGCCTCCGGAATGTTGAGCGAGATCGTCATTGGCAACATTGGCTATCCCGAACTCGCGGTCATTCAACACTTGCATCGCATCGGCGACACGGCGGAGACCGTAGCCAAGGCCTTCGAATTCCACCTGAACAGTGGATACAACTCGGTTCACGCGGAGGCATCAGGTGGCACGCTGACGATATGGGCGCGAGCAATGGGCGTTGAGGGCAACGCCTTCACTCTGGCGGCCCGCACCACCCAAACCGGCGGATACACGGTGACCAGAAGTAGCGGCCGGTTGAGTGGTGGCGTGAATGGGGACTGGCGCACCGATTTGACCTGCGTGCCGCGCCTGAATCGGGCGGTGCGTGATTGGAGCCGCGCCTACTATTTGGCGTTGAAGAACTACGGCATTGATGTCGTGGGAGCCTTCAGTCAGGAACTCGAGCACGGCGATCCATCGGTTGCCGCGGGAATTGCGCAACGCTATTACAACGGTGATCCGGTATTGTTGAATACGCCGGCATTGCAGACCAACTTCTCGCCTACCTCCATCACCTTCTGGCAACAGGTGTACCTTGACATGGCGGAGATCATGAATTCGGTGGGCATTGTTCCCTATTTACAGTTCGGTGAGGTGCAGTGGTGGTATTTTCCCGCCGGTCTTCCCGGGGGAGGGACGACCGGGATGACCTTCTACGACCAATACACGAAGGATTCATTCCAGGCTGCCTATGGCCGGCCGATGGGCGCCATCTTGTCCGACTTCGCCGACCCGGTGTTGTTTCCCGATGAAGTGCAATTCCTCCCGACGTTGATTGGCCAGTTCACCGATGCCGTGATCGCTTTCGTCAAGGCTGTCTACCCGGCCGCGCGCTTCGAAGTGCTGTACCCTACCGATGTGAACAACACGCCTTTGAACAAGCTGATCAACTACCCGGCGGCACACTGGACCCCTGCCAAGCTGGACAACCTTAAGACCGAGAGCTTCACTTTCACGATCACCCGGCACCTGGACAATGCGCGAATCACAGTGGACTACGGTGGTACCCGAGGTTTCGCGCGGGCGCAGCGGAGCTTCCTGGTGGGCATCGGCGATCCCACTACCCCTTGGCACAAGGAGATAGAGTTCGCCCTGGCCGAGAACCTTGAGTCTATTGTCCTGTTCGCTCTCGATCAGTATTGCCTGGTTGGATATGCGACACCACTGCCTGCCGCGATGAGGCGCGTGACCGTTCAAGGGTAGAATAGATTGTTCCCGCCAATGCAGCTTGTCGATTCTGAAGTGAGCCCGTCCATGGAAGCCGTGGGCCGGCGTATCAAGAACAACCTCAAACCTCATTTCGGAGCGTTCCGGAATTTCCGGTCCACGGGAGACTTCGTTGCCTCCGCCCTCTATCGCCAAACGCGCGGCGACATCGAAGCCGCACTACACACCGTTCATGCCGGCAACTTTGCGGACCGGCCGGGCATGCCGAAGACGCAGTATCGGGTGCTGGGTTGGAATATCGAGCGCGGTAAGGAACTGGCCGGCCAGATTCGGGCATTTCGACAGATTCCCTATTTGCGCGATTGCGATGTCTTGCTGCTGACTGAGACGGACGTGGGCATGGCCCGCAGCGGCAATCTGGATGTGGCCCGGACGCTCGCCCGAGAGTTAGGAATGCACTACGCCTTCGTGCCTTGCTATCTAAGCCTCGTAAAAGGTTCAGGCACGGAGCGCTGGACGGAAGGCGAGAACGAACTCGGACTGCACGGCAACGCGATCTTAAGCCGGTATCCGATTCGTGATCCATACCGGATCGGACTGCGTAACGGTATCGACAAACTTAGGAGCAGTGAACAGCGACTAGGCACGCAGACCGCGCTGGCGGCGACGGTTGACCTGCCCGGAGCTCCTCTGGCCGTCGCTTGCGTTCACCTGGACGCCAACTCCACGCAAGCCCATCGTGCTGCCCAAATGCGTGCCGTGCTTGAAGCGATGCCTCCGAGTGGCCCGGCGATAGTCGGTGGTGATTGGAACACCACTACCTTTGACTCATCCTCCGCCTTTCGGGCCATCATGGGTTACTGGCGCTGCGTGTTCATGGGGCCTAGTCGCGTCATCCGCGGTCACTTCCTTCATCCCTATAACTGGTTTGAAAAAGAGCTCTTCGATCTGCTCGAGCACCGTGGTTTTGACTACCGGCGCTGCAACAGCCTGGGCGAACACACAATCTTTTACGATGTAGAAGATATTCGGGCGCACAAGGGATTGGCCGAGTGGGTCCCGGGATGGTGCTTTCCGTTTATCCGTTGGGCCTTGCGCGAACACGGCGGCGTGGCGCCGGTGATGATCGATTGGTTTGCGACTCGCCAACTGACATGCGCTCACCCGCGAGTCATCCACGACGTGCGCCGCTTCGAAGGCCAGCAACTGTCCGATCACTCGGCCATCGGAGTGGAGATTGGACCTATCATAGACAAATGAGTGAAGCAGCAATCATGGAACCTGTCGCCACGACTCCCGGACAATTGATCTCACAGGAGATCATGGAGCGCGAGAAGAAATACGTTCTGCAAACCTACGGCCGATATCCGTTGGCTCTTGACCGGGGCAAGGGCTGCTTCGTGTTTGATTTCGAAGGTAAGAAATATCTCGATTTGTTGAGCGGCATCGGTGTGAATGCGCTGGGCCATGCTCATCCCCGGATCGTCAAGGTGATTCGCGAGCAGGCGGCCAAGATGATCCACTGCTCAAATCTCTACTACAACGAGTATCAGGGTAAGCTGGCCGAGCGCATCTGCCGTGTGAGCCATTTGGATCGTGCGTTCTTCTGCAACTCCGGCGCCGAAGCGATGGAAGGCGCCATCAAGATGATCCGCTCCCACGGCCGGGCCATCGATCCGGAGAAGTACGAAATTGTGGCGCTGGAAAATTCTTTTCACGGCCGTACGATGGGGGCGATTTCTGTAACCGGTCAGCCCAAGTACCGTAAGGATTTCGAGCCGCTGCTACCCGGAGTACGTTTTGTGCCGGTCAGAGACGAGGCGGCCCTGGCCGCGACCGTAAACGAGCGCACGGCCGGGATCGTTCTCGAGGTGATTCAGGGCGAGGGTGGTGTGTATCCGATCTGCGAACGGATGCTGCGGGCCGCACGCGCCGCGGCCGATCGGGCCAACGCGCTGCTGGTCTTCGACGAAATCCAGTGCGGCGTCGGCCGGTCTGGCTTCTACTTCGCCTATCAGCAATTCACGCCGGAGATTCTGCCCGACGTCATGGTAACGGCCAAGCCGCTGGGCGTGGGCCTGCCGCTCGGAGTGGTGGTGGCCAATGAGAAAGCGGCGGCGGCGATTAAGAGCGGCATGCACGGGACCACCTTCGGCGGCGGCCCGCTGGCTTGCCACGTTGCGCTGGAAACGATGGATATTCTCAGCGAACTGCTGCCGGTCATCCGGCAACGTAGCGACTACTTTAAGGCGCAGTTGAACGAGCTCTGCGCGAAATTTGAGTTTGTCCGGGAAGTCCGCGTCCGCGGGCTGATGATCGGCCTTGAGTTGAAGATGCCCGGCAAGCAGTTTGTGACCGACGCGCTGGCAGAAGGGCTCCTGATCAACTGCACGCACGACAACGTGCTGCGGTTCCTGCCGCCCTTCATCATCAGCGAGAAAGAGATTGATCTGGCGATCCGCATGCTGCGCAAGCTGTTCAAACAGGGCAACAGCTACTACAAGGAATTCCGGAAGTCACAAAAGGTCTAAGCGTTTCTGTTGTTCCAGAAGCTTAACCAATTGGCCCACTACCTGCGCCTGATTTCGGTCCGCCACCAGCAGAGCTCCCGGCGTGTCTACGATGATCAGGTCCTTGACCCCCAGTAGCGCCACTAGTTTGCCGGGTGCTTGCACAAAGCAGCCGGTAGCCTCATGCAGTAGGGCTGTCGTCCGCGCGACGTTGCCGTTGGTATCCCGGGCCAACAATTCGTAGACGGCGTTCCAACTGCCGAGATCATTCCAGCCGATATCCCCGGCAGCCAAGCCCTGCACCATCCCGTCGGCAGCGGCTTTCTCCATGATGGCGAAGTCCACCGAGATATTCTCACAACGCGGGTAGACCTGGAGAAGTTTGGCGTGGAACTCGCGGCTCGATACCGAGGGCAGGGAAGCCAGTAGGGCGGCCGTTTTGGGCAGATAGCGCCTCATCGCCTGGCGAAACGTCTCCGCTCGCCAAAAGAACATGCCCGCGTTCCAATAGAAGTTGCCGGCTGCGAGGAACTGTTGCGCCGTGGCGAGGTCGGGCTTTTCGCGGAAGCGGGCGAGTGGCTGGGCTAAGCGTTGGCCGGTCGCGGAACCGGTAGGGAACTCGAGATAGCCATAGCCGGTCTCCGGCCAGCGAGGTTGAATACCCAAAGTAACCAACACAGGCTGCTTGGCCGCCGCTGCAAAGGCCGCTTTCAAATCCGTGCGGAAGGCCGCAGGTTTGTCAATGTGATGATCGGATGGGAACACGCCCAAGACAGCCTCAGGATCTTCGCGGTGTATCAGATGGGCCGCCATGCCGAGGCACGGCGCGGTATTCCGCTGCGCCGGCTCGGCTAGAATCTGCCGGGCGGGCACGCCAGGCAATTGCTTACGTACGGCGGCGCGGAGATGCTCGTTGGTCAGGATCCAAAGCCGTTCGGGCGGTATCAGCGGTGCCAGACGGTCGGCGGTCTCCTGTAATAGCGAACGCTCGCCGACGAAAGGCAGGAGCTGTTTGGGAGTGCGGGTGCGGCTGGCGGGCCAGAAGCGGGTCCCTCGACCTCCGGCTAGTATGAGTCCGTAGGAATGTGAACTGAGCAAAGTGCCTAGCTCCCGGTCGGGTATCCACGGATCAACATGAACGTACGCTTCCAGCGCGTCTTGCTGAAGAAGTTTTGTGCTAAGTCCATGATGTGGTCAAGGCCGATGTCGGCGCTGGCCAGCCGGTCGGTCGGCGCGTCGTAGGACCAGTAAATGATGAGCGGTTTGCCAATGATGTTCTCGCGGGGCACAAATCCCCAGTAGCGCGAGTCAAGCGACGAGTCACGGTTGTCGCCCATGGCGAAGTAATGACCATCCGGAACGACAATCTCGCGCACGGCGATCGATCCCTTGGCCTCGTCCTTGACCTGCCGGTCGGCTATGTTGTCCTTGAGCATTTTGTCGGCGGGCTCATAGAGCCGCATGTTCGGTTCGCTGGGGAAGTTATCGCGATAGGAATCGAAGTACTCAGTCTTGTGATACTTGTAGGGCTCGTTGATCGCTTTGCCGTTGAGGAAGACCTGCTTCTTTTCGATGCGGATGTGATCGGTGGGCACACCGACCACGCGCTTGACGAAGGTTTGGCGGATGTCGATAGGGTAGCGAAAGACGATGATGTCGCCCCGTTTGACCTCGGTATAGGGGAGCAGGTGTTTGCTGATGGGCCCAGCCGGCGCGTAGGCCAGTTTGTCCACCAACAGGTGATCCCCAATCAACAGGGTATCTTCCATCGAGCCCGTCGGGATGACGAAGGCCTGGACCAAAGTGGTGGTGCCGAACAGTAGCAACAAGATCGTCACGGTCCACTCGGCAACGGTGCCGCGCGGGTTTTCGGTCTTGCGGCCTACATTCAACAGTTCACCAAGCAAGCCGGGCAGCTCTAAACGTGGCATGGATATCAGTCCTTATTCTATCGAAATGGGATGGTCCTCCACGGAGGAGGGCGTGGCGTATCGCCGGAGGCGGAACACCGACACAAGGGCAATATAAAGGTTCACTACGCCGAGCGCGCTGACGGCTCCGCGTAGAGCGGGGCTCAGCCACGTGACGTGCCACCATTGGGCCAGCGCCAAGTGGTTTGGCCCGTCCGGGGCGATCCAGGAGAAGTAGTGGTGGTCCCAGTATGAGGTCCACGGAAAGACGACGAGGAATGCTCCCAGTTCAAAGCAAAAGAACGCAAACAGGAGCGAGGCGAGCTTGGCTTGCCAACCTGTGTTGCTGGTGCCGCCAGACTGTGAATTCAATCGGTGGCTCCAAACAGGGACGTCTGCACAGGATCGATGCCGGCGGCCACGCGAACCGGAGCGTAGGAGTAACGATGCTGTGGCGTTGGGCCGAGTGCGGCGAGGGCGCGCAAATGATCCGGTGTACAGTAGCCCTTATTGCTGGCCAAGCCGTAGCCCGGGAAGTTACGGTCCAACTCAGTGAGCGCCGCGTCGCGGTCCACTTTGGCCAGGATCGAAGCCGCGGCGATCGAGAAGGAGCGGGCGTCTCCGTGAACCAGCGGGAGTTGCTCGATGGATGATTCCAACCGCAAAGCATCGACCAATAGATAGTCCGGAGCGGGCGACAATCGGTCGAGCGCCCGCTTCATGGCCAAGCGCGACGCTTGCAGTATGTTGATGCGATCTATCGTCTGTGAATCGACAAACTCAACCGCCCACGCCAAAGCGCGCTCGCGAATCCGGCCGGCGAGCACCTCACGGCGGTGCGGTTCGAGTTGTTTGCTATCGTTGAGCCCGCGAATGGAACGCTCCGGATCGAGAATGACAGCCGCGGCGCAAACCGGTCCAAAGAGGCATCCGCGTCCTGCTTCGTCAAACCCCGCCACGCGAACAAATCCCCGGGCCCAGGCCGCGCGTTCGTAACGACTCGAACAAGCCAAGGCCGGCGGCCTGCCTATTCGCGCTCGCGCAGGCGGGCAGCCTTGCCCTTGAGTCCGCGCAGATAGTACAGCTTGGCACGGCGCACTCTACCGGTCCGGACCAATTCAATCTTGTCCACCACCGGCGCGTTCAACGGGAAGATGCGCTCCACGCCCTGACCGAAGCTGACCTTACGCACCGTCACAGTGCGACCCATGCCTTCGTTGTGGAAGGCGAGGATCGTGCCTTCAAAGGCTTGGAGGCGTTCTTTTTCGCCTTCCTTAATCTTCACGTGGACCTTGACGGTATCGCCAGGGCTCAACGGCGGATGGGCCTGAGCTCGCTTGTGCTTATTGGAAATCTTATTAACGAGAGGATCGTACATGAAACCACTTCTCCAAACCTTCTATTGTTGCACAGCCAGCAGATCCGGGCGATTCCGCGCGGTCTTTTCGAGCGCTGCCTGCTTTCTCCACTTGCGAATCTCAGCGTGATTACCGCCGAGCAAAACATCGGGAACCGCCCAACCTCGAAAACTAGCCGGACGCGTAAACTGAGGGCAATCGAGAATCGTCTGGCCGTCTCCATCTTGCCGCTGAAACGACTCAAAGACCGTCGAGGCTTCGTTGCCGAGAACTCCCGGTATCAAACGGGCCGTGACGTCCATTACCAAGGCCGCCGCCAGCTCGCCGCCGCTCAAGACAAAGTCGCCAACCGACAACTCATAGTCAGCCAGGTGCTGAGCCACTCGTTCATCGACGCCTTCGTAACGACCGCAGATGAACAATACCTCTTCAGAGTGTAGCAGTTCCCGCGCGGTCTCCTGACGAAAAAGCTGCCCTTGCGCCGACAAAAGGACCACTTTTTGTTTCGCAGTACGAGCTGGCCAAATGGACTCCACGGCGTCGAAGATCGGCTCCGGTTTGAGCAGCATTCCTTCGCCGCCGCCGAAAGGCCGGTCATCCACCGTCTTATGCCGGTCGCTCGTCCATTCGCGCAGGTCGTGCAGCGTCACTTGCACCAGTCCGGACTTGATGGCGCGCCCGACGACACCGTGGTCCAGGGGCCCAGCGAAGAAGCCGGGGAAGATGGTTAACAGTCGGAAGTGCATGTCTACAGGTCGAGGAGCCCTTGGGGGAGACTCGCCTCAATGCGGCGGTTCGGCAAGTCGACTTTCGTGCAAATTGCCTTAACAAAGGGCACCAGCGCCTCGCGGGAACCATGCTGAATGGTGAGCAGGATGGAACCCGGCGCCTCCTCCCAACCAATAACAGGGCCCACCGGTACGCCGGCATCGAAGAGTTGGCAACCCACTAGATCGCTCAAATAGTATTCGCCTTCGGCCAGCGGCAAACGTTCTTCCGGCCGGACGCACAGTTCCATACCGCGCAAAGTCTCGGCGGCTTCGATCGTGTTGATACCCTCGAATTTGATGACGACCCGGGCTCCCTGCTGCCAGGCTTTTTCGATCCGCATCTGTCTTGAGACGGCAGCCTCGCCGCGGCGTAGCGAAACAGAACGGCCCCAAAATGATTCGGCGTCTCCGGCGTACGGTGTGACCACTACTTCGCCCCGCAGGCCGCGGCCTCGATCGATCGTTCCCAACACGACCCAGTTGAGAAGATCCAAACCTACTCCAGAATTTCGAGAGTGAAGCGGCGATTCAGTTTCATGCCGACCGCGCCGAGCAACGTGCGCACGGAGCGAGCGGTACGGCCCTGCTTGCCGATAACCTTGCCAAGATCGCTGGGGGCGACCCGCATCTCCAACACAGTGGTTTGTTCGCCTTGCACTTCGCGAACCACCACCTGATCGGGAAGGTCGACGAGTGCCTTAGCGATCTCCTCAACCAGTTCCCTGATACCAATCCCTGTCATGAGCCTCCTAGTCGATTACAACTATAACACCGTTGGCCAAAATACGGTGTAGGGCCGGAGGGGGGAATTTGCCTTAGACAGCTGGAGCGACCGGCGCCGCCGGATTCGCCTTCATCAGCCGGGTCACCGTGATGGACGGCTGCGCTCCACTCTTGACCCAATGGTTGATACGGTCATGCTTGAGGTCAACTTTGGCGGGCGAGGGTATAGGATCATAGTGTCCAACCACCTCCACGCAGCGGCTATCGCGCGCGCGCCATTTTTCGATCACCACAACCCGGTAGGAGGGCTTTTTCTTTGCACCAAACCGGGCTAAACGAATTCGCAACATCTCGTTCTCTTGTTACCTTTCTCGAACTATCTCTTTATCTTAACAGCACTGCGTATCAAACGCATCTTCGCGCCGTCTACCAGCCAGGCATCTTAAATTTGCCAGCCATCTTCTTGCCCAGCATCGCGCCCACGCGACCACCGGGCATTTTGCCACTCATGAGGCCGCCGCTCAGGCTCTTCATCATCTTGCGGGCCTCGCCGTACTGTTTCAGTAAATCATTGACCTGCTGCACGTTGACGCCACTGCCTTTGGCGATGCGGCGTCGGCGGCTGCCGTTGATGATCATGTAGTTGCGCCGCTCGTGCGGCGTCATCGAATCGATAATGGCCACCACGCGCGAGAACTCCTTCTCATCCACTTTGGCCTTTTGCAATTCCTTGAACATGCCGGTTTTGGGGAGCATGCCCAAAATCGACTCCAGCGAGCCAAGCTTGGAAAGCTGCTGCAGCTGATTGCGGAAATCCTCCAGCGTGAAGTCGTCGTCGAGGAGTTTGCGCTGCATCTCCTCGGCCTGCTTCAGATCGATATGCTGCTCAACCTTCTCAATAAACGACAGCACGTCGCCCATGCCTAGAATGCGCGAGGCAACCCGTTCGGGATGGAACGGCTCGAAGGCATCGGATTTCTCGCCAACGCCCACAAACTTGAGAGGCTGCCCGGTCACCTGGCGAATCGAGAGCGCGCCGCCGCCGCGAGCGTCGCCATCCATTTTGGTAAGGATGATGCCGGTGATGCCGAGACGGCGATGGAACTCGTCGGCGCTTTTGACGGCGTCCTGACCGGTCATGGCATCGGCCACGAATAGGATTTCGGTGGGATTCAGCGCATCCTTGAGTTGCGACAACTCCGTCATCAGGTCGTCGTCGATATGGAGCCGGCCGGCCGTGTCGACCAGGATGACGTCGCGGCCCGTCTGCATCGCTTCGCGCTTGGCCCCGCGCGCCAATTCCAGCGGGCGGTTCTCGCCCTCGGGCCCCGCAAAGACCGGGAGTTTCAAGTCGCGCGCCAGGACGGCCAGTTGCTGACGCGCCGCCGGACGATAGACGTCGACCGAGACCATCAGCGGCAAGTTGCCGTTCTTCGCCAGCCAGCGAGCGAGTTTTCCGGTGGAGGTAGTTTTGCCGGAGCCTTGCAATCCCACCATTAAAATGACCGACGGCGGCTCATTCGCAAAACGCAGCTTGGCTTGGTGCGTGCCCAGGATCTTGATCATTTCCTCGTGGACGATCTTGATCACCTGCTGCGAAGGAGAGAGCGCGGTGAGCACTTCCTGGCCCATCGCTTTTTCCTTGATGCTCTCCATCAACTGCTTAACCACTTTGAAGTGGACGTCGGCCTCGAGCAAGGCCACGCGGATCTCGCGCAGGCCCGCTTCCATGTTTTCCGGCGTCAGCTTGCCTTCGCCGCGCAGGTTCTTGAAGACGCGCTGGAGCTTTTCAGAGAGGTTGTCGAACATAAGGAAATTCAGGACGAGACAGAATGATCCCCGAGCGGACGAGCACGGGGAACGCTTCTATTCTAGCCCAGGCGGCCGAGGGCTGTAACGATTGCCGCTCGACCAACACTATCAAGTTGACGAGCGCCCCGTTAGCGTCTCCGTCGGAGGATTCAAATGCGCACATACCTATTCCTGGCAGCGATGTTGCTGGTTCAACTGCCATCCCAAGCTGTCGACGGATTTAACATGCCCGGTTCCGACTACGCCAACTTCAACGCCGATTCAGCGTTCGTCTGCAGAAATACCTGTGGCGGAGACTCTCGGTGTAAGGGTTGGACGTGGGTCAAGCCGGGGGTCCAGGGACCGATCGGCCATTGCTGGCTTAAGCATACGTTGCCAAAACTGGTCAAAGATAACTGCTGTAATTCCGGCTCCCGTGAGAACATTTCGCCGCGAGATCTAAAGGCCGAGGATCACACAGATCGCCCGGGGCTCGATTACAACAATTTTGAGACTGACTCCTGGACGAGTTGCGAGAAAACATGCGCGGGGGATCAGCAGTGTATGGCTTGGAGCTATGCGCGGCGGGGCGTTCAAGGTCCGAAGGGCCGTTGCTGGTTGAAGGTTCAGGTCCCGCATCCGGTGAACAATCCGGGCGTGGTTTCGGGAGTGAAATTTCGCCCGCCATCCGTTCGCATTGATTGATCGGCCGGCGCGCCGGGGCGGCGTTTCAGTCCTTTAGTTCAGGGAGGTGACGGGTGAGTTTCTGGCGCAAAACAGACGATAGCATTCGCTGGCTGCTGGTCATCGGGTTAATACAGGCACTGATCGCAGCAATCGAACTCTATCACGACGGAGCTTGGAGCTTGGGCTGGATGAAGACGGCCACTTTCGCCGTGGCCTGTCTGGCTGCGGTTCCACTGGACGAGCCCCCTGGGAGAGACTTGCCATGGCGGCAGAAATTGCGTACGGCGAACGGACTCGTGGCCGCCGCCGCGTTTGTTGCCTGCCTGGGATGGGTTCTTTGGCGCATCATTCACGGCTGAGAGGAGGCCACAACGCCCTACCGCGTGTTGTGGCAAACGTCGCAGCCGTTGCTGGCGCCGCGCTTGCAATGGCGCACTTGAGCCTCGCTTCTTTTCGAGATCGTTGTTGAGATCGATTCGAGCCTTTTTCGCCAAACTGGTTCTCCAACTCGCCCGTTACTGCATCGATTAAAACGCGCTTGTCCCGGCCCTGCTGAAAATAGGTGACGCCGCGACCGTTTCCCGGTGAGCGGGCCGGTGCCTTTGCCCCCGAATGGATGGTAGGTCCACTTGGATTCGCCGGTGGCCGAGTTGACCGCGCGCATTTTGAGCTTGGCCGAGGAAAGATACATTCCTGCGCGTCGCCGGAGAGTAGCGTGTGGCATGGGCATCGCCTCCGTAGACCGCCATTCGGGAGTTGGTGCGACGGTATATCCGCTTTCCCCGCAGAGGCCGGACCGGCTTTCAGGGTACAGTTATCGCTAAGGAGACTCGATTCATGAAACAGTTTTTGCTCTCCCTGTTCGCCACGGCGCCCACGGTTTTTGCCGCCGACGGTACGGGAAATTGGAAGGCCACCGCCGAAGGCCCGAATGGCTCCATGGAGCGGACCTTCACACTCCAGGCCGATGGCGCCAAGCTCACGGGCGAAACGGTCAGTTCGGTGAAGTTTCAGGACAACGAGATGAAGCTCAACTACAAGGGAAAAGTGGTTAGCAAAGATGAGATCAAGTTCACGGTGGATCTGAACGGCAATACGATCGAATGGCTGGCCAAGCGTCAGTAATCCTATTGGTCCTGGCTGCAGCGTCCGCCTTTGCCCAGCGTTCCGTCCCGGATTGGCGTGTGGCGGTGGATCCCCGGCGGGCCGTCTCGCGCGACGCCGTTTTGAATCCCGAGCTGCCGCCGGTGCGGCTAGGGCAGATCGTACGGCGGCTGGGCACGACGCTCTTCCTGGGAGAGCGGTCGTTTCGCTTCAACGGCAACAACACTTACTATCTGCAAGCTGAGATCGCTTATCGGCGCGAGTCGGGCGTCGAAGAGACACTCGACAAGATGGCCGAACTCGGCATGTCCGTTGCCCGGGCCAACGCCCACAACGATCATCCACTGGCGCAGGACCCGGCGGCGATTCAAACCGGGCCGGGCGTCTACCTGGAAGCGAACATGGTGGCGCTGGACCGCTCGATCGACGAGGCGCGAAAGCGCAACATCCGGCTGGTGCTGAAGCTGACCAACAACTGGGAAGCCTACGGCGGCATCCGGCGCTACGTGGGTTGGAAGCTCGGCCGCGCGGCCGTGGCGAGCGAGTATTCGCTCTTCTACACCGATGCCACGATTCGCCAATGGTTCAAGGACTATGTGCGGATGATTCTGGAGCGCCGCAACACCGTGACGGGCGTGCTCTACAAGGAAGAGCCGGCGATCCTGGCGTGGGAGTTGGGCAACGAGTTGCGCAATCCAGCGCCTGGCAACGCAGACGCCTTGGTGGCGTGGATGACGGAGATGGCGGCTTTCATCAAGAGCGTCGATCCAAATCACTTGGTCGCCGATGGAGGCGAAGGGTTCGATGACGATCCCAATCTTTATCCGGGCCTGAGCAATAGCTACGCGGTCAACGGGCGCGAGGGGTGCAGTTTTCACCGGATGGTGGATATACCGGACATCGACATGGTGAGCTACCATCTCTATCCGGCGGCCTGGGGTCTGAACGACACCACGGACGTCACCATCTGGATCAAGCGGCACGAAGAGATGGCGCGGGCGGCGGGCAAGGTGGCGTATTTCGGTGAGTACGGGCGGCGGGCCGGCAATCAGAGTCCGGCGGGGTGCAGCGCGGGGCCGGGCCGGCAATTCGATCCTGAGCGCGCCCGCATCTTCACCGCGTGGCTCAACGAGAACGCGCTGGGGCAGGGATCGGCGGGGCAGATGGCGTGGCAGCTGATCAACGACGCGCGGAACGATTGCGAGGGGTTCCAAATCTATTGCCCGCAGGACGGCGCTACGTGCGACCTGCTGCGTCGCATGTCTGGTCTCGCCAATGCCGCGCAGCCGATTGTTACCTCAGGCGCAAGCTTCCGCCGGCAATTGCTCGCGCCGGATTCGTTCGGCAGTGTTTTTGGGATGGGCCTGGCGGGTCTGAAGGCCTTTGTCCTGGACAGTCGCGGAGCGGAGCGCGAGGCGTTGGTGACGTTTTCCGGTCCCACGCAAGTCAACTTCGTGGTGCCTTCGGCGACAGCGCCCGGCGGCGCAGTGATTCGTCTGGTTCAGGACGCCGACATCAGGCAGACGGGCACTCTCTCGATTGTGCGGGCTGAACCCGGCCTGTTCTCGGCCGACGCAACCGGCACCGGATTGGCTGCGGCCGTCGTGACTATCCAAAAGACAGACGGCACCCGCATCACGCAACTGGTGGCGCAGTATGATGCAGCCGCCGGGCGTTTCGCTGCCGTGCCGATCGATTTGGCAGGCGCCAGCCAAGTAGTACTTTCTTTGTATGGTACCGGGTGGCGATACGGCGAAGGCGCGTCTCCTGAGGCGGCTATCGGTGGGGTGCCTGTGGCGGTGCTGTTTGCCGGTGCGCAGGGCGAATTCCCAGGTTTGGACCAGATGAACGTGGATTTGCCGCCTGTTTTGGCCGGACGCGGCGAGGTTGAGGTGCGGGTCAAGGTGAGCGGCCGGGAGGCCAACACGCTTCGCGTGGCACTTAAATAGCTTCCTACTGTCTTGACGGTATTTAGCGATTCCCGCTGGATGGGTATGCTTGGGGGGAGGGCAACGGTCCTCGTCTCGAGGGTTTGTGATTCGAGTACTAGTAGCTGATGACCACACGATCCTGCGTCAAGGCCTGCGCGCGCTGCTATGCCGTCAGGACGACATGCAGGTTGTGGGAGAGGCCGCTGACGGGCGGGAAGCCGTGAACTTGTGCGAGAGCGAAAGCGCCGATGTCGTGCTGATGGATATCGCCATGGCGGGCATGAACGGCATTGAAGCGACGCGACGCATTACCGCCGATCACCCGTCCACAAAGGTCGCGATTCTCAGCATGCACAGCGACGAAAGCTACGTGCGCCGGGCGCTCAAGGCCGGGGCGCTTGCTTATCTACTCAAGGATTCCGCCCAGGACGATATTGTCTCGGCCATTCGTTCGGTGGCCGTGGGCAAGTCGTTCTTCAGCCCTCGCGTGCGTACGATCCTGCAGGACGACTATATGCGCGAGATGCTGAATGCCGGCGTTGAGGATAGCTACGAATTGCTGACGGCGCGCGAGCGCGAACTGCTGCAACTGATCGGCGAGGGGTTGTCCAACAAGGAAATGGCCACGCGCCTGGAACTGAGCCTCTACACGATTGAGACGCATCGCCGTCACATCCTGGAAAAGCTGTGCCTGCATTCGACGGCTGACCTGATTCTTTACGCGGTGCGCAAGGGCTTGGTTCACTAGCACGGCGCGAACGTAAAGACGACCACGCCAATCACGAACCAGAGCGCGGCGAAAATCATCCCGTAGCCGATAAACTCCCGGAAGTTCACCTTGGCCACGCCGGCAATCACCATGTACCAGAAGGGCGCCAGCAGATTGCCCATGTGGTCTCCAATCCCCATTGCCAGTAGTCCGCGCTGCACCGACACTCCCACCGACAACGCGACCTTGGCCGTGACAAACCCCTGGATCGCCCACTGGCCGCCGCTGGACGGAACGAACAACGCAACAACTGTGGCCGACAACGCCGTGAGCAGCGGAAAGGTGTAGGGCGACGAAATCGAAGCCAGCAGGTTGGCGAAGCGTTCGCCCACGGTTGTGAATTGGATCAGTCCCGCCACGCCGGCGTAGAGGTGATAAATCAAGACCACAGGCCAGGCCGACGCCACCGCTTTCTCCAGCGCCTTGGTGAAATGGTACACGCTGCCATGCAGGAGGAACGCCAGCAACAGGAAGATGACGTTGAGCGAATTGATGTCGAGGCCCAAGCGCCTGGCGAAAAAGTGAACGTACAGCCAGGCGCCCATCAGCAGGCTGAAGACGACGGCCATGGCCGGATGCCGCTCCAGGCGCTCGGCGAATTCGCGTTGGCCGGCGGGCGCGGCGGCAGGCGGTTCACCAAACCGGTTGGCCTCGGGGAACTCGGAGATCACGCGCGGGCGGCGCGGTTTCAGCCAGCAGCCGGCGGCGATGGCGGCCGAGAGATAGAGCAGTTCGTGGAGAATCGCGGCGGGAGACCAGATCGTGGTGCTGAGCGGCATCACGCCGGTGGTGGCTTCAAGAAAATGACCGGGCGTGGCAACCAGCAGCGGGGCACTCGCCGATAGCCCGAACTGCCAGGATGCGCCTGCGCCCCACAACACCGCCAGCAAGAAGAGGAAGTCCACGCGCAGGCCCTTGCGCTCGGACTCGCGAGCGAAATAGATTCCGGCGATGGGAGCGAGCACCATGCCGAGTCCCC
>JAYTKJ010000124.1:0-13146 GCA_043730365.1 Acidobacteriota bacterium | reverse complement strand
CCCGCTCGACACCAAAGACGAGCATTTCAGCTTCCTGGCTGCGCTCGCGGTAGTAGGCGGCAGTGCCATGCCCCACAAAGGCCGCCGGCGCGGCGTAGACGGCCAGCGCCAGTGCCAGCGCCGCCGCGCCAGCGCTCTTGCCCCAAGTCCACGCGTCGGCCACGGCGCTGGCGCCAGCCAGCGCCAAGCCAATGGTTGGAATGGCTAAGTAGTAGTCGGAGATATGGCCCGGCAGCGGCAGCACCGGAGCTAGCGCGGCGAGGAACCAGGCGAATCCAAACAGGGCCAGCCAGCGCTTGCGCCACACGGCAGACGCCACCGCCAGGACCAGCGCGGCCGTCAGGATCCAGACCGAAATCTGACCGAATGCGATGACCCACGCCGGCATGTCAAAATTGGCCAACGCTCGCCCGCCAATCGCGTCCTGCCAATAGGTCTTGAGGGTGGTCAGCATGCGCCAATCCACGTGCAACGCGTAGGGGCCGCTGGTCACCTTGGGGGCAACCAGGTTATGAAGGAAGAAGTAGCCAGTCGAAACAGCCGCCATAGGCAGAGCGTTGAGAATCCGCCGCGGTTGCCCCGCCAGCACACACCAGGCGATCACCAGCCCCGGATAGACGATATTGATTTCCAACGCTCCGAAGCCCAACAGGAAAACCGCGAATTGCGCCGCATAGTAGCGGCGATTGCCGGTGGCGGCATACTCGAGCCAGAGCAGGAACGCGCCCAGCAGAAAGGCCGCGCACATCACTTGGTTATAGGAAGAGGTCCAGGAAAGGGGCGTTCCGAGCGCCGCGTTCACGCCCCAGAATAGCGGCGCCAGCAAGGCAGCCAGCCGGCTGCCGGTCAATCGCCAGGACACCCGGCTCAACAGAAAGATCGCCAGTACCTGGGTGGCGAACACCGTCAGCCGGTATGGCAGCGCCTCCAATCCAAACAGCTTGGAGTAGAGCATGAAAAACCCGCGCTCACTCCAGGGGCGAATCGTGCCTTGGGCCTTAGGGGCGAACAGGGCTTTCCACAAGTCGGCCGGCGTGTACACTTCCAGCCGCAGACCGAGCCACGCAAAATCATCACGCTGGAACCACGCCAGGATGCCGGGCCAGAAGACCGCCACGCAAACCAACGCGGGAACGACCCATGTGGCCACCCGGACCCACCGCGGCGTCATCTACTTCTTGACTAGACCGATACTGAGAACGATCAGCGCTAACTCGCGCTCTTCCACTTGGCCGGCCGCGAGGAACTTGTCCACGTGGAAATCGAAGGTGACAGCCTCACCCGTCAGAGCCGATCCTCCGACGTCCCGCTGGTAGAGCAGATCGCCGGCCTTGGTGATTTTTTCGGGCTCCAACGCTTGCCCGTTCACCGTACAGAACAGGGTCATCACCGGGACCTTGGCAATCACCGCCTCCGGCACGGTCAACTTCATCTCCACGCGCGCGCCGTTTTGCGCCACCCCCGAAGGAGGCCGCAACGTGACCGAAAATTGGCTCTTGGTCCAACGCCATGCGCCTTGCTCCAGCGCATAGAAACCACGCACCAATTGCACGGCGGTCTTGGGTTCACTCATGCGTACAACACTGGCCAGCGGACCGGCCTCGTCCTCGACCGTGTCGACGCGAACGCGGCGCTTGGCCTTGCAACTTGCACCGGCGGTAGTCATTGCCACGGCCAACACCAGCCCGGTCCACGCACGGAATCCGATTTGCATCCCTCTACTTGTACCAAATGTGTGGTACATCAATCAGAGAGATGGTCGCCGAAAAAAAAGGAACTCCCGTCGCATTGATCATTGGGGCTACCGTGGCTATTGTGCTGGGCGGAGGCGTGGTGGCGCTCTCGCGTTTCAGCGGCGCTGGCAAAGGAATCGTCGAACTGACGCCCGAAGCCAAAGCGTATACCAAGAACCTCAAGCTGGCCGCAGTCGAGATGAAGGCCACCGACGCCTATCTGGGCAACACGGTGGTGGAGGTGACCGGCAAGATCACCAACAATGGGGACAAGCCTCTCAAACAGGTTGACCTGATGTGCGTCTTCTACGATCTCTCCGGGCAGGTGCTCACGCGCGAACGGGTGCCGCTGGTACGCGCCAAGTACGGAGGCCTTCCGGTGGGCGCTACCAAAGATTTCCGCATGCCCTTTGACAATCTGGGGCAGAACTGGAATCAACGGATGCCGCAGATGGTGATTGCCGGGATCGTTTTCTGATCATGCTCCTGCTCGTGGATGACAACCTGGAGCAACTGGAATTGCGCCAACGCATCCTCGAAGGCGAGGGATTTGCGGTGGCGACGGCTGGGACCGCCGGCCAAGCCATCGAGCATTGCGGCGGTTGCCACGCCGTGGTGATGGACCTGCGCCTGCCCGCTTTGCAGGACGGATTGGGCCTGATCCGCGACCTGCACACGCGGCTTCCACAAACGCCGATCGTCGTGCTGGCAGGGCTCCCGGAAGAACTGAAAGGCCGCCCTGAATCGGCCCTGGTACACCGCGTCCTGCGCAAAGGCACGCGCACCGGTGTGCTGCTGGAATTGCTCCGTTCGCTGGTCAAATAGCAACTCCGTAATTTCTCAGTGGTTTGACAGCTCACACTGCCATCGCCTACACTAGAGAGACATCTTTTTAAAAGTGATGGATATTTACTAGCGAATGCTGCTGCCCAAAGAGTTTGTCGGCTACCTTGCCAAACAGATTGTGAAGCAGTTAAGCCCGATGACTTTGGAAGCCACCGACCCTCTCGGAGCCGAAGAATCCATCGCCGGCCTGATTGGCGAGGAGATGGCGGCCGAAGACAACCTCAACGAGGAAGTCCGCGAAATCCTCGATCAATACTCCGAGTACATGCGCCGCGAAGGCGTGTCGTACCAGGAGATGTTCCGGAAAATCAAGAATACTTTGATCTCGCAGCGTAAGGTGGTGCGCGCCTCGGGCCGCGACACCGGCGACGCGATGAAGCTGTCGCGCGATAAGATCACCGACATTTCGCACAAGCTGATGGAGATGGCGCGCAAGTCACGCCAATTCCGGGTCAAGAAGCAGCCTAACGACGTGCGGCTGGAGATTGTCCGCATCTTCACCGAGTTCCTGCAGATCGAAGAGAAGGCCGAGCGGGCGGCCTACCAGAAGATCAAGTCGCAGAAGCGCGAGATTCAGGAAGGCACCGAGGAGTGGACGCTACTCCACCGGCGCTACTATGCCGAAGAGATGAAGAAGCTCGGCATCGACTTCAACTAGACTTTTTTCGGCTATCATTCGAGCATGTTGGCCATTGCTGCCGTTTGATGCCGACCGCAATTTCCGGGTTGAAAATGTGGCTCCCGGCGACTACCGCCTCGCCATCGATCCGCTCAACACGCCGCGGGCGGCGAGCCGCGGATAACCCAGGCATTCACTATCCCGCCTCGTTCTATCCTGGCGTCCCCACGCGCGAGCGGTCCGACGGCAAGCCGGCTGCTGGGGTGCGATTCCGGGTGCGGGACCGAGAGAGCGGTCACGTGGCGGTTCCGAGCGAAAGCGCTGGCCTGGACGGGCGGGCGGGATTCGCGGTGCTCGCAGGCCGCTACCGTGTAGAGACGCTCACGCGCGATCCAGCCCATGGACCGAGAATCCTTAGCGCCGATGAGCTTCTATCCACTGCGTCAGGACTTCGAGCAAGCGCTGGGACCGAAAAGGCTTGCTGATAAAGTCATCCATGCCGGCGTCGAGGCACAGTTGCCGGTCTTCGATCAGCGCGCTGGCCGTGAGCGCAATAATCGGGACACGCCGCTGGTCTGAGTCAGACTCCAGACGGATCCGCCGTGTTGCCTCAAACCCATCGATCTCCGGCATGTGGCAGTCCATCAATATGGCGTCGTATTGGTTCAGGAGAGCCAGCCGCAGAGCGATGAGGCCGTTGGCGGCCAGATCCACTTTCGCGCCATTCTTCTCCAACATGGAGAGCGCCACTCTTTGGTTGATGGGATTGTCTTCGGCGAGCAGGATACGCGCTCCCACGACAGCGTCGCCGCTGCGCCGGCGCACTTGAAGCGCCCATCCGCCTGTCGGCATCGGGCACCATGCGTCGATCGTGCTGCAACGCAGACGGGATAACAACTCGGAAGCGCGCAGCGGCTTCAACAGGACCCCCACCTTCTCTCCGCCTGCGGCGCGGATGGATGGGCTCCGGGCGTCCGAAGCCACGATAATGGTTTGGCGACTGCCTGCCGCGGCCAGAAGATCTGCGAGCCCCACCGCTTGGTCTCCAGCGATGACGGTCGACGAAGACTCCAGCGGATCGCACACCTTCATTCCCCAAGAGTTCAGATACCCGGTCAGAATCGCAGCCAAAGGGGCGGGCAGGTCCACCAGAGTCACGGCCGCATTGCGCAGGAATTCGGCTTCGCCCAACACGCTGCTGCCGGCAGACCAGGACAACGGCATCTCAAACCAGAACGTGCTGCCGCGACCCGGCTCACTTTCAACCCCGATCGAGCCCCCCATCAGTTGCACCAGTTGCCTCGAGATCGCCAAACCAAGACCGGTACCACCAAACCGCCTGGTGATGGATCCATCCACTTGAGAGAAAGATTGAAAGAGCCGCGCTTGGGCTTCCCGGGAAATGCCGATGCCTGTATCACGAACTTCAAAACGCACCCGGGCGCCCATGGCATCCGCGTCTTGGAGACGCACAGCCGCGATCACACTGCCGCTCGAGGTGAACTTGACGGCATTCGAAAGAAGGTTGAGCAGGATCTGGCGGATCCGGGTCGGATCTCCAGCCACCCTCCGCACCAGGCTGACATCCATGTCGCAAGCAGTTCGATGCCCTTGGCCTCCGCCTTCAGTCCGAGCACCGCCACGGCGTCCTCAACCACCTCCACCAAGTCAAACGGGACATTCTCAATATCGACCTTGCCGGCCTCGATCTTGGAGAAGTCCAAAATGTCATCGATCACAACGAGCAGACTGTCGGCCGACGTCCGGATCTGGCTGGTAAACTCGCGCTGCTCCTGGTTCAGGCCGGTGCAGTTCAGCAACTCCGACATCCCAAGGATCCCGTTCATGGGAGTCCGGATTTCATGGCTCATGGTAGCCAGGAACAGACTCTTGGCCCGATTGGCGGCTTCGGCGGCATCGACAGCCTGGCGGAGCCGCGCGTCAATCTCCTTGCGGGTACGGATATCGGCAATCGTTCCGACAATGCGCAGTGCCATGCCCACCGAGTCCCGCACGACAGCCTTGCCTCGGGCTAGCACCCACATCCAGTCTCCGCTTCGCGCCCGAAGCCGGTGCTCGCTTTCCCACAAGGGGCTAGATCCCACCCGATGCGCCCGGAATCCGGCTGCGACCGATTCAGTATCCTCCGGATGGATCTCGAGGTTGCCGCCCGGGATCAGTTGGCCCGGTTCAAAACCGAGCAGTGCCTCAAACTCAGGAGAGAATTCCCACGTATGCGGCGCACTCCAATCCCACACGCCTTCCTGCGCCCCATCCAGGGCGAGCGCTAGCCTTTGCCGGGTCTCTTCCAGTTCCTGCGTGCGCGCGGCCACCCGCTGTTCCAGGCGCTCGTTGGCCTGAAGCAGTTCCACCTCGAGCCGCTTACGTTCACTCACATCCACAAACCTCCCAATGGCGCGATTCAGAGCACCGGATCCGTCGCGATAAAAGCGCGCGGCGCCTTCCACGAACATGTAGCTTCCATCGTGCTTCCTGAGCCTGTACTCGTGATGGAAACTGCCGCGGCAATCTACAAACCGATGCATCGCGCCGATCATGGCATGCCGGTCATCCGGATGAACGCGCTCAATCCACTCAGCCGGGCTGGGCGATGATTGGGAATCGGGCTCACCCAGCAGCGCCCCCAGATTCCCTGACCAGACAACTTGGCCGTTTTCCGGATGCCATTCATAGACCACATGCCCAGTCACCGAAACCGCCGCTTCATAACGGTTGTGCCATTCCGTCAACCGCAGCTCATCCAACTTGCGGCGATGGATATCGCTGATAGAACCTGCCATGCGCACCGGCCGGCCAGACTCGTCCCACACAGCCCGCCCGCGAGCCCGGTACCAGCAGTAAGAACCGGACTTGGTCCGCATCCGGTATTCAAGGTCATAGGGAATCTGTTCGGACAAGTGAGCTGCGACCGCCTTCAGCGCCGCCTCCCGGTCGTCGGGATGCAATAACTCGACCCAGGTTGCATAATTTGGATGCAGCTCATCGTGTGAGTAACCCAGCAAGTCACACCAACGATCTGAGAAATAGTCTTCGCCGGTCAGCACATTCCAATCCCAGATTCCTTCGGCGGTGCCGCGCACAGCGCATTCAAATCGATCTTTGGCCGCCAGCAACGCCAGTTGGTCCCGCTTGGCGACGGTGATGTCCTCCAGCAAGATCTGCCTGAAGTCGGCGACTGCCCTGCCCGTGAGACGAACCCAGACCGGTTGGCCGCCGCAGTCCGCGCCAAGGCGAACTTCCAATCGATAGAAGTCCCCGAGGCCAACAGCTTCGGCCTCAGCCAAGCGCCGGCGGTCTTCGGGATGCACCAAGTCAGACAGACGCATTGACGCGAGCGTAAGCGCGTCGAATCCGGTCAGGCGCACGTAGGAGTCGCTCACATCCGAGTGGAGCCCATCGGGGTGGGTCACGGCCGTGGCGGCCTGGGACGTGTCAAACAAACTCGCCGCCCAGGGATGGAGATTCTTCGTCTCTGCTATCGGCACCATGCCCTGACCATATCGACCGATTCACTTCTCAATCCATCGAAAGTTATGGACTGGGTAATCCCCGGTCAAGCCAGGACAGCACAGTCGTCTCCCCGTATCGATCAATCAATCCCTGCACCCGGCTTCGATACCTGGCATACTCTCGCCGGGCCGCCTCGGGCACGACAGCCGCCGTAGCTGGCTCGCGGGCCAGGCACAGCACCAGGCCTTCTTGAAACCAGCGGGGCAAGCCGGGCCGCGCGCGGTCTTCGGTCACCACATGCAGAAGTTCGTGCAGCAGCGTGGCGGGCGACGGATTCGGCTGGGTGCGGATCGTGCGGCCACTGGTGCTGGCCGCCACCCAGCCCGGCTCACCGGTGGCATCGCGAAACATGGCCACGCCGGGAAACACGCGCAGCCTTGGCGCGAACGAGATCCGGCGGTGGGCGCGCCGCTCGGCTTCGGCCAGTGCGCGTTCAGCTTCGCTCAGCGTCGACCCATCGCGGTCCGGCTGCGTGGTCTGCAGCTCGATACGCTCTCCGCGTAGTGTCTGCCACGGAATCCCTTGCGCGCTCACTCCCACACGCGCGCCCGGAAAGTAGAAGCCCAGAATCTGGCGATACGAGTGCCCGTGCCTGGCTCGCTCGCTGGCTCCCGTTTGGCAAAGGCCGACGCCGTGGCCCGCCCCGGTACCTTGCAGCCGAAAGCTTCCCGCTCCACGTGGCGTCACCGTAAACAGCGCGCTCTTTACGGCGTCCCGAGTCCACTGCCGGAACGCGTCGTAGTCCACCAGTTCGCCATCAAGCCGGAGCTGCCTCACGCGCCCGGAGTCAGACTTCGAGGCGATCAGCAGTTGCCGGGCCTGTACGTCGGCAACCCAGTTGGCGCGGCCCGTCGCCAGGCAGAAAGTGTCGGCCTGCCCGCGCAGGTAAGGCAGATCGAGCGAAGGCCACAGGGTCCGCACCGGCTCCAGTTGCCCTCCGCAGTGGCGATGATAGAAGACTTGTCCGGGCTTGCCTTGCCACCACAGGAGTTCGCCTTCGGTCGAGTCGGCCGCGGCTTGAATGCGCGGCGTGACCCCTCGCTCAAGGACGCGCTGGCAATGGGGAGACTCGCACAGGTCAAAGCCTTCGCCTTGATGCCGCCCGAGGTTGACGACCGCGTAGGTGCGTGCCGCCACTGCCATCGCCTTCAATGCTTCGGGCTCGGCAAACACGCCAGCCTCGCCCGCCACCACCGCGGCCACGTAGGCTTCCAGATCCCAGGCGCGCCCGTTGACTTTGACGGTGCGCGCCTGCAGCGCGAGGCCAAGGAGCAGCAGTCCGGCTATCGTCCGGAGAACCATGCCTTCAAAACCCTCGCCGCTTCCGGCGCTGCGGACGCGCCCCCGGTTCCTTCATCCGTCAATACCGCGACTGCCACCGCGGGCTTCTCCGCCGGCGCGTAGCCAGCAAACCAGGCATAGCGGCGGGTGGTGCCGGTCTTGCCCGCCACCGCGAGTCCCGCCACCGCCGCACGTTGGGCGGTACCTACCTCCACCGCTTCTCGCAGACCCGGCTCGCCGACCGTTGCCAACCGCGCGTAGGCACGCGCCAAATCCATGGGCGTGGTGGTGACGCCAAACTCGCCGAGCGCTGCCAACTGGCGGTCTTCCTGGGATTGCGGAGCCTTTGAGAGGACGAATCCAAATCCCCTTAGCACTTCGGCAAGTCTTCCAGGTTCTATCGCTTGAGCCAGATTCGCAAAGTAGAAGTTGCAGGAGTAAATCAGTGCTTCGCGCGATGACACCGGCGCAGCCAGCCTGGGGTGAACGCAGTCCATGTTGCGCCCGGCGAGCCGCAGTTTCCGGTCGCACACGCGCTCCGGTCTCAGCGAGGTTGCCTGGAGGACGAACGGCTTGATCGTGGACCCAGGCGCGACCCGCCGCATTACGTCGCCCTCCTGAACCAGCACGCGCCCCGAGCCGATCTCGATCAGCACGACGGCCGCCGCGGCGGCCAGCGCCAAGACACTCATCGAGGTTGGCTCGCCAGTTGTAACCGCGTCATCTAGTAACATAGTTTCCCATGGCAGGACGGAATTTCGGTAGCCTGACAGAATAGGAGCCATACGATTTGTCGACCTCACGTTTCATCCGTTATCGGCACGCCTCCGCCGGCGCGCCCCCATCGTGGGGCCTGGTAGAAGGCGAGACCGTTCGCCAACTGTCGGCCGCGCCATACCTTGACCATCAGCAGACGGGGCACACGGCCACACTGGCTGACGTCACGATCCTCGCGCCGGCCGAACCGCCCAAGATCTTTGCCATCGGACGCAACTACAAGAGCCATCTCGGCACCCGGCCTCAGCCTACGCAGCCGGAGGTCTTTTACAAGCCCATCACGTGCCTGCAGGATCCCGGCGGGCCGATCGTGATTCCAGCCGATGCCACCAACCTCCACTACGAAGGAGAGCTAGTGCTGGTGATCGGCCGGCGCTTGACCAAGGGCACGCTGGAGCAGGCGGCAGCGGCGATCTTCGGCGTCACCTGCGGCAACGATGTGAGCGAGCGCTTCTGGCAGAATGGCGGCGAGGGCGGCGCGGGCAAGGATCTGCAATGGTGGCGCGCCAAGGGCTCAGACACGTTCGGCCCCTGCGGCCCGGCGCTGGTGCGAGGCCTCGACTATGGCAAGCTGCAACTGACCACGCGTCATAACGGCGAAATCGTGCAGCAACAAACCACGGCAGATCTTTTGTTCGACTCGGTAACTATCGTGAGCTACATTAGCCAGAACGTCACGCTCCAACCCGGTGACTTGATCTACACCGGCACTCCCGGCACGACTAAGAAACTAAAGCCGGGCGATACGGTGTCGGTGGAAATCGAAGGCATCGGCACGCTGAGCAATCCCGTCACCGGCGCGTGATGTCCACCCAGATTCAAAGTCTGTTTGCCGAGAACTTCCGGCCGGTGTTGGTCACGTCCTTCCGGGTCATCCTGATACTGGGCGGAGCCTTCATCGTCAACGTGCTCTTGCGTCAAGCGCTGCGACGCGCCTGGATCTACTTCGCGCAAAACATGCAGCGCGGGGGCCGCCGGGCGGACCCGGAGATTGAGAAGCAGGCTGCCACCATTGCCGGCGTACTGCAGCGCACGACGACGGTGCTGATCTATGCCTTAGGGACGGCGATGGCTTTGAAGGAACTCGGCTTCGACATAGGGCCGCTCCTGGCCGGCGCGGGCGTGGCTGGATTGGCGATCGGCTTTGGCGCACAGAATCTGGTGCGCGACGTGATCGCGGGTTTCTTTATCCTGCTGGAGAATCAGATCCGCATCAACGACGTGGTGTCGATCAACGATATTTCCGGTCTGGTGGAGGAGATCAACCTTCGCACCACGGTTCTACGCGACGGCGAAGGAACGGTCCACGTTTTTCCCAACGGGGCGATCACCAAGCTGGCCAATCGCACCCAGGGATTCTCCTACTACATGTTCAATCTCAACCTCTCCTACCAGGACGATTCGGACCGCGCCATCGCGATCATGAGGGAAACCGCCGTTGAACTCGCCGCCGAGGAACCCTTCAAAGCGATGATCTTGTCGCCGCTCGAAGTGTTCGGCGTCGATCAACTGGGCGAGACGCACATACTGGTGAAGGGGCGCATCAAGACGATGCCTGGCAAGCAATGGGATGTGGGCCGCGAGGTGAACCGGCGGCTGAAACAGCGGCTGGGCGCGGCTGGTTTCGAACTGCCGGCACGCGGGCCGCGGCGAACCGAAGTAGTAGTCCCGCCCGGCGTCGCTACGATCAATCAGGATGCGCTGAAGGCGGCGGTGCGTGAGATTGTAGAAGAGATGCAGAGCCTCCATGACGACCTGGACACCAAACAGCGTCCAACCTGACCGGCGGGCGACGCAAGCAGGCATGGCAGCCTGCTTTGCCATGATCTCCTATCAGGTGAGCTCCAAGGCCGTGCGCGACGCCCTCTTCCTCTCGCAATTTGAGGTGACGTCGCTGCCGCTGATGGTGATTGCGGCATCATTGCTTTCCATCGTGGCGGTTTTGGGAACCGCTCGCGCAATCAGTCGTTATACACCCGCCGGAGTGATGCCAGTGGCGTTCGTGGCCAGCTCCATGCTCCACGTGGCGATCTGGTTGACGGTGGACTTATACCCCCGCGGATCCGCCGTGGCGTTGTATCTGCTGTCGGTGGGCATCGGATCGATCTTGACGTCGGGCTTCTGGTCAATGCTGAGTGAGCGGTTTGATCCGCTCAGCGCCAAAGCGGTGGTTGGACGGATCGCGGGCGCCGGCACACTGGGGGGCATCATCGCCGGGCTGGTGGCGGAGCGAGTAGCCGCGTCGGCCTCGCTCACCGCGATGCTGCTGGTGCTGGCTCTCTATCAGCTACTCGGCGGATTGCTGCTGCTGGCGATGCGTTCGCCGCACAAGCCGGTGGCTCGCGAGCAGCCCGAGGCTTCCGGACTTGAAGTGCTGCGGCAAACACCGTATCTCAAAACACTGGCCGGTTTGGTTGCTCTGGGCACGATCAGCGCGGCGATGATCGACTACGTTTTCAAGTCAGTCGCGCTGGCCGAGTATGGCAAGGGTGAGCAGTTGCTCCGATTCTTTGCGCTGTTCTACACCGTGACCGGAGTGTTGACCTTCCTGATCCAAAGCACACTGGGCCGACGGGCGCTGACCAGCCTCGGCACGGCGCGCTCGGTGGCCACGCTTCCCTTTGCCGTGAGCGTAGGCGGTGTGATCGCGCTACTCGCCGGCGGCCTGTGGAGCACGACGGTGGCGCGCGGGATGGAGACGATCTTCCGCGGTTCACTCTTCCGCACCGGCTACGAGATTTTCTATATGCCGATGCCGCTGCATGAAAAGCGCGCGGCCAAGGGCGTTATCGACGTTGCTTTTGACCGCCTGGGCGACGCGCTCGGATCGATGTTCGTCAGTCTGGTCATTGCTCTGGGCGTCGCCTCCGTACCTTCTGTCGTGCTGACCGCCGCGGTATTGGTGGCGCTTGCCGGACTCTACGTCGCCAGCCGCCTGGAGGGCGCCTACATCAATGTGCTGGAACATGGGTTACGCGAGCAGGCCCCTGAGATGGTGGCAGCGGCCACTGCCTATGAGTCTCTGGATCTGTCGATGTTCGGCGGCCCGGTGACGATGCCCCCTGCCGACTCGATGGCGCACCACGATGCTACGGTGACCCTCCCAAGCCCTACTATCCTCAGCGACGCTTCCGCCGCGGCAGACGACCCCATCCTGAAGCAGATCTCCAAGCTGCGGCACGGCAGCCGCAATCAGATTCGCCGTGCTGCTCCTGACGCTGCCGAACACCCCGAGTTGATCCCTCACTTGATCAGCCTGCTCAGCCGGGACGATGTTTGTCAGGTGGTCATCCGCGCCCTGCAGCCGGTGGCCGAACGCCACGCCGGTCAATTGCTGGACGCGCTGCTCAACGAGGCTACCGAATTCGGAACCCGCCGCAGAATTCCGCGCATTCTGAGTTCGACGGCACGGCAAGTGGTGGCCGACGGGCTCCTGCTGGGTCTCAATGACCGCCGCTTCGAAGTGCGCTTCCAGTGCGGGCTTGCGCTGGCCGAGTTGGCCTCGCGCAATCGTCTACTCCGCTTCGTGCCCACCGAAATCTTCGGCTACATCCAGAAGGAAGTGGCCGTCAGCAAGCCGGTGTGGGAGAGTCATCGCCTGCTGGACCAGCCGGAGGACGCCGAGGCCTCGCCCATCTTTGACGAGTTCCTCCGCAGCCGTACCTCGCGCGGCTTGCAGCACCTGTTCACGCTGCTTTCACTGGTGATGCCGGCCGAGCCCCTGAAGCTGGCGTTCCAGGGTCTCCACGTGGAAGACCCACGATTGCGCGGCACGGCGCTGGAGTATCTGTACAGCGTATTGCCGCACGAAATCAGGGGCCGGCTGTGGCCGTTGATCGATGGCCGGGAAACGCCGAACATCCCTGACGGACGCTCGCGAGAGAAGGTGCTTGACGAACTGATGCGGGCCGACCAGACGATCTATCTGCGCGTGGAGGAACTCCGGCGGCGCTCGCAGACTTAGTCGACGCGCGCCGCCAGATCGAATTGGAAATAGGAGACGGGCGCGGTGGGTGAGCCCTTGTCAAGCCGTTGGATGGCGGCATCAAGATTAATCTTGTTGAGCGCGGCTTTGGTGCGGATCTCGGCGAGCAGCGTGCGGCGGACGCGCACCGTTTCGATGAGGGGCGAGGGCTCGGCATCGGCATCGTCAACCCTGGCGGCGAATTTGGTGCGCGCGGCGCGTTCGTTCTGGAGAGGTTTCAATTCCTTCAAGGCGTTTTGACGGGCGCGCTCGTGGCGCGAGGTGTAAATGGCTAGTGTCTTCAGGGCGGCGCGTGTCTCAGAGTCCAGGAAGGGATCGGTCACGGAGGCGAGCAGTTTGGCTTCATTCATTCGGCAGCGCCGGAGGTTCCATTG
>JAYTKJ010000123.1:0-38084 GCA_043730365.1 Acidobacteriota bacterium | reverse complement strand
ACCTCAACTTATCGTTTAGCGGCGTAAAGCCGATAGACAGAATAATGGGCATCTTCGACATCCTCGGCGGCGGCGGCATCGAAGCCAAACTTAAGAACCTCGATCGCCTGATCGAGGAAGCCGAATATGAAAAGGCTGAGGACTGCCTGCTGGACTTGCGCGCCACTACCGCCAAGAAATACGCTCCCGGCAGCGCGGTCACCCTACGCCTGGATCTGGCCGAAGGCCGCCTCCGCGCCAAGTACCTCCAGTTTGATCGCGTCGAGTCGCCCGTGCGACGCGCCTTCAACGCCGCCAAAGGGTTGGGTGATAAGGATCTTTTGCGCCAGGCCGCCGAAGCGATGCTCGGTTGCGCGGTACGGGGCGGGCGTCTCAACGAAACCGTGGAAATGGCCGAGCAGTGGATTGCCGTCGCGTCACCGGATTTCAAGCAACGCGTGGACGTGCTGATCACCAAAGGTAGTGCCCTTGGCCAACTCGGCCGCCATAATGACGCGTTGCGGTCTTATGAGTCCGCGGTCCGTCTGGTCGACACAATGCCGGACACCCCAGACAAACATGAGCGCTTCGTTACCGCCACCTCGGGAATGGGTGATTCTTTCTTGGGTTTGGAAGATCGCGCGCAGGCGATCAACTGCTGGCGCCAGGCCATGGCCGCCACCCGGTCTCAGTATGGCGAAGAGCATCCCCAAGTAGCCTCGATTCTAGTGTGTATCGGTAGCGTTCAGCTTAATGCGGACGAGATTGAACCGGCCTGCGGCAGCTTTTCGCAAGCGTTGGAGATTTTCCGGGCCGCCGGTCACGGAGAAAGCGTGGGATCGGCTATCGCGCTGCAAAAGCTGGCTTTGGCCCAGCTCATGAAGGGCGACGTTCAGTCCGCCTCTCGGAATGCCAAGGAAGCGATACGGGCAGCGGCCTCCCACGGCCCGGAAATGCGCGGCGAAGCCCAGGAATTGCTGCGCAAGATCGAAGACTCACAATTGGTCCCCCCCGGTATGGTTGCGTCACCCAAGTTGATGAAGACGGTCGAAGAGCACCTGGACGACCTTCCGATCCATGACCGCACGATGTTTCCAGCGCGGGCAGGAACCCCCGGCAGACCCCAGAATCGCACGGCACGGACCAACCTCAATAGTGCCAAGTGGGCTGTCATCGGACGCCAGTAGATCCCTAAAGCATTCCGCTCTAACCGTCGATTAAGGCAATGGCGGACTAATGTCCAACGATCTGCTACGCTCCTACTTCATCCTCGATCTTAACCCCACGGCGACGCTGGAGCAGGTGCGCGCCGCCTATCATGACTTGGTAAAAGTCTGGCACCCGGACCGGTTTCAAAACGAGCCGATTCGGATGAAGACGCGTGCTGAAGAGAAGCTAAAGGCCATCACAGGCGCCTACACGCGGATCACCGCTGCTCTGGAACCTAGCGAAGGCGGTGACCCCCTTCCCATGGACTTTGGCGAGCGCTGGGGTTTCGTCAATCCGCGCGGCCACACGGTAATCTACCCGGATTTCCGGGCCGTCCACTGTTTTCAGGAAAGCTTGGCTGCCGTCAGGCCGGTCGACAAGTGGGGCTATATTGATCGCTCGGGCACGTTTCGGGTTACGCCGCTTTATGAAGAGTGCGGAGACTTCTCGGAAGGCTTAGCCGCCGTGAAATGGTACGGGCGTTGGGGCTACATCGATCGCGAGGGACACTTCATCATCCAGGCGCGGTTTCAGCACGCTGAAGCTTTTTCCAACGGCAAGGCCCGCGTTCGTTTGGGCGCAAGGTGGGGCACGTTGAATCGCATGGGCGATATTGACTTCGACACCCCGCTCGGCGTCACGCAACTCACCGAATCCGCATCTTGAGTGAGTTGTGGCAACAATCCGCCTTGAGCTATGCTCAGGCATGCGCGTAAAGATGTGGACCGTTCCCATTTTGTCCCTGGCATGGATACATGGGCTGCCTCTAACCGGCGAAGATGTGCCTGGATTCAAGCACCACCCTCAGGCGGAACTTTTGGCGAAGGCCAAAGAACTGCCGGGCAAAGTGGAGACGAACAAACCCGCGTTCGTCATTCTTGAAAATTCTGGCACTACTCTCACTGCGCTAATCTACCGCGGAGCCACGGGCGAAGCCGAAGTGCACGAAAAGATGGGAGATTTCTTCGTCGTCAGAGCGGGAACCGCGACGTTGGTGATCGGGGGCCAGCTGTTTGAACCTCGCGCTACCGCTCCCGGTGAGTTTGTGGCCACCCATATCGTTGGCGGTGACAGGCGCGAGATTGCCGTCGGCGATATCGTTCACATCCCGCCCAAAGCGCCGCATCAACTGATCATACCCGCAGGCCAATCACTGACCTACGTCATTGTGAAAGTGAAGGAATAGCTCAGTCGCGCCCGCCTCCGCTCGGCCGTGCCACCTCGCCTCCGGCGCCCAGATACTTCTCCAGCCAGGCTATCCACCGCCGGTCCACATCGCGCGAGTGCACGGGATCGGCCGGACTGTGGCCACCCAACGGGTAGGCGATGAACTGCGTGGCAATACCGCGGTCACGGAGCGAATGATAGAGCTCGTAGGACTGCGTGATCGGCACCCGGTAGTCGCCGGTGTTCGACAGGATCAATGTCGGCGCCTTGATGTTGGTGGCGTAGTGAATGGGCGATTGCTCGATCGCCGCTTGCATGCGCTTGGGGTCGGTCCACGGCGATCCACCCAGACTGGCGGCTCGCCGCACGTTCGAGTCACCAAGGTTGTATTGATCGATCCACGTGGTCACGGCCGCGCCCGCCACCGCCGCACGCCACACCCCGGGATAGTTTCCCAACAGCCACGTGGTCATGTAGCCCCCATAGGACCAGCCGGTGGGCGCCATCCGCGTCTCGTCCACCCAGCCGCGCTTCTTCAGGAATTCGACGCCCGACATCACGTCGCGTCCCGGCCCCGCGCCCGCGTCATTCCAGATCGCCGCCTGAAACGCGTTGCCCAAGTTGTCGCTGCCACGATAGTTGGGCTCAAACACCACCCAGCCACGGGAAGCCAATAACTGCGCCCTTCCGAAAATCTCCTTGGAAGCCGACCGCGGCCCGCCATGGATATACAGCACCAGCGGATACTTCTTGGCGGCGTCGAAACCCGGCGGATACGTCACCACGCCATCCTGCTTCAATCCGTCGGCGCCTACCCACCGAACGGTTTCCGTTTTGCCCAGTTCCAACGCTTCGATAGCGGCGTTGAAGTCGGTGAGACGCTCGGGCGGCGCTGACCGAGCACTGGATTGGACCAGATAAACTTCGGCCGGTCGCGTCGGCGTGCTCGCCGTAAAGGCCAATGCGCCCTGGGGAGAAACCGAAGCATCCAACCAGAACGCAGCCGAAGGCACCACCTTGCCGAGTTCAATCCGCCGCGCCGCCGTTCCTTCGAGGGGTTGCATCCACAAGCTCACCCCCGTGCCGTCATTGGCGCTCACCACCACAGCCTTGCTATCGCCCATCCACATCGCACGCATCACGTTGCGGTCAATCGCGCCGGTGACGCTGCGCCCTTCCCCACCCGCGATCGGCGCCACCTGAATCTCATTCACGTTGCGAGGGTCTCCCCCGCGCGGATACCAGTAGCTGATCCATTTGCCATCGGGGGAAATCACGGGCTGCGACTCGTTCTTCACACGGCCGGTGAGCGAGCGTATGGCGCCGCCATCGACATCGATCAGCTGAATGCTGCTCTGATCTCCGTCGCCGGTATAAGGAGTCGCAACCTTTACGCAGACGATGGACTTGCCGTCTGGCGTCCAATTCACGGGCGAAGACGGCGAACTCGGCGGCATGCTCTTGGGCAATGTCCACGAGCCTGAAGTCAGGCGGCGCGCCTTGCTAGTGCCGTCGGCCATGACCACCCAAAGATGGGACGGCAGTTGCGCGGTGGCCACCAGGAAATCGTTGTTGCCAACCTCGAAGGCTTTGTTGTGCCGCTCCGGCCCAGTCACTCTGGCAGCAACATCTTCGGTGACATAAGCGACGCGGCTCGCATCCGGACTCCACGCGAACTGCTGGACGCCCTTGGGCGCGCTAGTCAATTGAACAGCTTCGCCGCCACCATCCATCGGCAGCGCGAACACTTGCGCTTTGCCGTCAAGCTGCGCCAGGAATGCCAGGCGCTTGCCATCGGAGGACCACCGCGGAGACGAAAGCCCAAGACGTTCTCTCACCAGGATGCGCTGCGCGCGCGAGACGGCATCGATCAGCACCAACTGCGCGTCATACCGGTTCTCCTCGAAGTTGGCGCGCGAAACCAAGACGGCCACACTCTTGGAATCAGGGGAGACTTGCGGGTCGGCCAACCGCACGACCTGGCCTAGTCGCTCGAGCGTGACCCGCTCGGCCCAAACCAGTGAACAGCCAGCCAGCAAGAACAGGGCAGCAACGATGTGGGGCATTTCGTCAGGATGGCGCTTTTCCTCGCCAGTTGCAACACGGCCCCCGTGTAGGACAATGGTGTCATAGCCCGCCACTATGCCTGATCGAGCTGGTCGCCCACTGCCCCTTCGAAGTCACGTCGGGCCAGTCCCGGCCAGCACACCGCCCAATGCCGGAGGCGCCGAGAAGCCCCGCGTGCGCTCGCTCCCGCACGATCTTCTCGAGGAGGCTTCTAGCAGATTAGCCGTCATCGCCCTGGTGGTCGGGCTGCTCTGGGCAGTAGGCACGATCCTCTATCGCCTGGTCCTTGCAAACCTGGGCTACTCGTTTCACATACAGACGCCGGACTTGGTCTCGGCGGGAAACTCGCTTCTTTCCATCGGTGTGTATTTCTACACTCGGCGCGCCAGTCGCCATCCCCAGTTCCTGCTCGATCTGGGTCTGGGCTATATGGTTTTGACCGCCTTCTTCCTCGGCGTCGTGCTGCACTGGGACAAGGTTCCGCACGACACGCTGGTGCTGCCGCAAATCAGTTGGATCGGCGCGCTCGTGCTGGTGTTCGCGGCCCTGATTCCAAATTCGCCAGGTAAGACGGTAGTGGCCGGGCTACTGGCGGTGTCAATGAATCCACTCGGTATGCTTTTGGCGAAGTCTCGTGGGACGTGGGACTTTGGTCCAGTCAGCAACGCCCTGGTCATGCACTATCCGGACTTTCTGCTGGTGGGCGTCGCAGTGGTGATTTCGCGCGTGGTCACAAAACTGGGCGAGCACGTCACGAAGGCTCGCGAGATGGGGAGCTACCGCCTGGTCGAGCGGCTGGCCATGGGCGGCATGGGCGAGGTGTGGCGCGCGCGGCACAACATGTTGGCTCGCGACGCGGCCATCAAGCTGATTCAGCCGGAGATGATGACTCGCGGCAGCGCCAGCGATGCTCTCCTCCTGAGACGCCGCTTCGAGCAGGAGGCCAATGCCACGGCCGTGCTAAGCTCACCCCACACCGTCGCCCTGTATGACTTCGGCGTCACCCAAGATGGTGTCTTCTACTATGTGATGGAATTGCTGGAAGGAATAGATCTCGACACTTTGGTTAAGCGGTTCGGACCGCAGTCCCCCGCCCGCACCGTCTACATTCTGTCGCAAGTCTGCCGGTCACTGGAGGACGCCCACCGCCATGGCATGGTTCACCGCGACATCAAGCCCGGCAACATCTTCCTATGCCGCATGGGGGCCGAGTACGACTTCGCCAAGGTCCTGGATTTCGGCCTGGTCAAAGTCACCGGCGGCGATGAGACGATGAGCCTGGCGGGAGCCACCACCGGCACGCCCGCTTTTCTGGCGCCGGAACTGGCGCAGGGGAATCCGGACATCGACGGACGAACTGATCTCTACGGGCTTGGCTGCGTCGCCTATTGGCTGCTAACGGGCCGCTACGTCTTTGAGGAAAAGGGCTCCACGGCGATGATCCTCGCTCACGTGCAGCGGGCACCGGTTCCCCCATCCGAGCGCAGCGCGATGGACGTGCCGGAGTCTCTCGATCGTGTGGTCATGATGTGCCTGGCCAAAGATCCCGCGGCGCGCCCCGCTGGCGCCGGAGCGCTGGCGAAGTTACTCGCCGAATGTAGCGGCTTTGACCGTTGGACCCGCGAGGAGGCAGAACAATGGTGGCAGCTCAACTTGCCTGTCAAGGCGGCGGCGGTCTCAAAAACCAGCTCCCCCCCGCATAGCGAGGCCATTACATTGAGTAAGTAGGCGTGGTTACCGCCTTGAATTGTCAGGCGGTGGTCACAGCCACGGTGAGTAACTCGCGCGGCGCACCGGTAGGCACAAAGTCATATCGGCCAGGAGCCAGCGCGGCCCGCAATTCCGGCTCCAGCGCCAGGTAACCGGCCTCGGTGTTCGGCGCCATCAACCGGTCATTCACACTGATCTCGAAACTCGAACGGTCAAACGAAAGCTTGCCGGCGAACTCCGGCTCCTTCTCCAGCAGATCGCAGGCACGCCGGGCCGACGCGATGGCATCGCGCACCCGGTCCGCAATTGAGCCCGCCATCGCCGTACGCCGCGTATACAGCAGGCCCAAACGATGCTTGGACTGATCGAGCCCATAATAGGCATCGTGGCTCACCAGCAGCACCCCGGGACCGGCCGGGACGTGTTGATAGTCGGCCACATCGATCAGCGTCTCCGGCAGCGCGTTGGTTTGAATCCACCGGTGAAACACCGGAATCGCCCGCCCCAGGTCGAAATCGGAGGGCGTAGGCCGCGCAAAAAATTTGACGCGAAAATGCTGCATTATTTAACCCCGGCCACTGCCACCGGCTGCTGGCGCATGCGCGCGTAGCAGGCGTGGGAAGCCTCAATGAACAACTGCGCCTCTTCCACCAGTTGGTGCGCTCGCTCGGCCGAGACGGCTTGCTGCCGGCGCTCGTGCGCCTTCAGGAAATACTGCGCAAACTTGGGCCCAGTGAACGGATCGTGGAACAACTGTGTGTCCAGGAGTTGGGTTTGGAAGGTGCCCACCACCGCGTCCGGTTCTTCGTTGAAAACCGGCACCCGCTGCTTGAGCAGCGCTACCGCGCCATGAAGCATCGAGTCATACGCCAATTTCGCCGCCTTGCCTGCGTCACCCGCTTCCAACGCCAGTTGCGCTTCGAACGCCTCGCGCTCGCAAGCCGCCAGTTGGAAATCAATCGGATTCACCACTTCGCCAGCGCACTCGCCCACGCCGATATCGCCAATCGTGTACTCGCGCGCGTCCGCCCAATCCACATACATATCCGGCGCCGCGTCATGCTCGGGCACCACCATCAGATCTTCGAGCATCGTTTTACAAGCCGCCTTGCCGATGCGCTTCACATAGGCCTGGAAGCTCTCGCCCGCCTGCTTGTCGGCCAGAAAGCGCCCCGTGATCCGGTCCACTGTTTCCGGGATTCGTTTGGAAGGCACCGCGCCAATCGCCAGCCCGTATGACCCGGCGTTGTTCTGCCACTGCCCGCCCAGCACCACTTGAAAATGCGGCACCGTATAGCCGCCTTTATTGCGGCTCACGCCATAGAAACCAAGGTCCGCCGCATGATGCTGTCCGCACGAGTTGAAGCAGCCGCTCACCTTGATGCGCAACCCGCGAATCGCCTCGTCCATCACGAACTGCTTCTCAGCCAGCCGCTCGCGCAATTCGCCGGACAATCCACGCGACGAGGAAATCCCCAGCTTGCAGGTGTCGGTTCCAGGGCACGAGGTGACATCGGCGATGGTGCCGGCCCCAGGCTCCGCGAGATCGGCGGCTTTGAGCTCCTGGTACAACGCCGGTAGATCGCCCTGGGGCACCCAGCGGATCACCAGATTCTGCTCCACCGTGGTTCGCACGGTCTCCTTCACATACTTGCGCGCCAGATCCGCTACCGCGCGGAGTTGGTCCGCCGTGATATCGCCCAACGGCAGCGCCAGCGTTACTGTCGCATAGCCGCCTTGCCTTTGCCGGTAGACGTTGGTCTTCTCCCACTCGGCGAAACCCGCGGGCATCACCGGCTTGATCTCAAGCAATGAAGACGGCTTGAGCGGCTCTTCCTTGTAGTTGGGAATGTCGGCCAGATAGGACGTCCAACGGTCGTCATGCGGCAGGCGCGCGCGCTCTTCGGCCACGAGCCGCTTGAATTCGTCGAGGCCCAATTTCGAAATCAGGAACTTGATACGAGCCGTGTTGCGGTTCTTCTTCTCGCCCAGCCGCGCAAACACCAGACAAATCGCCTGCGCCACCGGGAGGAGTTCGGCAGCCGGGAGGAACTCGGCATAAAGCCGCGCCTGCTGTGGCACCGTGCCGAGCCCGCCGCCCACATAAACCTCAAAGCCGCGCACGCCATCGCGAATCGCCGCAATCGCGCCAAAATCATGCATCCGCACCAACGCGCAAGCTTCCTCGCGGCATCCTGAAAAAGCGATCTTGAACTTGCGCCCAAACTGCTGGCAATCGGGATGGCCCAGCAGGAAGTAGGCCAGGGCCTTTGAGTACGGCGTCACATCAAATGTCTCGGTGTGGCAGACGCCGGCAATTGGACACGCTGTCACGTTGCGCACCGAATTGCCGCAGGCCTCGCGCGTGGTAATGCCCACCGCCGCCAATCGCCGCATCAGAGAAGGCGTGTCTTCGATATGCACGAAGTGCAACTGCACATCCTGCCGCGTGGTGATATGCGCGATGCCGTCAGAATATTCTTCGGCCAACTGCGCCAGTACCTCAAGCTGCGTCGCGTCGACGCCGCCGAACGGAATCTTGATGCGCATCATTCCCGGCGCGTCCCACAGCGTCATCGGACCCTTGGTGGTGGCGGTGGGAAACTCGAGCTTGCGAGCCGCTACGCCGTCGTGGCGTTGCCCATTGTCGTAGCGCTGCCCGTAGGCGCCGCGCCGCAACCGCGTTTCGGCAAACACTTTCTCATCGATCTTGCCCTGTTTGCGCAGCGCAACTTCGTTGTCATAGACATCCAGCTCACCGGCCAGCTCAGGCGCAATCTGCCCCGCCAGACGGGCTTTCCAAAAGGAGTTACTCGCCTTCATACCAATCTCTATCAAGTATATAGGAATTCATTCAAACAGGCTTGCGGATCTTCTTGACCATCCGCAATTCATTCTTCTCGCCCGGCACCATCTGGTAGTGAACCTCGTCCATAACGGACCGGATCAGCCGCCAGCCCAAGCCCCCGGAGCGCCGTTCGCGCACCAGTTGCTCAACGTCCTTCACCGGCAGTTGCGATGGATCGAAGCCCTTGCCGGTGTCCACCACTTCGATGATCACTTCCTCGGCGTCGAACGTCACGCGAACGCGCACCTGGCCTTTGATCGGGATGTCGCCATAGGCGTGCTCGATCACATTGGCGCACGCTTCGTCCACGGCCAGCGACAACTTCATCACTTCTTTCTCGTCAAAGCCGGCCTTCTCGCCCACCTTGGATACAAAGTCGCGAATCATGGCCAGGTTGTCGGTGGACGATGGCACGTGCAACAGAAAATCATGTTCGAAAGATGGCATCGCGGTCACGCTTCCTTCCGCGGGCCTTCACGAAAGCTCTGCAGGGCCGCCGGAATCGTATCGACGATGTCGAACAGCTCCGGGAATCCCAGAACATCGAAAACCTGGTAGACCTTGGGGACGATCGCGCACAATTTGATGTCGCCGCCGGTGGTGCGTATATCCTCAATGAAGCTCATGAAGACGCCCAGGCCGGCCGATGAAATGTAGTCCAGTTTGGCACAGTCGGCAATGATCTTGGTATGCCCAGCCGAAAACTCATTCTCGATCGCGCGCTCAAACAGCGGCGCGGTATGGGCGTCCAGATAGCCGTCGAGGCCAAAGATGACCACGCCATCCTGCTCGGACCGGTTCAGATTAAATGCAGTCGCCACGTGAGTAGGTTACCTCGTTTTGGCCCTCAGGCCTGTAAAACCAGCAGAGTCATGTCGTCATGCGGCGGTTCACCGGCCATGAACTCGCGCACGTCCCGCAGGATTTCCTGCTCCAGTCCAAAGGCGTCCAGGCCGGCGTACCGCTCCACCACGGTTTGTAATCGTTCCTCGCCAAACAACTCCCGCTCGGCGTTCATCGCTTCGGTAATGCCATCGGAATAGAACACCACCACATCGCCCAGTTCCAGGTGCATGGTATCCATCACAATGGAGCGATCAAATGCGCGCCCGGTGGTCAGCCCCAGCCCCACGCCTCTGGGCTTGCAATACTCGCACGTGCCGCGTGCCGCTCGCTTCCACAAAATTGAATTGTGTCCGGCCCGCACGTACTCAAGCGAACGGGCTGCCACGTCCAGCCGGCCGAGCGCCATCGTGACAAAGGTCTTCCTGCGTCCCGCGGCATGTAACTGCGCATTGAGAGCGGCGGCGAGAGCCGGCAAGTCGGCGGGATCGCGGCTGGCCGCTGCCAGGATCCCCTTGGTCAGCGTCATGTAGAGCGCCGCCGGCACGCCCTTCCCCGACACGTCGGCAACGCACATGCCGTAGGTGCCGTCCGGGTAGCGAAAGAAATCGTAGAGATCGCCGCCCACGTCGCGCGCCGGATAGCAGGAGGCAGCCAGGGAAAAGCCATCGATCCGCGAGGGAATCGCCGGGAGCAGCCGTTGCTGTGCTTTGCGCGCCATCGCGAATTCGGTCTCGAACACTTCGCGTTGCGCGGCAATCTCCACGATCTCCTCATCCGGAACCACTTCCAGATCCCGGGAAAAAAGCAGCGCCGCCACGCCGGCCAAGGCCACGCCGCCATACAGCAGGGCAGTGCTCAACCCGTTCATACGCAGCGCGTCAGACTGTTGATGCAGGAAGTACACAGCCACTTCGGTAGCCCAGAATCCGAGGTCTGCCACCAGCACGGCCGTCAGATCGAACTTCCAGTAGATGCCGAAGAAGGCGGTGGCCATGATCGCCCCGGTGGTGAGATTTCCCGCCGCGTCGTCGTTCACCAGTGTGCGCGTCAGCCCTACTAGCAGAACCGAAATCAGGGCCAGCAATACCCAGCGGAGTTTGACCGGCAGCCAGCGGCGAAACGACGGCGCCAGCGTCAACGGCAACAGCAGGAAAAAGATGCCGGACAAATCCCATGGCATCTGGAAACTCAACGGCAGCAGCGCAGAAATCCTCGCCCCCAGCCATTGCGGAGCTACCGTCTGGGCGTCGGAACGTGGAAAAAGTTCCGCCGCGCACAGCACGGCGGGGATGGCGGTCATCGCCACGCCAAGTAACAGACCGCACGCCACCGAATGGCCCACCTGACGCCGCCACCAGTTTCCGGCGAGTAGCGCATCGAAGGTGTGCCAGCGGTCCAGGCTCACCGATTTCATCACCCATCGCCCCACCGCCCACATCGCTGCAAAAAGCGCCTTGATCGGAAGCTCGCCGGTGAGGGCTCTGAACAATGCCTCCGGCAGAGGCTGATTCGATTCTGAAGATGCGAGCCTGATGCGGTCAAACTCCCCGGTGGCGATGCCGGCCACGACGCTCATCCCCAGCAACACCGCCATCAATCGCAGCGCTTGCCGAAGCCGGATGCGCCCGCGTGCCAAGCCCGGGAAAAGCAGCGCGCAAGTGGCGGTGATAGCAAGGATGAGCAAGACGGGCAGTACTGAGAGCCGCAATGACGTTCGGCCAGCGGCGGCCACCCAGCGCTCGACAAACGAAAGCGATAGGTCGGCGCGCGATTTCACCCAACGGATACCGTCTTCGGCGGTGGCAACTTCCAGTTGCTGGATCACTTCCGGCACTGCTTCATCGCGCCATTCCCATGTCGTCGAGTGACCCATGGTCGCTGTCGCCACCGAGTTCATCCTTTTGTATGAGCCGCCATTGGGATCGCCGGTAAAGTCGGTGAGAACCTGCTTCACCTGGGCGTCGGTGGGAGGCGGACCGCTGAAATCGGGGCGACGCTCGTCACGGTATACAAAACGTCCCGGGCGCCCATCGCGCAGCACCTCTACTTCTGTCCGCAAGGGGCCGCGACTGAATAATACTCGGAAGCTATACGGCTGCGGCTCGCGTGCCAGCGGATGATTCGGCGCCGAGCGCAGGAACTCATAGGTGCGCTGAAACCGGTCCACTCGCACGTCGACCGGCCAGCCCTTGACGTCGCGCCCATAGTGCGACGCCACAATGCGCGCCCTCTCGATCGCTTCCTCGCGAGACACCTGCGAAGGGTATCCGCCCATGCTGTCAATGCGTGGGAACAGGCGATAGGTGGTGGCGATGCCCACCGCCGCCAGGACTATACAAAGCAGCAGCGATCTCAAGCACTCACCTCAAGCGACGCAGTCTCGGCCGGCTCAAAGCGAATCACCACGGCCGTCAAGTCATCCGGCGCGTTGCCCTCGTGCGCGCGCAACGATTCCCGGAGCGACTCGGCAATCCGGTCCGCGGTCACCCCGGTGGTGAGCCGGAGTCTGTTGCGCAGCCAGGCATCCAGGCCGTCGCGATGATTTTCAGCAAAGCGCTGCGGCACGCCATCGGTATAGACCAGCACCACATCGCCCACCGCCAGCGTGGTCACGCCTTCAGCCAAGCCATCGGCCTCAAGCCCACTGAGCGACTCGGCCCGGTCCTGCGCATCGATACCCGCCAGCATCACTGGCGTCGTGCCCAGGCGAGCGAAGCGAATCTGGTGCTGCGCCGGATCGAAAATCGCGTAGGCCAGACTCAGTTCTCCGGCCTCGTCATCATCGCTATGCCAGGCTTGCCGAAGCCGCCGCAACGTTTCACCAGCCGGCCAATCGCGCTGCGCGGCATACTGAACAAAGCCCTTGGCCATGGCGATCGTCAACGCGGCGCCCAGTCCGCCGGCGCGCCCGTCGGCCACCAGCAAGCCCAATCGCCCGCGCGACATCGGGTAGAAATCGAAGAAGTCACCACTCACGCCTTGCTGCGACGGCGCGCAGAAGGCGGCGATTCCCAACCCGGGAACGCGAGGCGGCTCCAGCGGGAGCAGGCGCAGTTGCGCTTCCCGCGTCGCCGACACTTCTTCCTGTCTCGACTGCCGCTCTTCGATGTTGCGGGCATAGCCCGGCATCACTTCGGCATCTTCGTAGCGGCGGGCCAGGTAGACCGCAACCAACCCCAGTCCGAGGGTGGCGATACCGATACCGCGAGCCACCGCGGCCGGCTGGCTCCAAGCCGGAAGAATTGCCGTGACGTCTCCCAACGACGTGCCTGCCAACGCCACGATCGTCGCGACCGTCGCGGCCAGAAAGTCCAAACCGCTCAGACCCAGCCACAGCGTGGCCAATGTCGACACGGCCATAATCCCCGCATTGGCGTCCACGAAGGGTGAACCTGAACCCGAAGTCAACACCGCGCTGAATGAGCACAAGGCCGTCACCACCCAACGCCATCGTTTGCCCCGGCTCAACCAGATTCCCGCCGACAGAGACACCAGCAGCACCGTAACTGCGATGCGAACTGCCTCGGTCAGGTTGGCCGCCACCAACCCTAACCATGGCGCGACCGAATAGGAGAACCGAAGTTCAAATCCGGGCAACGGAATGAATCCCGGCGCCAATCCGGCTCGCACCCACTGCGTCAACCCATAGGCCCAGGCGCCCCAAGCCGCACCGGCCAACACGGAGACGCCCACGTTGCGTGACCAGAGTCGTCCGGATAGCAGCGCGTCGAGTGAGGTGAGCTTGCCGGCATAGCGCTCACGTAAGTCACCCTCAGTAGCGCCGTAAGCAAGCGCCAGCAATAGTCCAATCACTACATAAACCAGGAGGGTGAGCAGTACGCCGGCGAACCGAAAGGGCCCCGCCAGAAAAATAGGCTCACCACTGACTTCACCGAATGGTTGTAACGACACATAGATGAGGCCCGTGACGATGAGCACGGCCCAGACCACCAGGGCGCGCCCATACGGTACCTCACGTTCCATCGCTCGCTTGGCAAAACGGAATCCCACAAAACCCATGGCGCCCAACAGGAACCCCATGCGCAGCACGTCGACCAATAGATTGAGGGGCGTGTTTCGCACGTAAAGATAGTGGTTTTGAAAAGAAGTTTTCACCGCCAGAAACGCGGGTCTAGGCCCCACCACGTCCACGGTCGCCGCGATGGCCAACTCTGGGCAGCACTTGGCCCGCAGGCTCCAATCGAATCGTTGCCCGCGCCCGCCGTCCTTACTCTTGCTGGCGGGCTCACCGAATTCGAAAGCGCTCGGATCGAGCACAGCTTCGAGAGCACCTTGTGCTACTTCGCGCGTGCCGGTATTGGCCAGCATCTCATCGGCGGTAAACAAGCCCGGACTGGTTTCATAACCCAGCAACTGGCCTTCGCCGGAGTAAGTGAACTCCACCCATCTGGCGGCGCTAGCGCTTTCGATCATCAGCACGCGCACTTGCGCCACCGGCAGAATTCGCCGCACTGCTTCCGGCAGCCGCGCTCGCTCGCGTTGCGCAAAGCGGTTCATCTCGAAGCTGGCGTTAAACCTGAACGTCGCACTCCATTGATCCGCCGGAATCCCCAGGGCTTTGGCGGTGACATGCGCCCGGCGCAAGATCTCCTCATAGCCTTCCATCTGGTGCATGCTGGTGGCGCCCGATTGGCTTTGAAAATACCGCCCGGCGAAATAGGCGCCTGGCGCCAGGAGTAACAGTGCCGCCAGCAACCAGGGCCTCGCTCGCCACCGCGGGAACGCCGTCAGAAACGGCTCGAGCAGCCGGCTCATGCGGGCAGTCTCTTCATCACCATCATCGTGATGTCGTCAAACTGCGGCGCGCCGCCCGCGAAGGCATCAATGTCTTCGATCAGACGATCCAAAATGCTCTCGCATGGTCCGTCCGCGACAGCGCGCAGACTCGCCACCAACCGTTCCATGCCGAACTCGTTGTAGTCCTTGTCGTTGGCTTCGCTCACGCCATCGGAATAGAGCAGTAAGGTGTCACCGGCAGCCATCGTGAACGCAGCCTGCTCAAACTTCTTCTTAGGAAACAAGCCCACCGGCAGGCCGGTGGTGGGCAACATCTGCACATCGCCGCTTGCCCGCAGCACAATCCCATCGCAGTGGCCGCCGTTCACATAGACGCACTCGCCGGTAACCGGCTCATACCGCAGGAAAAATGCCGTGGCGTATTTGTTCGGCGGCGTGGAGGCCCACAGTAAGTCATTGGTTCGCGCAGTCAATTCCGGCAGCGGCAAATCCTGCGTCACCACGGCGCGCAAAGTCGCCTGGATGTTGGCCATCAACAGCGACGCTGACACACCTTTGCCGGAAATATCGGCCACGCACAACAGATGCGGCTGGGCCGGGCCGGGCGTACCCACGGGAAGAATGTCGTAGTAGTCGCCACCCACTTGCCGCGCCTGACGGTTGCGCGCGGCGATTTCGGTTTGCTGCATCGCGGGGATCTGCTTGGGGAACAGATCGCGTTGAATGCCCGCCGCGACTTCGAGTTCCTGCTCGATCTTCTTCTTCTCGAGCGTCTCGGCAAAGTGCCAGGCGTTTTCAAACGCCACCGATGCCTGCGCTACCAGTCCGGCGCCGAACTCCAGATCGGCCTCGGCGTAGCCGCTCTTGCCCATCCGCGGACCACACACCAGCGCACCCGTGGTCTCGTCGCCCGAACGGATCGGAAAAATCATGGACCCTTCCGGCAACTCCATCGACATGCGCAATTCCACTGGCAGCGCGTCGACGCGGATAACCGGTTCGGTCAAACCCGAGATGGCCCGCACCATCAGTTCCTGACTCGGCGCGGTCAATCCCCTCGCCCGCACGAAGCCCGGCTGATTCCCTTTCCAAGTGATGACAGCTTGCTTGCGCGTGCCCCAGCGCCCGGCGAGTGTGAGCATCAGCATGTGCGCAATCTCGTCAGGCTGGGTCGTGGCGGCGAGCCCCCGGCCCAGATCCACCAACGCGCGCAGTTCCTGAATCTTCTGGTCAAGTGACCGGTTGGCTTGTACGGTCTCTTCGTGGGCGCGGGCATTGGCAATACTCGATGAAGCCAATCCCAACAGGGCATCCAGAAATTCCCGCTCGTCTTCGTCCAGCGGGCGTGCGAAGCGCCGCGCAACGGCCAACAAGCCGGCGGGCGCCGATTCGTCGCCGATCGTCAACGTGAGATTCAATCCCAGTGCATGGGCCGATGCTTCATCGAGCGGCGCGCCCTTTATCAGAGCGGGCAAACCTCGCGCCAGCGCCGTTTCAAACCGCCCATCCCGCGCAATAGCAATCGCGCCCTTGGCCGCGAGCATGCGTCCCATCACCGTCCGCAGCAGGTGTCCGAGCAGGTCTTCCAGGCGCAACGAGGAGTTGAGAAGACGCGCCGATTCCAGCAGCGATTCCAGACGCGAAGGGTCGAGGCGGCGATCCATCCTTATCCTCAGCAGTGTACCCTGTAAGGAATGCGCGCCGCGTGTTCCCTGCTGCTTTTCGCCAGCCTTGTTCTGGCCCAACATCCTGAAGGCAAGGATGACGATGACACTAAGAATCCGTTGGACGGCAAGCCCGAGGCGATCGAAGCGGGCCGCCAGTTGTACCTGAGTTCGTGCTCAGGTTGCCACGGCCCCAACGCGGAAGGTGGACGCGGGCCGCGCATCGCTCAGAACGGCGAGATTCGGGGGGCCACCAATAAGCGTCTTTTCAACTCGATCAAGAACGGTGTCCGCGGCTCTGACATGCCACCTTCCAATCATCCGGACGACAAGATCTGGCAACTGGTCACCTTCGTCAAATCCGTCAATGCCCCAGCGTATGAGGCGAAGTTGTCTGGCAATGTCGATTCCGGCCGGGCCATCTACCACGGCAAAGGCGGGTGTGCGGGCTGCCACATGATTCGGGGCCAGGGCGGCGCGCTTGGGCCTGACCTAACTAATGCAGGCATGGGCCGCAGCGTTCCGCAACTGCGCGAGGCGATCTTGAAGCCGAGCGAAAAGCCCACCGAAGGTTTTCGTGGCGTCACCGTCAAGACGAAGAGCGGGCAATCGATCAAAGGCGTCTCGAAAGACAACACCAACTACGCTATTTCTGTGATGGAAGCATCCGGACATTTGCATCTGCTCAGCAAGATCGATCTCACTGACATCGCGTTTTCAAGAAACTCGCTGATGCCTGAAAACTACAGCCAGCGTTTGTCCAAAGCGGAAGTGGAAGACGTCATCGCTTTCCTGGCCCGCCAGGCTGTCCGCCCGCCTGCCCCGAAAGAGGAGAAGAAGTAGCTCATGCGCAACCTCACTGCACTCGCCCTTGCCGGTGCGCTCATCGGCTCGGCCCAGGGGCCGGTCAAGTATGAAGACATCAAGAAAGGGCCGGGAGCCGACTGGGTCACCTACGCCGGAGACTACGCCGGCCATCGCCACAGCCCGCTCAGACAGATTACGCCCGCCAACGCGCCGTCTATGACCAACAAGTGGGTCTATCACGTGGAGCGAGCCAATCGTCTGCAGTGCAACCCGCTGGTGAAGGATGGCGTGATGTACGTCACCAACTCCAACGAAGTGATTGCGCTGGATGCGCGCACGGGCCGGCAGATCTGGAACTATCACGAAGAATCGGCCAAGCGGGCCGACGTCAACCGCGGCGTGGCGCTGCTCAACGACAAGGTCTATTTCGTCACGTCGGACGCGCATCTGGTGGCGCTTAAGGCATCGAGCGGCGCGGTTGTCTGGAATTCGGAATACGCCGACACTAAGCTCGGCTACTTTGCCACCCTGGCTCCCATGGCCGTCAAGGACAAGATCATCGTCGGCGTATCCGGCGGCGACACCGGGATGCGCGGCTTCCTGGCAGCCTTCGATGCTGAGTCCGGCCGCGAAGCTTGGCGCACCTATACCGTGCCGGCGCGCGGCGAACCAGGCTCAGAAACCTGGGGGGACCTCACGGTGGATTGGGGCGGCGCGGGTACGTGGCTCTCCGGTACTTTCGACCCCGAACTCAATACGATCTTTTGGACCACCGGAAATCCTTGGCCTGACTTCTACGCCGGCGATCGCAGCGGCGGCGACAATCTCTATTCAGATTCCCTCGTCGCCTTCGATGCCGACAGCGGCAAGATGAAGTGGCACTTTCAATTCACACCCAAGGACGTGTGGGATTGGGACGCCCAATCCTGGCCGATCCTGATTGACATGCCATGGGAAGGCCAACCACGCAAGCTGGTCTTCCACGCCAACCGCAACGGCTTTTTCTACGTGCTCGATCGCACCAACGGAAAGTTTCTGCGCGCCACCAAACTCGCCGACAAAATCACCTGGGCCACGCACATCGATCCGAAGACCGGCCGCCCGGTTGTCGTCGCGGGCATGGATCCTACGCCCAACGGCAACATTACTTGCCCATCCATCCGCGGCGTCACCAACTGGATGGGCCAGAGCTACGATCCTGCTCTCGGACTCTACTTCGTCCCCAGCCTCGAGCAGTGCGACATCTTCACCAGTTCGTCCAAGAAGCCCGAGCCAATGAAGGGCTTCGCCGGCACCGGTGTCGAAAGCATTCCGAAGGAGCCGGGCAAGTTCTTCATGCGCGCCTTCGATCCTAAGACCGGCAAGCGTGTGTGGGAGTATCCGATGACCGGCAAAGCCGAGATGTGGGCTGGCACCGTATCGACAGCCACGGGCGTGCTTTTCTTCGGTGATGATGATGGCCAGATGGTCGCGTTGGATTCCAAGACCGGTCGCCACCTCTGGCACTTCAACACGGGCCAGAATCTCACGGCGAGCCCGATCACGTTTACCGCAGGCGGCAAACAGTACGTCACCATCGCGACGAAGACCGACATCATGACGTTCGGATTGTTCGAACCGGCCGTCAGTGTGCCGGTGCTGAAAGAGCGCGTGGAGTAGCTTCGTCTACCACAGCAGCGGCACTCCGTAGCGTTTGAACATCCTATCGTCGCTCACCAGCGTCATTCGGTCAGTCATTGCCTGGGCAATGATGATACGGTCGAACGGATCGCCTTGAATCTCGCGCGCCCACGCCATAGCCCACCAAGAAACGCGGGTATCCAACTAGAGCGTCACGGCAGGTCCTTCGGCTTGCCGAGAAATCGCGCCGCTTCGATTTCCGTCAGTGGCCGTTCCCAACCGGCCTTGGCTGAAACCTGGCCCTTGGCAAAACCAAATTCACGAGCAGGCTTGGTCTCCACCGCCACCAACCGGATCAACGGCTTGCCGGCTTTGGCGATGATGACGTCGTCACCGGCGAGCGTGCGCTCGATCAGGCGCGAAAGTTGAGTCTTCGCTTCGTGAATGTTAACGGTCATAATTCGAGGTTACTCCATCAATCAGGCTGGCATCCCCCAAACGCACGAAAGGGCCGACCCATCGCTTGGGCCGGCCCTTGTTCGTTCAATCTACTCTACGTCTTTACTGCGCTTCTTGCGGCTCCGTTTGCGGGCCAGCGCGGCTTTAGTACGCTTCTTTTCACCCGGTTTCAGGTAGTAGGAATGGCGCTTGATCTCCTTGATGATATCTTCCTGCTGTACCTTCCTCTTAAACCGGCGAAGCGCGCTCTCTAGGGTTTCCCCGTCTTGCACGAGCACTTCAGCCAAAAATCAGTCACCACCTTCCGGGTCAGATCAGACAAAACCGACACTTTATGGTACCGCAACCCACCCGCACGCGTGATCGTGCGAAAATGTTCTGAAGCCTGGGCGCGCCACGCATGCACGCCCGCCCAGCACGAACAAGCAGGAAATTCCGCAACCACACACATGGAAATTATCAAAATCACTGGCAGAGAGATTCTGGACTCGCGCGGCAACCCCACGGTAGAAGCCGACGTCCTTTTGGCCGACGGAAGTCTCGGCCGCGCCGCGGTGCCCTCGGGCGCTTCCACCGGCGAACACGAAGCGCTGGAAATGCGCGACGGCGACAAGAAGCGCTACCTCGGTAAAGGCGTGCTGAAGGCCGTCAAGAATATTGAGACCGCCATTCAGAAAGCGCTGATCGGCATGGACGCCAGCGCGCAGACGCAGATCGACGCCACCATGCTTGCGCTGGACGGCACCGCCAACAAAGGCAAGTTGGGCGCCAATGCCATTCTGGCGGTCTCGCTCGCCTCGGCGCGCGCCGCCGCCAATTCCCACCAGTTGCCGCTCTACCGCTACCTCGGCGGCGTCAATGCCTGCCTGCTGCCGGTGCCGCTGATGAACATCATCAATGGCGGCGCGCATGCCGACAACTCCGTTGACCTCCAGGAATTCATGATCGTTCCCCATGCCGCCGCCAATTTCAGCCAGGCCATCCGCATGGGCGCCGAAGTGTTTCACAACTTGAAGAGCGTCCTCAAGAGCAAGAAATATTCCACGGCCGTGGGTGACGAAGGTGGCTTCGCACCCAACCTGGGCTCCAATGAAGAAGCGCTCGACGTCATTCTCGAGGCCATCACCAAGGCCGGCTACAAACCCGGCAAGGAAATCTCGCTAGCCCTCGATTGCGCCGCCAGTGAGTTCTACGACAAGAAGTCCGGCAAGTACGTCTTCAAGAAATCCGATGGCAGCCAGCGCAACTCCGCCGAGTTGGCCGATTACTGGGCCAGTTGGACGGCCAAGTATCCGATTGTCTCGATCGAAGACGGCATGGCCGAGGATGATTGGGCCGGCTGGGAAACCCTCACCAAGAAGATCGGCGCCAAGTGCCAGATCGTCGGTGACGATCTATTCGTCACCAACACCAAGCGCCTCGCCGAAGGTATCCGCCGTGGCATCGCCAATTCAATCCTGATCAAGGTGAACCAGATCGGCACCCTCACCGAAACCCTGGAGACGATGGAGATGGCCGCGCGCGCAGGCTACACCAACATCTCCTCGCACCGCTCCGGCGAAACGGAAGACTCGTTCATTGCTGACCTCGCCGTAGCCACCAACGCTGGCCAAATCAAGACCGGGTCGGCGTCACGCACCGATCGCATGGCCAAATACAACCAGTTGCTCCGCATCGAAGAGGAACTCGGGTCGCGCGCCAAGTACCCGGGCCGCGCCGCGTTCAAGCAGTAGAGGACCATCGCCGATGCACAAGCTCGTTCTCGTTCGCCACGGCGAAAGCGTCTGGAACAAGGAAAACCGCTTCACTGGCTGGACTGATGTCGATCTCTCCCCGCAGGGCCTCACCGAGGCCCGTGAGGCGGGTCGCGTTCTCAAAGCCGCGGGACTCACTTTTGACGCTGCCTACACCTCGGTGCTCAAACGCGCCATCCGCACACTACAGACGATCCTCGATGAAATGGATCTGATGTGGCTACCCGTCACCAAGGCGTGGCAGCTCAACGAGCGCCACTACGGTTCACTACAAGGCCTGGACAAATCCGAAACGGCCGCCAAGCACGGCGAGGCGCAGGTGAAAATCTGGCGGCGCGCCTACGCCATCGCCCCGCCCCCGCTGGACCCGTCGGACGAACGCTCGCCGACTAAGGATCCGCGCTATCACGGGCTCACGCCCGCACAACTGCCTCTCACCGAATGCCTGAAGGACACGGTTGACCGGGTGGTGCCGTACTGGGACACCGAAATCGCACCGCGCATCAAAGCCGGCGAGCGCCTCATCATTGCCGCTCACGGCAACAGCCTCCGCGCGCTGGTGAAATTCCTTGATGGCATCTCGGACGACGACATCGTGGAGCTCAACATACCCACCGGCATGCCGTTGGTCTACGACCTCGACGCCAACCTGAAATCGCTAGGCAGCCGCTATCTCGGCGATCCCGAGAAAGTGAAAGCCGCGATGGAAGCCGTCGCCGCGCAGGGCAAGAAAAGGTAGGCCCTCCCATGCATGACCTCCGCGTCGCCACCGCTCAGTTTGAGACGCGCGACGGCGACAAGGCCTACAACCTCTCACGCATTGACGAGCTGTCGTCCCGCGCCGCGGCGCAGGGTGCACAGCTCGTCTGCTTCCATGAGCTCTCGATCACCGGCTACACGTTTCTCGAGCGTCTCTCGCGCGAGCAGGTGCTGGCACTAGCCGAACCGGTGGGCGGCGCGTCGACCATCAGGCTGCAGGAGATCGCCGCACGGCACAACATACTCGTCGCGGCCGGGCTCGTGGAAAGCGACGGCGCGCAATGCTACAACTGCCACGTCGTGGTCTCGGCCACCGCTGTCCTCGCCACCCATCGCAAAATCCACGAGTTCGTTTCCCCGCACCTCGGCCTCGGCGATCGCTACACGGTCTTCGAGGCGCTGGGCGCGCGCGTCGGCATTCTCACCTGCTACGACAACAATCTACCGGAGAACGCGCGCATGACGGCGATGCTGGGCGCCGACATCATTCTGGCCCCGCACGTCACCGGCTGCCTGCCCTCACCCGCCCCCGGCCGCGGCATCGTCGCCCCCGAAGTCTGGCATGAGCGTCACGTGAATCCGCAGCGCTGCCGCGCCGAGTTCGACGGACCCAAGGGCCGCGGCTGGTTGATGAAGTGGCTTCCCGCGCGCGCCTGGGAGAATGGCGTGTTCATCGTCTACTCAAATGTGCTCGGTGTCGATGGCGGCACCATCAAGCCTGGCGGCTCACTCATCCTCGATCCCTACGGCGAAGTGATCGCCGAGTGCCACACGCTCGAAGACGAAGTGGTAACGGCCACTCTTGCGCCCGAAGCGCGCCGCCTCGCTTCGGGCGCAACTTATATCCGCGCACGCCGTCCGAACCTATACACTAAGATGGTTGAGCCGAACCCGCAGCTGGCGCCCGATGCCCGGCCCGAAGTGTATTGGCAACGAATCAGGCCCACGCAGCCTTGGGAGAACTAACATGCTAAACCGCCGACACTTTTTTCTCGGAGCACTCGCCGCTCCCGTGATCTCGCCACCCCGCCTCCTGGCGCAGAACTCGAAACTGGGCGTCGCCATGATTGGCGTTGGCAATCGCGGCGGCCACGTCATGAAGAATGGCGTGATGCTGACCGAGGGCATCCGCGTAGCGGCCATCTGCGACACCAAGGCCGATCGCCTGGACAAGGCCGCCTCGGCAGCAGCACGCGACAACCCTTTCACGACTCGCGATTTTCACGAAGCCATCACGCGCCAGGACGTAGACGCTGTGCATATCTCCACACCGTGTAATCTGCATGTGGAAATGGCCATCGCCGCGTTGCGGGCCGGTAAGCACGTCTATTGCGAGAAACCCGTCGGCATTACGCCAGCTTCCATCGCCGCGCTGGTGCAGGTGGCCCGCTCGACCGATCGCGTGGTTCAGGTGGGCCAGCAGCTCCGCTCCAGCCAGCACCTCATTGAGAACGTCCAGCGCATCCATGACGGCATCGCCGGCAAGGTCGTCATGATCAAGGCACAGCGTCACTCCTCGGACGATTTGTCGCACGACGGCAGCTCAGCCGAATGGTTCTTTGACGTCACCCGCTCCGGCGATGTGCTCGTAGAAATGTCCGTGCACAACCTCGACGTGTGCAACTGGGTGGCGCAAGACCGTCCCGAAAGCGCCTCCGGTTTCGGCGGCGCCATGGTCTGGCCCAATGACCCTCCCGGCCGCACCAACATGGATGGCTACACGCTGAGCTACGAGTATCGCAACGGCGTCAAACTGAGTTACACGCAGGTCTTCTTCCATCCCAGCGGCATGCCGGGCAACGGGCAGACCTGGAATGTCTATGGCGCCAACGGCGCCGTTGACCTGGCCAACTCGGTCTACTATCCGCGCGCCAAAGGATCCTCGCCACAGCCGCTCAGCGCCGAGGTCAAAGAGAACCTGGACCAGTTGCATGTTCAGTCTTTTCTCAACGCCATTCGCACCGGCAAGCAGCCCAATGCCAATCTCCAGGTGGGCGTCAATGGCGCCATGACAGCGATTCTTGGCCGCGACGCGATCTACCGCAAGGCGCTCCTCCGGTGGTCCGATCTCGGCGTGCTGCTGTAAGTCAGCGCGTTACACTAGGGCTGATGCCTCGCGTTCAATTGCTTTCCCGCCGGAGTCTGCTCGCGGCGTTACCCGCCGCCGCAGCGGTTCCGATCAGACTGCCGGGGAAGACCCGCGTAGCGCTCATCGGGCTCGATGGACATCCGAGCGAGGTCACCAAGCCGCTGCCCGAGCTACCCGACGTGGAGATGGTGGGCCTGTTCGATCCCAATCCGAAAACCATCGCCCAGTTTCAGAAGAACCCGCGCCTGGCGGGCGCCAAATCCTACACCGCCGATTGGCGCAAGATGGTGGACGAGGTCAAGCCCGATGTCGTGGGTGTCTGCAACGCTAACTCGCTTCATGCCGGGATCATTATCGAGTGCCTGGGCCGCGGCATCCACGTCATCGGCGAGAAACCAATCGCCACCGACCTCAGCGATCTTGAGCGCGTTCGCCAGGCCGTTGAATCCAGCAAGGCCAAGTTCACCTCGATGTTGCCGATGCGGTTTTCCGGCGCTTATCAGGCACTACGCGACATTGCCCGTTCCGGAGAAATCGGAGAGATCATCCAGATGGACGGCCAGAAATCGTACAAAGTGTCCGGCCGCCCCGATTGGTTCTTCCGGCGCTCCACTTACGGCGGGACGATGGCCTGGATCGGGATCCACATGATCGATCTGATGATCTACACCACCGGGCGCAATTTCGTCGAGGCGTTTGGGTTTCAGAATCATTTGGGGTTCCCCGACACCGGCGAAACAGAGAACGTCTCGGCCACCAGCTTTCGGCTCGACAACGGCGGCGTGGCGCTGCTGCGCCTGGACTATCTCCGCCCTAATACTGCCGCCTCGCACGGGGATGACCGGCTGCGCCTCGCCGGCACCAAAGGCATTGCCGAGTATATGGAAGCCACCGGGGTCACCGTGATGACCGGCACGCGCAAACCTGAGCGCATTGCTTCCCTGCCCGCCGAGCGTTCACTCTTCAGCGAGTTCCTCGACCACGTCTACAACGGCAAGCCCGAACCGATTCCGTTCAAGGAAATTCTCCACGGTCATCGTGCGGCTTTGGTTGCGCGCGACGCGATGGAGTCCGGCAGGCCGATGAAGATCACGGCGCGGTAGCAGTCCGGCGGCCATCAACAACGCGGAGCGGGGTGTACTGCGCGATCGATTCGTAGTCCCTATCCCGATGCCAGACCGGCACCTTGTGTTCAATAGCGATGGCCGCAATCAGACAATCAAACGAACTCCGTATCGTCACCCCTCGCCGCCGCCCCTCGCGATAGATCTCCGCAGCCGCTAGGAAAAGACTGGCCGGGAGCGGTGAGGACAAGCAGGGAACCGACTGGAAGTTGTCGAAGAACGCATCGGCCTGCCCGGTCCGACGCAGCCCTTGCCTCACCTCTTGCAACACCGGCGGACAAGTGACCAAACGCAGCAGATCGTCCGGATCCAAATGCTGGCGTCCCGCCAACAGCTCAATCCAGATCGAAGTATCGACGAGGATCATCGCCCGGTACTGGCCGACTGAGCCTTGTCATTCGCTATCGATGTTTCGGCCTTATCTTCGCGCATTTCATTGAGGTCACCTTCCCAAAGGTCCTTGCCAAAAAACTGCTGCAGATTCTGAATCTTACGGATGTTCACGATTTCCTCCAAAGCCTGATTGACGGCCGCGGAGTAGGTTTTCGCCCCTAATACCCTGGCCGCTTGCTTTAATATCGACTCATCAAGCACAAGATTAGTGCGCTTCATGTGTATAGTGTGCAACAGCATGTTGTGTGTGTCAATAGAGTAGTGCTTGCAACGCAGGAAAACTCTCCTCAGATTTGTCTGCAGCCAGGGCGCATAAAAGGCGAAAACATTCTTGATTCCTTTCGCCCAAACAATGCAATTTCTCCCGCGTTTTGATAGAATTAGAAGCTACTGTGTCAATGTCGCAAGGAGTAGTGCTTGGCCGATAACGAAAAGCCGCCGCAAGGCCCCCCGTCGCAGCTTCCCTTGGGGGCTGACGATTCCAAGAACCTGATCCCGATCAACATTGAAGAGGAGATGCGGCGCTCCTACCTGGACTACGCGATGAGCGTAATCGTAGGCCGCGCCCTACCCGATGTCCGGGACGGCCTGAAGCCGGTCCATCGCCGAATCCTATACGGCATGGATGAGATGGGGCTGAAGTACAACAAGAGTACTCGCAAGTGCGCCAAGGTCGTGGGCGACGTGATGGGTAACTACCACCCGCACGGCGACTCGGCCATCTACGACGCTCTCGTCCGCATGGCGCAGCCTTTCTCGATGCGCTATCCGCTGATCGATGGGCAGGGCAACTTCGGGTCGATCGACGGCGATCCGCCCGCCGCGATGCGGTACACGGAGAGCCGCCTGGCCAAGATCGCCGCGGCGATGCTCGAGGACATCGACAAAGAGACCGTCGATTTCAAGGCCACCTATGACGACAAGGGCCAGGAACCGGAGGTACTCCCCGCTCGCCTGCCTAACCTGCTGATCAACGGCAGTTCGGGAATCGCGGTGGGCATGGCCACCAACATTCCACCGCACAACCTCACCGAGATCGTCAACGCCACCATCGCGCTGATCCAGAATCCAAACGCGCGACTGGTCGACCTCATGACGGGCGAGGGCGGCGTGCAGGGTCCGGACTTCCCCGGCGCCGGGTTCATCCTCGGCCGCGAAGGCATTCTCAACGCCTACAAGACCGGTCGCGGCTCCCTCAAACTTCGCGCCCGGGCCGCCACCGAGAAGATGGGCAAGGATCGCGAAGCCATCATCGTCACCGAGCTCCCATATCAGGTCAACAAGTCCCGCCTGATTTCGGAAACCGCAGGCATGGTGGGCGACAAGATCATCGAAGGAATCTCAGACATTCGCGACGAGAGCGACCGCGAGGGCATGCGGATCGTCTATGAGCTCAAGCGCGGCGAAAACGCCGAAGTGGTGCTCAACAACCTTTATAAGCACACACAGCTCCAGATCAACTTCGGCATCATCATCCTGGCGATCGTCAACGGCCAGCCACGCGAACTGGGTCTGATCGATTGCCTCAAGCGCTTTATCGACCATCGCGTAGAAGTGGTGCGCCGCCGCACCGACTATTTGCTGCGCAAGGCCCGCGAACGCGAGCACATTTTGCTCGGGTTCCAGCGCGCCCTCCAGAACCTGGATGAAGTGATTCGCATCATCCGCGCCGCCCGGAATCCGAAAGAGGCCAAGGAAGGCTTGGTGGCCTTCATCACGCCGGCCGAAGCCAAAGAGTACGCCAAGCTGGTGGACGCCGATCCGCGCGGCCCCCGGTTCTCTGAGCGTCAGGCGCAGGCCATCATCGAATTGCAGCTCCAACGCCTCACTGGCATGGAGCAGCAAAAGCTCATTGATGAACTGGCCGAGATCCAGACGGAGATTGCGAGCTACCTTGAGATCCTCGGGTCCGAGAAAGTGCTCAAGGCCGTCATTGTCAAAGAGCTCAAGGAAGTCCAAAAGGAGTTCGGCGACAAGCGGCGCACCGAAATTGTCGACGACCCCGGTGCGATCGTCCTCGAAGATCTGATCCAACAGGAAGATGTCGCCGTCACGGTCACTCGTGGCGGGTACCTGAAGCGCACCCCGGTTGACACTTACCGGCGGCAGACCCGCGGCGGCAAGGGCCGCATTGGGATGGGCACGCGGACCGAAGACGTGGTGGAGCATCTCATCATCGGCTCCACACACAGCTACCTGATGATCTTCACCACCAAGGGCCGCCTCTATTGGCTGAAGATCTATCACATTCCCGATGTCGGCACCGCCGGCAAGGGCAAGAACATCTCCGGGCTAATCAATCTGCAACCGGACGAAGCCGTCAAAGCATTTCTACCTGTGGCTGCATTCGTGGCAGGTAAGTTCATCGTCATGGTGACCAAACAGGGCGTCATCAAAAAGTGCGAACTGACCGAGTTCGACAATCCGATGGCGCGCGGCATCATTGCACTTTCGCTCGACGAAGGCGACGAGTTGGTTTCAGCTCGCTTGTCCACAGGCGAAGACCTGATTTTCATTGCCACCAGTGGCGGCATGTCGATCAAGTTTAAAGAAGGCGACGTGCGCCCGATGGGACGGCCGGCCCGCGGCGTCCGCGGCATGGCACTTGACGACGAAGATTTCGTGGTGGCGGCCGAAGTGGTGCAGAACGACGCTCTGATGCTGGCCATCTCCGAGATGGGCTATGGCAAGCGCACCAAGATCAGCGAATACCGTGAGCAGACTCGCGGAGGTAAAGGCGTCATCAACATGAAGACCACCAAGAAGACGGGCCAGGTGGTCTCGGTGCTCAACGTCAGGGAAGACTCGGACTTGATGTTGATTACCAAGGACGGCCAGATTATTCGTATTGACTCGTCGGCTATCCGGCAGGCCGGGCGATCCACGCAAGGCGTGCGTCTGGTGCGGGCCGAAGACGGCGATCAGGTGGCTGCGGCCAGCCTGGTGCCAGATGAAGGCGACGCCGCCGGCGTCGAAGACGGACAAGGGAAGCTCATCGAATGAAAGTCGACGTCGTAGCTCACATTCAGGCCAAGCCGGGCCAAGAGGCAGCTGTTCGCGCGGTGCTCGAGGGCTTCATCGCCCCGACCCGCCTGGAGGACGGCTGCCTCCGCTACGACTTGTTCGTAGATGCGGATGACCCGACTAAGTTCACCTTTATTGAGGAGTGGGCAAGCCGTGAAGCGCTCAACGTTCACGGCCAGTCCACTCACATCACGGCGGGCCGCGCCAAGATGCCGGACCTGCTTGCGGGCCCGAGTTGGGTGCAGGTGCTTACGACGCATTCTTCGTAGAGCTACGACCCAAGTATCTGCCGGACCACCTTCCCATAGACATCGGTCAATCGGAAGTCGCGGCCACTGTAGCGATAGGTGAGCCGCTCATGGTCCAGTCCCAGCAAGTGCAGGATGGTCGCGTGCAGATCATGGACGTGTACCTTCCCGTCCACCGCTTTCCACCCGTACTCATCGGTTTCCCCCATGATCATGCCTTGTTTCACTCCGGCCCCCGCCAAAAACATCGTCCAACAATAGGGGTTATGATCACGGCCGGCATCATCGCGAGCCCCACCGAGAGACTGATCATAGGGAGTGCGTCCGAACTCGCCAGTCCAAATCACTAGTGTGTCGTCCAGCAACCCACGCGCCTTCAAATCAGTCAGCAGGCCGGTTAGAGGTTTGTCAATACCCGTGGCACTCTTCCGCAGCGTAGTTGCGATCTTGGCGTGATGGTCCCAACCGTTGTCGGTCACCTGAATGTAGCGGACGCCGGCTTCGGCCAGACGCCGTGCCATCAGACACTTCCTGCCGAAGTTGTCGGTAGCGTCCTCGCCAATTCCATACAGCCTGCGAGTGGCGTCGGACTCCCGCATGACGTCGAACGTTTCCGGCGCCTGCATCTGCATCTTGAAGGCCAGTTCGTATGACTGAATCAGCCCCTCGATGTTTGGATCTGCGCCCGAAGCTTCCTGGTCCATCCGATTGCGGGCCTGGATCAAGTCCAGATGCTGACGTTGCAGTTGCGACGATAGCGACGGGTCACCCAGATACCCGATCTTGGAATTCTTGACCGGCGTCCTGGCATCGCCAAGACGGGTGCCCTGGTAGATGGAAGGCAGGAACACATTGGAGTAGTGCAGCGGGCTGCCATCGTCACCGTAGAGCATGGGGCTAATCACGACGAATCCCGGCAGATTCTGGTTTTCCGTCCCGAGCCCGTGCACGATCCACGAACCCATTGACGGGCGGACAAACTGCAGCGATCCGGTTTGGAATAAACGAATGGCGCCGGGATGGGCCGGACTATCCGTCACCATCGCGCGCAGCCAACATAGCTCGTCAACCTTGGTAGCCAGGTGCGGCATCAGATCGGACATCCACAGCCCACACTGGCCCACCTGCTTGAAATCCGCAACAGACGGCATCAATCTAGCGTGCTCTTCGTAGCGCTCCTTGGCTGAATTCACTTGAAACGGGATCTTCTCTCCAGCTTGACTCTTGAGGCGCGGCTTGTAGTCAAACAGATCCATTTGCGACGGCCCGCCCTGCATCCATAGCAAGATGACCCGCTTGGCTTTGGCGGGAAAGTGGGGCTGCTTGGGAGCCAGTGGATCGAGGCTCGCCGCCAACGCCTGATCGGCCGCCGCCATGGCTGCGAAGGCCACCGAGCCAAAGCCACCGCCGAGGGAGCGCAGAAACCCTCGTCGATCATGGGGCGCCGGAGCAATCGGGTGAATCATTTTTGGCTGCTTCTCTCGCTATCTACGATATAAGAATTCGCTGGAAACAAAAATGGCATGGCAGTACCGGGCCCACGCTTCCAGATCAGGGTCCCCCGGCGCATCCTTCTGATTGGCGGAGGCGGCTCGGAAATCCGACACAAACTGCCTGGCCTGCTCGAGGTCGCGCTGGGTGGACGGCCGGCTCAGAGCATTCATGATAATTTTTGACACGCGCTCCCTGTCGTCCAAACCGCGAGTGGAGGCAGCAAGTATCCGCGACTCCTCCTTGAGGAAAGCGGAGTTCATCAGATACAGCATCTGAGTGGGAACCGTGGTGGCTGAGCGCGTTCCCACGATCTGATCAGGATCTTTGAAGTCAAACAGATTGAGAATGTCGACATCCTCCATCTGGCTATTGCGCATGATCGGTTGATAGACCGTGCGCATGTATTTCACAGGGGGCTGAATGCGGGAATCGTCTTCAAGAAAATAGGGTGCGATCGTATGGACGTTCTGTGCGGTGAGTGGCAGAGAAGGGCCGCCGCGCACCGGGTCCAGACGGCCGCTAATCTGCAGGATCGAGTCACGGATCGCTTCCACTTCCAGCCGGCGCCGGTTGGCGCGCCAAAGCAGGAGATTTCCAGCGTCTACTTCCTCGTTGCGAGAGTCGGCATGGCTAGACAGCCGATAGACGCGGCTCAGCACGATCTCGCGAATCGTCTTCTTCGTTGACCACCCATTTTCCACCAACCGTGCTGCCAAGTAGTCCAGTAACTCCGGATGCGTGGGAGGCTCTCCCCGGGCTCCGAAGTTGTCCGTAGTGAAGACAATGCCCCGCCCGAACAGGTGGTGCCAGATGCGATTTGCATACACGCGGGCGGTCAGCGGATGTCCGGGATCGGTCAGCCAATCAGCCAGTTCCTTGCGGCCGCTCGAGTGAGGATCGATCTCCGGAGCGGGCTGCCCCGTGCTAACTCCGCTCAGAAACCCGCGCGGAACGAAAGCTCCCAGTTGATGCGCGTCACCACGGATCGCGATCCGGGCGTTTTCGGGAAGCTCAAGCTCTTCGGCGGCGTAGACTTCCGGCCACTTCGGCTTCAAGTATTTGGTGAAGAGTAGAATCTGCCGGTCCCCGGCGAACTCAGTTTTCTTCTTGAGTTCAGCCAGCTCCTTTTCGGCGGATTTGATGGCGGCCGCGCTTTGTTCGGAAGCCGGTTTGCTCTTCAGCTCTTCGATCTGCTTCCGAACCGCGTCCTGCTCTTTCTTGAAAACCTTGTTCGCCGCCTCCGCTTTGGCCACTCGCTGTTCCCAGTCCTCGAAGGCGTCGGCGTGGGCCCGGGCGATGGCAGCTGTTTCCGGAAGCCGTAACAGGTTGATGCCACCTTCCTCGTTGGCCCGCGAGGTGGTCTTGGTACTCAGAAAAATTCCGGCCATGGCAAAGTAATCTTTGTTGGTCACCGGATCAAACTTATGGTCGTGGCAGCGCGCGCAACCCAGCGTGAGACCCATCACCGTCCTCCCGATCAGATCCACTTGCAGGTCAACCACGTCCAGCCGAGTTTGCACTTTGTCGTAAGCAAACCATGCCCAGGGCCCCAGCACCAGGAACCCTGTGGCGGCCAGCGCCTCTTCGTTCGATCCACCCTCCTTCGGCCGCTTGCCCGCCGGACCGGCGATCTGTTCGCGGAGGAATTGGTCGTAAGGCTTGTCGTTGGCGAAGGATTGAATAACGTAATCGCGATATCGCCATGCTTCTCTGAGTGGAATGCGCCGGCCCACGCCGGTTGTATCCGCCCAATACGTAACATCGAGCCAATGGCGCCCCCAACGCTCGCCGAAAGCGGGCGAGCCGAGCAGCCGGTCTACCACGGTTTCCAAAGCGCCGGCTGAGTCGTCATTGACGAATCGGCGGATGTCGTCGCCCGTGGGAAGCAGACCGGTCAGGTCCAAAGTGATCCGCCGGAGGAGAGCGTAGCGGTCCGCGTCCGGGGCAATGGCCAGATGCTTTTCTTCGAGCTTGGCCAGAATGAAGCGGTCGATGGCGCCCGGCGCCCACCCAATATCCTTGACCATCGGCGGAACCGGCTTCTTCACCGGAGTGAGTGCCCAGTGCCCGGCCGAGGCAACGGGCTTCTTCGCCATAACCTCATCCTCGGGCCACACCGCTCCATCGCGCACCCACTTCTCCAGCGCTTCGATCTCCGGCACAGGCAACTTTGCCGAGGGTGGCATCTTCACTTTGCCGCCATAGCGGATGGCCTGGACCAACGGGCTGGCATCGAGATCGCCCGGAGTCACTGCGCCAGAGCGATGCATCCCATCGCGAGTAGTGAATTGCTTCTGGCCCATCTGGACCTTGTCGCCATGGCAGGACGAACATCGGGCGAGAAGTACTGGGCGGACTTTGGACTCAAAGAAATCCGGCGACTTCGCGGACTGACCGAAACACGCAAATCCTAGGACAACCACCAAGGCGATACGCGTACCGAGGGCCGAAGACATTGCTTCATCATTATATATAGCTGGTAGGCAACTAGAGGTCAGCGGCCATCTTCGTGGCGTTCCACTTGACACGGCGGCCGAGTTTCAGCGAGAGGTTAGCAAGCAGCACGGGCAGCGCCGATTGAAAGCCGATCTCAACGGGAGCGGTGGGTGTAGCCCTGGTCCTGACGCATTCCAAAAAGTTGGTGACGTGGAGGTTAGTAGCGTTGCCAAATCCCAAAGGAGAATCAAAGCTTATCGCCGGCTTATCCTCGGCGCCTTGGCGGAAGACCCGAAAACCTACACGGCCAATATCCATGCGCGCCGCGTCGCCATCGAGTTGGCTGAGTTGATCGTTCTTCGACTCGTAACGCATCGCCGCATAGTTCACCGAAAACACGGCCAGCAGCGGGGCGGCGTACTCGGCGCAAACCACAACGCTCTCGGCCGTGTCCACCTTCGGCCGCAGTGGCGGTCCGGCCGAAGCATTCACGGCGATGGGGTAACCGGCGGCGGTGAGCATGTTCATACCGTCGAAGGCATGCGCGCCTTGATCGGCGACAATGCCCCCTGAGTACTCTGTGTAACTGCGCCAATCGTTGAACCGGTCAGGGTCGAGCGGGCCTCGCTTCAACGCCGGGCCCTGCCATTGCTCCCAGTCCAGCGGACCCGCCAGCGGCCGCGATTGCCGGTTCAATTGATTGTTGATCCACCAACTCCGGATCATCCGGACTTTGCCCAGTTCCCCCGCGGCCACTACTTCGCGCCCTTTGAGGTAGGCATCATAGCTTCGTCTCTGCATGCCAACCTGGACGACACTCTTCGACTTGCGGGCCGCCGCCACCAACTCGACGCCTTCCTGCCAGGTGTGACAAAGTGGCTTCTCGACGTAGACATCTTTACCTGCGGCCAGCGCGTCCAGCACCATACGGTGATGCCAATGTTCCGGTGTAGCGATCAATACGACGGGAATGGTCGCGTCCGCCAGTAACTGTTTGTAATTGCGATAGGCGCGGCCCTGATTGCCGGTTTCCGAGAGGCCCTTCTCAAGGTTCGGTTCATACACGTCGCAAACCGCGCCGAATGTTACGTCCGGATTGTTCAGGAACGTCTTGGCCACGTAGCGGCCTCGCCCGCCGGCTCCGATCAAGCCCACTCGAAGCTTTGCCTGGGCCTGCAGTGCACCGGCCATCGCCGAGCCAGCCGCCACAAAGTCTCTGCGCTTCACGCGTGGCTCGCCTGGTATGTACGAAGCATCTTCATGAACTCCCGCATAAAGAGATGGTTGTCATGCCACGTCCGGCCACTCACCATGTTCCCATCGCGCACGCAACCCTCATTGACGAAGGTCGCGCCACAGACTTCCACATCAAACTGGCACTTGGGTACGGTGGCGATCCGCTTGCCCTTGATGACTCCCGCCGTGGCCACGATCTCTGCGCCATGGCAGACCACCGCCACCGGCTTCTCATGCTCAAAAAAGTGACGGGTGATTCGCATCAGGTCCGGATCATAGCGTAGATACTCAGGCGCGCGGCCGCCGGTGATGAACAGGCCGATAAATTGGGCTGGGTCAACATCCCGGAAAGCAACGTCCGCCTTCAAGTGATAGCTCGGCCCTTCGCGGGTGATGTCCCAGCCAGGAGGAATCTCGTGCATCACGAGCGAGTACAGGCGGGCTTCCGGACCCGCCACCACGGCATCGTAGTTATCCTCACGCACGCGGAACAACGGATACATCGTGTCGAACGCTTCAGCAGCGTCGCCGACAATGATCAATACTTTTGACATGCGTGTTAGCATATCAAAGCCAGTCGCGAGGGCGGCCTAGGAAAACAGTTCCCGAATCACGCGCCCGTGCACGTCCGACAACCGATAGTCCCGCCCGCTGAAGCGGTAGGTCAACTTTTCATGGTCGATACCGAGCAGGTGTTGAACGGTCGCCCACAGGTCATACACCGTCATCGGGTTTTCCACGGCGTAGTAACCGAGTTCGTCTGTTTGTCCGTGAATGAAGCCTCGCTTCACCCCTCCGCCGGCCAACCAGACGCTGAAGCCGAACGGATTGTGGTCTCGTCCGTTGGTTCCTTGAGCGAAGGGAGTTCGGCCGAACTCACCCGCCCAAATGATGAGCGTCTGTTCAAACAACCCGCGGGCCTTCAGATCCTTGATCAATCCTGCGATCGGCTGATCCACTTGCAGTGCCATCTCGGTGTGGCCTTCTTTCAGCACAGTGTGCTGGTCCCACGGGTTTCCCATTTGCCCCGGATCGGATGGCCGCATGAGGCACGTAAGTTCTATGAACCGCACGCCCCGTTCCACCAGCCTGCGCGCCAACAAGCACTGCTTGCCATAAGCAGCTGTGGCTGCGTTGCTTGAGTCCATGCCAAACAGCCGCCTGGTGGCCTCGGTCTCGCCACGCAATTCCATCAATTCCGGGATCGCTGTCTGCATCCGATAGGCGGTCTCGTAGTTGCGAATCGCCGTCTCCACCTGCGGATCCACTTGGCTCTGGCCCGTATACTTCCGGTCCATGGCCCCAATGAACGCGAGCCTGCGTAGCTGTTCGCGGTCAGTCTCCTTGGGCTTGATATTATTAAGCGCCTCCTGCGCCTCCGGATAGAACATGGAGGCCTGATGCTCGGCCGGCAAGAAGCCGCTGCCGTACATGCCGATGCCGCCTAACGGAACGCCGCCGCTGGCGAGAACAACAAAGCCGGGAAGATTCCGATTCTCGCTCCCAAGCCCGTAGTTGATCCACGCCCCGGCGTTCGGGAAGCCAAGGAAAGGCTGCCCGGTGTGGATGATGTAGTTGCCCTGCGCGTGTTCGTTGCCCGTGCTGGTCATGGAACGGATCAGGCAAAGATCGTCCGCGCAAGCGCCCATGTGCGGGAAGAGCTCACTCACCGGCATGCCGCATTGGCCGTAGTTTTTGAAGCTCCACGGACTGGGCATGATGCCCTTGACGTCATTGAACATCGTTGGCTTGACCGGCATGGGCATAGGCTTACCCGCGTCAACCGTCAGGCGCGGCTTAGGATCGAAGGAATCCACGTGCGAGACGCCGCCGGACATAAAACAAAAGATGACGCTCTTGATTTTGGGTTCGAAATGCGGCTTCTTGGCGCCAGACCCTGCCGCCGCCAGTGAATTGAAGGCGGTAAGGCCGAAGCCCGTGGAGGCTCTCAATAGCATCTCGCGGCGGGAAAGATAGTGTTTCGACATAGACGCTCTCTACCGGAGATACAGAAATTCCTTGAAGTTGAAAATGGAATGGGCCAAGTCCTGCCAGGCCTGTTGATTCGAGAGAAGTTCTGTCTCGCTGCCGCCGGAGCGGGCAATGTAATCAAGGCTGGCCGCTACTTCGTCCGCGGTGGCGCGGCGGCCCAGCGCGCGCCAGAACATTCGTTCCACGCGGTCTCGCACGGAAATGCCGCCATCGCCGAGCATACGACCGGCCCACTTTGCGGCCTGATCAATCACAAAAGGATCGTTGAGCATCGTCAACGATTGAGCGGGCACATTGGTGGAGTCACGCTGACCTCGGGTGCTCGCGGGCTTCGGCGAATCGAATACCTCAAGGAAGGGATTCTGCGCGTTGCGCTTGATTCGCTGGTAGACGCTCCGCCGCCGCGCCCCATCGAGCGGCCCCACCGTGCCGCCGCCCTCGGTCTTGCCCGTGTAGTAGACGTCGATGCCCGCCCCGTACATGGTCGCATCGAGCTCACCGCTCACGGCCAGAATCGAGTCGCGAATCGACTCGGCCGGCAGCCGGCGCGTGCGGGCATGCTGCAGCAGAACGTTGGCCGAGTCGCCTTGGGCCGCTTCGGCGGAAGCCTGCGAACTAAGTTGATAGACGTTCGACGTGACCAACAACTTGATCATCGCCTTTATTGACCAGCCGTCAGCGACGAATCGGTTCGCCAGATAGTCCAGTAACTCCGGATGCGAAGGCCGGTCGCCGTTCTTGCCGAAGTTATCGACGGTCCTCACAATCCCGCGCCCGAATAGATGGTGCCAGATGCGATTGGCGATGACGCGCGACGACAGCGGATTGGCCGGGCTGGCAATGGCGCCCGCCAACTCAAGGCGGCCGCTCTGCACGCCGTTGCAAGGCTGGCTGCCCAGCGCTTCCAGATATCGTCGCGGCACCGGGTCACCCGGGTTCATGTGGTTGCCGCGTAAGAACAACGGCTGGTCAAACGAAGTGCCCGTCGTAACCGCCGGCGCTCGCCGCGGCACGGGAATCCCGGCTTCCAATTGTCGATACCTGTCAATGATGGCCGCCAGCGCCAGGATCTGCTTCATCGAATTGGGCGCCAGTTCATTGCGAACGAAGAAATCCAGAAACGCCGCCTGCGAGTTTGATATCGTGCCAGCCCTCCACGCTTCCACACACGCCCGGAAGACGGCATAGTAACGATCCGACAATTCCGCGGCCGATCGCGGAGCAGCGCCGTCCAGCAGTAGCGCCGCCGGTACCACTTCCTCTTTCGGCGGCTTCTCGCCATCATGGAACACCACTTCGGCTATCCCAAAATGCGAGCGTCCATCGGCAACTCCGGCGGGCCTCCGCGTCCGATCCTCAACCGTCGCCATCTCGACATAGGCATAGGAACCGCGCCGATACTTGGTGTCGAACCGAACCCACCGCATCACGTCGTCATTCAGATTGGTGGACGGGAAGATGCCTCCGGCGCCGATCGCGTAATTCTCCACCACGATGCGCGCCCAAGCCAGATTGCCACCCATAACCCGCACGCAGATCGAATCGGACTCAATCTTGAAGCGCGGAGACTGCAACACGCCGCTATGTTTGCGCGACAGCAGATGTGGATAGGCACCGGCTTGGTAAATACCATTCACCACTCGATCGCCATCGGTGAGAACATAAAACTCGCCGGCTTTCGCAGGCTGATCCGGTAGTCCGTTGCCCGTTCGAAACCATTTCAAATAATCGGCCCCGTCGAGCTTCCACGCGCTCCGGAACTCCTTGGCGTTGTACACCCGCCGCTCGTCGAGCTCTTTGCGCAACGCCCCCGCCGCGCGATTCCATCCGGCCAGAAATGTCTCTCCAGGGGAAAGATCCTTCAACTCACGCCACAGTTCCAGCGGGCCATAGTCTGGACGGGGAGGCTCGGCCTTCTTCCCTTCCCCAACTGGCGGCGCTGCTGCCGGTGGCGGAAGTTCTGCCGATAGATTCGGCTTGGCCTCAAGCCACACCCTTGCCAGCTCTCCGCGCACCTGCGAGCGAAGCTTCGCCAACTCGGCGCGATTCAGATCAATGTGTTCAGGCGTGTCGATCACGGATTGGCCATGCCGGGAGCTGGCGAGAATTCCGTAGAGCGCGTAGAAATCTTTCTGCGTGATTGGATCAAACTTGTGATCATGGCAGCGTGCGCAGGAAACGGTGAGCCCCTGAAAGGCCTTGGAGATGACATCGATCTGGTTGTCAACTACCTTGAACTGATCGTCCAGCGCATCCACCGGAACGTAGCCATACTCAACCATGCGCAGGTGGGCCGTGCCAATGACAGACTCATTGATGTTGTCCTCGCGATTGATGCGCGGGTTAGGCAAAAGATCACCCGCCAGATGCTCACGAATCAGCTGATCGTAAGGAACGTCTT
>JAYTKJ010000122.1:0-5056 GCA_043730365.1 Acidobacteriota bacterium | reverse complement strand
TTGATAGGCTCCCTGCACACTCATGGCGACAACCAACTTGGGCCCAGTACCGAGGTGAGCCAGCGCTTGATCCGCGACAGGCCATGGTTTGACGAAGCTGAAGTACGAAAAGAGCGCTAACGGGAATACCCAGAAGAAGGCGATGAACGTTGAACCGCGCGAGCGAATCGGGGCCGCCATGTCAGGCGATCTTTTCAGCCATTTGACGCCAGGCCGCTTCGTCCTGGCCGATGCTGATTTTGCTCGCGCAACGGACCAACGGGAGGCGCAGCAGGTCTGGGTGGCGCTCGATGCGGGCCAGCAGATCGGTATCGGAAAGCCTCATGTACTGGAGTCCAGCGTCGCGCCAGGCTTTGCTCTCCGAATCAATGAGCGCGGCCAGAGTATAGCGCTCGATGAAGCGCCGGATCTCGCCGGGGGACATGGGCTTTTGCGTGAGATCGACAGAGTGAATGGTGGCGCGACGCTCCTTGAAGAAGCGTTCGGCGGCGCGGGTGGCGGAGGATTTTTTGATGCCGAAGATCTGGACGGTGATCATGATGGGCTAGGGCAAACGATAGCCGGTCCGCGCCCGCACTTCGGCTTTGCCGAAACGCTTTTGAGCCGCCGGAGAAAGCTCGACACGGAGATGGCGGAGCGAGCCGGCCTGCCCTTCCGGGGCTCGGTAGTGCAGGCTGTAACGAAGGCGAATGCGCATCATCATCTCTTGGAACGCCTCGCCGGAACGCTCGGCCTTGAGCACCTCGCCGCCCGTTTCGCGCGCCAGCTTGAAGACATCGGAGGGCGTGAAATCGGGATTGGAGTAGGCTCCGTGCTTAACCGGGTCCGGGGGCTTGGCGCTCGGCGTCACGATGGCGTTGAGCACGGTGTCGGCGTCGTAGAGCGCGGCCAGAGTTTGCTCGTCGTTGGCCTGATAGTTGAGCCCCTCGTTGTCGGTGAGAATGACGATGGCGCGGCGTCCCGGAAGGTTGGCGGCCTTCTCGCGGATGAGCCTGGCGGCATCAATGAGGGACGGATTGATATTCGTACCGGCTCCGACATCCTTGTTGCGTCGGCCCTGGCCGATCACCGCGGCGGCTTCTTCCGGGGTCGAGGTGAAATCCTGGGCGACGAAGGTGCGGCGTCCGAAAAACATCACGCTCACCCGATCCTGCGGCCCTAACGTGCGCAAAGCCTGACGCCCCACGGCGGCCATCTCATCGAGCCGCTTATGCATGGAGCCGGACACGTCGAGCAACAGCACCACCCACAGCGGCTCGGCTTCGCGGCCGAAATACTCGATCGCTTGCGACCGGCTCTCGTCGGTGATCTGAAAATCTTCCTTGGTCAGGTTGTCGACCACACGGCGGCCCTGCACTACCTGCGCGTCCACACGCACCAGCGCCACGCCGGAGCGGAACACCGCCTCTTCCTGGGGCGTCGGCTGTTGAGCAAGAGCCGTCGCGGCGCAGAGGAAGGACATGGCGCGGACCACGGCTGGCATGACCAATATTATCGTCGGTACGAACCGTTGGCGTTTGACTCAGTGGGAGAGCCACGGTAGGATAAGCACGGTTCAAGTGCAGTGTCAGGATTGCGTGGATACCTTTCGAGAATCCTCTCCTCAGCCTTGGTAGCCGGCGGCTGGCTGGCTGGAACCTCCTTGCCCGGCGCGCCGATCTTCCCGCTCGAAGAAATCCAAGTCAACGAGTTTGAACCCGCCGTCCGCGACCAGATCAGCGGTGCTTACCGGCAGGCGGAGCAGGGATCATTCAATGCCACCACCACGGGTAAGCTGGGAATGAATCTGCAGGTCTACGGAAGATATGAATTGGCGCAGACCTGCTATCTGCGAGCGCGAGGGCTGCCGCAATGCCTATGCCGACTTTCTGTTGGGCATCCCGAGGCGCAGTATCCGGCTGGACCCGTTGACGGACCGGAAACGGACATCCAAGAAACTGGGCCTCTTCATCACCGACACGTTCAAGGTCACGCCGAAGTTGACTCTGGATTACGGCATGCGCTGGGACTACTTCAGCTCCACGGTCTGGCGTGACGGACTGATGTTCAATTGGGATCCGGCGAGTGGAAACGTGATTGTACCCGACAGCGCGCAAAGTAAGATCAGCCCGCTCTACCCTAAGAACCTGAAGATTGCTGCCGGAGACCCAGTGCCCCACCCTGGCAAGCGCAATTTCGTTCCTCGGTTCGGCGCTGCCTACCGGTTGAACGACAAGACCGTGATCCGCGGCGGTTATGGTCTCTTCAACGAGTTCCTGGGCCAGTTGGCCCGCCTCTCCGGTGGCGGACCGTTTGAGATCAGCGAGACCTACTTCAACTCCATCACCAACGGACAGCCGTTGTTCCAGATGCCGAATCCGTTTCCGGCCAGTCTGGCCAACTCTACCGTTTCGTCGCAAAGCGTGACGGCCTACCCTAAGGAAACCAACACCGGATTGATTCACCAGTTCAACTTTACAGTGGAACGCCAGATTGCCGATATGGGCTTCCGCCTCTCATTTATTGGTTCTAGGAACCGCGGCATGAATTACGGAATCGGCATCAACCAACCGCAGCCTAGTTTGGTTCCCTTTGACAGTTCGCGCCGGCCCTTTCCTCAATTCGTGGGCGCGTCCGTGTTTCGTACCAACGGTGCCTCAAACTATGACTCCATGAACTTTGTGGCCAACCGTCGCGTGGGTTGGGTGACTGTGGATATGCATTGGACCTGGGCGCATGGCATGACCAATATGCAAAACCTGGAAAATCCCTACGCACCGCTGGCTTGGAACCGCGATTTCCTGGCAAAACATCGAGCGGTTTTCAATACAATGTGGGACCTGCCCTTCGAACGCGGCAAGAAGTTGAGGCGCAACATGCCGGCGGTCGCCAACAAGATCGTGGGCGGTTGGAGCCTCGCTTGGGTGACCTATCTGCAGACGGGGCAGTATTTCTCCCCGGCATTTTCTGACGACGATCCATCCAACACCAACACGTTCGGCGGACTGCCTAACCGGACCTGCAACGGTAACCTCGCCCCCGGACAGCGCACCATCGGCCATTGGTTCGACACCAGTTGTTTCAGCAATCCGGCCGCCGGCCGATGCGGCAACAGCGGCGCAAACGTGCTGGAAGGCCCCGGCCTGCACGCTCACAACATTACGGTGGTCAAGAATTTCAAGCTCACCGAAACGCGTGAACTTTGACTTCATGACGCTGGTCTCGAACGTCTTCAATCACCCGAACTTCCAGTTTCCGGCCTCGGACATCTCGACCCCGGACGCTGGAGTGATCGGCGAAACGCATGGACTCTATTCAGGCGAGCGGGCCGGGCCAAGGATGATCGAGTTCCACGCCCGCTTCAAGTTCTAGACTCCACATTGGCTGCAGTTCGCGATACACTGATGCGTTGTCACAAGCAACCATGACCCGCCGGGGTTTTGCCGGCGCCGCCGCTGCAGCGGCCTGGCAAGCGCTTGGCCAGCCCCGGCGCCGCAACATCGTCTTCATACTTACCGACGATCACAGATACGATTTCATAGGAGCGCTTGGCCATCCCTGGCTAAAGGGCCACACCCCGCACATTGATCGTTTGCTAACGCGAGGCATTCATTTCCGCAACGCGTTTGTCACGTCCTCACTCTGCTCGCCGAGCCGCGCTTCGATGCTGACCGGGCTCTACATGCACGCCCACAAAGTGGCCGATAACTTCTCGCCCTTGTCGCAGTCCCTGGTAACGTTTCCACAGTTACTCAAGCAGAACGGTTATCGCACGGGGTTCCTGGGCAAGTGGCACATGGGCGGCGATAGCGACGCGCCGCAACCTGGATTCGACCACTGGGTGAGCTTCCGCGGTCAGGGCGAGTATAACGATCCAACCCTGAATCGCAACGGCGTCAGTTCCAAAGTGCAAGGCTACATGGGCGACGTGCTCACGGCCGAGGCGCGCCGGTTTATTCGCGACAACGCCAGCCGCCCGTTCTGCTTGTACCTTTCGCATAAAGCGGTGCACTATCCGTTCCAGCCGCCCAAGCAGCACGCCAATTTGTGGGCGGGTATGGCTGCGCCCAAACCTGCCTCCATGCCGTTCAAAGAGGAGTTCTACCAGCAGCTGCCCGAATGGGTGAAGCGGCGGCGCTATTCCCGGCACGGCGTCGATGGGTTGTTTGGGCATACGTCGAATTTCGACGATGCCTATCGCGGCTATTGCCAGTGCCTGAAGTCCGTGGACGATAGCGTCGGCGAGGTGATGACTGAGCTCGAAGAACGCGGCCTGGCGAACGACACGCTGGTGATCTACATGGGAGACAACGGCTATATGTGGGGCGAGCATGGCCTGGTGGACAAGCGCGCGATGTATGAGCCGTCGATGCGGGTGCCGCTCATCGCGTATTGCCCGGATCTTACCGGACCTCGGGCCGTGGATGCGATGGCGCTCAATCTCGATATCGCGCCTACCTTCATCGAGGCCGCGGGGGTGCGCGTGCCTGGCGGGCTGCATGGCCGGTCTCTCCTGCCGCTGATGCGCGGGGGCAATGCTACACCCGGCGATTGGCGGCGCGACTTCATCTACGAGTACGAGTGGGAGCAGGATTACCCGTACACACCCACCATCACCGGCCTGCGCACCGAGCGGCACAGCTTGATGATGTCGCAAGGCGTTTGGGATATCGCCGAGCTCTATGATGTGCAGGCGGACCCGGAGCAAATGCGGAATATGGTGGCCGACGTGCGCATCACGCATCAACGCGGCCGGTTGTCGTCGAACATTGCCGACCCGGAGAGAAAGAAACTCGTGGATGGTCTGCAGGCCCGGCTGGCCGCGCTGCTCAGCGAGACGGGTGGCGACGCGCGGCGATCCGGCCAGGGCAGCGAAAACGACAAGTTTGCGTTGTGAGAGGGGCAATTGGCTACTCGGGATTAATTAGCTATTATTAAGCTACTGTGCCGATACTCGATTCTCGTAAGCTGGCTGGCGCAACCATTCCGGTTGCCACCGGGGGGCTGCTGGGCGCCTGCATGGAAGCGCGTGGAAAGCAGGACCTTTGGATCAGGCAGAAGCCTGCGGTTCTGGATG
>JAYTKJ010000121.1:0-4869 GCA_043730365.1 Acidobacteriota bacterium | reverse complement strand
TAACTAAACCGACCGACTCATTTCAACGCGGGTGCGCCCGACGAGTCTGCGGCGCACGCCAAAACATTCTCGGTCGGAAATGTAGAAACTCCAGGGACCTACGGTCCATTTTGCCGTTGCTTGCGGTCGTCGTCACGGATGGCCTCGTACTCGGCCATCAGCTGCTCCTCGGTCAGGCCCAAGCCCGCCACCATCTTGTCGAACGCCTCTCCGGCCTCCCGGATTGCCTTCCTTACTTCAGCGGGATCGCGTTTGGGAGGTGGATAACGGTAGCCGACGATCTCTCCGTCTCGCCATAGAAATCTTCTCCCGTGAGGCCAAGATCTTGTCGACCAAGTCACTCGACTCGCTGACGTCCGGTTTCACGTCTTCCATATCGGCACCCTGCTCCTACAATATCAAACCGCTCGCAGGAAACGCCCTGTCCAGGAGGCCTCGTGCGCCGCAACTTGCGCGGGTGTGCCAGTGACGACGATGGCGCCGCCACCGTCTCCGCCGTCTGGGCCAAGGTCGATAATCCAGTCCGCGGCGCGGATAACTTCAAGGTTGTGCTCAATGATCAGGATGCTGGCGCCGGCGGCGATCAGGCGCTCGAAGGCGTGGAGGAGCTTGGCGATGTCGTCAAAGTGCAGACCGGTGGTGGGCTCGTCGAAAATGTAGAGCGCGCCTTTGGATGAGGCCTGCGCCAGGTGCGAGGCGAGTTTGACCCGCTGCGCTTCGCCGCCTGACAACGTAGTGGCCGACTGGCCCAGGCGCAGATACCCGAGGCCAACCTCCTGCAGCACTCCGAGGCGGTGTACCAGCTTCGGCTGGTCCGCAAAGAAGGAAGCGGCCTCGCGAACAGTCAAGCCAAGGACTTGGTGAATGTTGAGTTCCTTGTAGTGAATCTCGAGGATGCTCTTCTTATAGCGTGTGCCGTGGCACTCTTCGCAGATCAGTTCCACGTCAGCCAGGAACTGCATCTCAACTGTCACCGTGCCATCGCCCTGGCAAGTCTCGCAGCGGCCGCCGGGGATGTTGAACGAAAAGTGTCCCGGCGTGTAGCCGCGGCGCTCCGCTTCGCGCGTGTGCGCAAACAGGTCGCGGATTATATCGAAGGCCTTGATGTAGGTCACAGGATTCGAGCGCGGCGTGCGGCCGATGGGGGATTGATCCACCAGCACCACTTCATCGACGTGATGCTTCCCCTCCAGACCACGCCAGGTTTGGCGGGTCTCCGCGGCCGTCTCATCCGTATTTTCTTCTCCCGCGCCGGCGCCGAGTGCGGGTGCGGCGGGACCACCGAGGGCCTTGTAAATCACATCATGCACGAGGGTGGATTTGCCGGAGCCGGAGACGCCGGTGACCGCCACCATCAGGCCCAGCGGGATCTCAACATCAATGTTACGGAGATTGTTGGCGCGGCATCCTTGGATACGGACAACGCGTTTGCGGTCAATCTTGCGCGGCGTGCGCGGCTTGGCCGTGAGAAGCTCACCGCGCAGATAGCGGCCGGTGAGCGAGGAAGGCGCGCCGTTGAACAAGTCGTCCCGCGAGCCTTGAAATACAACGCGCCCGCCGAGTTCACCGGCGCCGGGGCCCATGTCGACGATGTAGTCGGCCGCGCTCATCACTTCAGGGTCGTGTTCCACCACCAAAATCGTATTGCCGAGATCGCGCAATTCATGCAGGATGCGAATCAGGCGGTGCGTGTCGCGGCTGTGCAGGCCGATGGAAGGCTCATCGAGAACGTAGGTGGCGCCCACGAGCCGCGAGCCAAGGCAAGTGGCAAGTTGAATCCGCTGCGCTTCGCCGCCCGAGAGCGTAGCCGACAGACGATCGAGAGTGAGATAGTCCAGACCGACGTCGTTGAGAAAGCGCAGGCGCTGGCGAATCTCCACCAGCACTTTGCCGGCGATGCCCGCCTCTTCCGGCGTCAGAGCGAGGGTATCGAAAAATTCGAGGGCCTGGCGAATATTGCGGCGGGCGGTCTGCGCGATGGTTTCGTCGCCGATCCGCACATTGAGAGCTTCCTTCCGCACGCGCGCGCCCTCACACTCATTGCAGTCCGCATAGCCGCGGTATCGGCTCATGAAGACGCGGACGTGGACCTTGTACTTCTTCCTTTCCACTTCGGTGAAGAACTCTCGCACGCCGCGCCAGAGTATGGCTTTTTCGGCCTCGTTCAAAGCATTGTAGGCGACATCGAGGCGGACCTTACCTTTGGCGAATTTGAGGAAATCAACGAGGCCCCACTTGTAGAGGGGACGAGTCCAGGGATGAACGGCGCCCTCTTCGATCGACAGGAACTGATCGGGAATGACGCGGGCCGGAGCGTAGTCGATCGTATTGCCGAAGCCCTGGCAGCGCGGACAAGCGCCGGCCGGCGAGTTGAAGCTGAAGAGATTCGGCTCCGGCTCGACGAAGACCGTATCGCACGTCTTGCAGGAAAACTTCTCATTGAAGCGCAGCACGCGGTCACCGGCGGCCGATTCAAAAATAACCTCGCGCGCTTCACGGTAGGCGAGTTCTGTGGCGTCGACAATGCGCTGGCGCAGTTCGGTGGAATCGCCGATGGACAAGCGATCGATGAGCGCAAAGACGGGCTGCGAGAAATCGATATCCAGCAAAGACTCGGGTGTGGAGAACTCAAAGACTTGGCCGCCCTGATAGAGGCGATTGAAACCTTTCTTACGGAGTTCAAACAGATGGTCGCGCAACGCGTCGGTCTTCTGGCCCGCGAGCAAGGGAAACAGCGCGTACCATCGCGAGCCCGCGGGCTCCATCATCACGCGGGCGGCCACGTGATCGACTGAGTCGCGAATTACCTGCGTGCGACAGTTGGGGCAGAAGGTGCGTCCGGCACGCGCCCACAGCAGGCGCATGTAGTCGTAGAGTTCAGTGGAAGTGGCCACCGTGGAGCGCGGGTTGCGCGTCGTGTTTTTCTGCCGGATGGCGATGGGCGGCGCGATGCCCTCGATTTCGTCGACATCGGGCTTTTCCATTCGGTCCAGGAATTGGCGCGCGTAGGAGGAGAGCGATTCGACATAGCGGCGCTGGCCCTCGGCATAAACGGTATCGAAAACGAGCGAGGATTTCCCGGAGCCGGAGACACCCGTCACGACCGTGAGTTGGAAGTGCGGAAGCTCCAGGGTGAGATTCTTGAGATTGTGAACGCGGGCCCCGCGTATTACGATTGATTCGCCCACGGTGGAAACTACTTAGTGTAGCGTGCCGGTCTTCAGCCGGACTTCTTTCTGAGATCCTGCACGGCTTCCGAGAAGCCTTCGATGCGGTTGGCCGCCAGCGTAATCTCACCGGCCTCGGCTCCGATGCGCACACCCACACGCTTGAGAGGCGGCGTGGAGTGGCGGATTTCGTTGTTCCGGATCTGCACCTGGCCGGTCTGGCCCTGAATGTCGATGCCCACTCCGAAATCCTTGGTGACGTCGACGATGCGATTGTTCTCCACGCGATTGCGGTGCGCGTTGTAGGCCAGACCGCGCTCCTTGCGAAACAGGATGCCCACCTCCCCACTGGCACGCACGTCGTTATCGCGGATCAGGTTATCGGTATCGCGGTGGCCGATCGAAATCCCGAAGCGGCGATTCTCCACGATCACGTTCTTCTCCGCCAAGCCGAATTTTACGCCCCAGCAGAAGAACAGCCCCTGATCATTGCGCTCGATTTTGTTGGAGCGAATGAGCGGGCGCTGTGAGCCTGAGCCGGGATGCAGCCCCAGTCCGGTGTGGTCATGACTATGGCAGTTCTCCACCGTGACATCGTGGCAGATCTGCCAGCTGATGCCGTCGCCACGATAATTGCGCGCCGTCACGCCAGCGATGTGCACTTGCCGGCAGTCTTGCAGGAAGATGCAGCCGGCATAGTTGCCGTCCAGCTCTTCGTTGTTCGCCTTGTTGCCATCGAAGGCGAGGTTCTCGATCCGGAGGTTCTGGATGTTTTCGCCACTGAAGAGTGGGAAGAGCGTGGCCGCAGTTGGGCTACCCGGCAGCCAGGTGTTCTCACGCAGCGCCCGATCCAGCTTGAAGCGGTTGCCGTTGCGCGCCACCAGCGTTCGCTTGATGACGATGTTGCCGCCGTGGCCGGTATCCTTGGCGCGCAAGCAGATGCCGTCACCCACTTGAAAGCCGCGCGCATCGGCGAGCGTGATCTCCTGGTCATACCAATCGGAGTCGATCGATAGCGCCGATTTGACCGACGGCTCCTTGAGGAGCACGCTATCGAGGCCGCTGCCGAGGATGCGCACGTTGCTCTGCAGATAGACCGCGTTGCGAAGGCGATAGGTACCGGGCAGAATGCGCACGGTGCCGCCGCCCCAACGAGCCACCGAGTCGACGGCGGCTTGGATCGCTTTCTCGTTGACGCCGGCTACGTCGGCATCTTTCGGCCCGACGGTGATGGTCAGCCGCTCTTTCCAGACGGGCTCCACCAGATCGCCGGCGGTCGCCCGCGGGTTGGTGACAGGCGGCCGGTCGTCGCTCGCGGCCAGCGCCGCCAGGGGCATAGCAAACAGAGATCGCCTCTTCATTGGAAATTCTCCTTGCTGCAATTGTACAGCGCGGTGTATGATCACCCTTTCCCTTAAGACGATGCCAAGAATACTCGTTTGTGAATGTAAGCAGGAGGTCTCCTCCTTCAACCCAGTGCTCGGCCTGTACGAAGACTTCGCCGTTTCCTTCGGACAGGAAGTGATTGATGTACACTGCGGCGTGTCGTCGGAAATGGGCGGCGCGTTGACGGTCTTTGGGGAGCAGCCCGACGTCAAGGTAGTGCCTGGCTACAGCGCGCGGGCGATCACATCGGGTGGCACGCTGGCCGATTCCGCCTTTGCGCGTATCGCCTCCGAGTTCCTCGCCGCCGTGCGCCAGG
>JAYTKJ010000120.1:0-22564 GCA_043730365.1 Acidobacteriota bacterium | reverse complement strand
GCTGAGGCGGCAGTCTTCAAATCCAGTGGCCGCGAGATTCTGTTGAACGATGCAGTGGACAGCCACTTCCGGTTTACCAACGCCGAGGCGGCGGGCTTTGGAACGAGCAGTTTCGGCAATGCGTGTCTCATTGCCCGCAACCTGATCCGCGCTGAGATGGGAGTGCGCTTCATCGAGATCACCATGCCGGGTTGGGATATGCACGCCGGTCTTTATCAGACGCTGCCGCCGCTGGCGGGCGATTTTGACCGTGGGCTCGCGGCACTGCTGCGCGATCTGAAGTCCGCCGGCAAGTTGGATGAGACGCTCGTCATCGCCATGGGTGAGTTTGGGCGCAGCGTGGGGTCCCCGAATGCACTCGGAGGACGCGACCACTATGCGCAGCAGTCCGTGCTGGTTGCCGGGGCAGGTGTCCGCGGCAGGCGCGCGATCGGTGAAACCGACCAAACAGGCGGATCCACGGTCGAACCGGGCTGGTCCGCGGACCGCAACATCCGCGCGGAAGATCTTGCGGCGACCATCTATTCCGCTCTGGGAATCGATTGGACCACGGCGATCCGCACGAGCAGCGGGGTCCGGTTTGAGTATGTGCCGGTGAGCGAGGAGACGCCCTACCAGCCTGTTTCAGAACTTTGGGGATAGGGCGGCAATGGAGACTATGGTGCGCCCGACATGATTCGAACATGTGGCCTTTTGCTTCGGAGGCAAACGCTCTATCCGGGCTGAGCTACGGGCGCGCGCAAGATGGACCCCTTGATTGTAGCGCAGGGGTGCGATGCTTACAATAAGAGAGTGATTCCAGTTCTTCTCCTTCTCTCATTGACTTCCCTGCCCTTGCTCGCCGACTCAGCCGCGGGCGTCCAATGGACACCGCCCGCCGCCTGGAAAACGCAGGGTCAGCGCCCGATGCGGGCGGCCAGCTACGACGTTCCCGCCGCGCCGGGAGACACCGAAGGAGCCGAGTGCGCGGTGTTCTTCTTTGGTACCGGACAGGGGGGCGGGGTGCAGGCGAATATCGATCGTTGGCTCGGCCAGTTCCAGGAAAAGCCCGCCACGGCGCCGGTGGGCAAAAAGCAGACCATTGGCGGGATGTCCGTTACCACCATCGAGCATGGCGGGACGTACCTGGCTGGCGGCGGGCCCATGCAGCCTAGCAAGAGCCCCAAGACCGGATATCAGCTGGTGGGAACTATCGTCGAAGCTCCTGAGGGCAACGTCTTCTTCAAGCTGACCGGCCCGGCCAAAACAGTCAAGGCCGCCCGGGCGTCCTTTGACAAGATGCTCAGTTCGCTCAAGAAATAGTGAGGGTTGCCTACAATGAATGGTTCGCGCGTGGCCGGTCTCCTCTTGCTGCTGCTGTCGTCATTGATGCGTGCCGGCGACGATTGGCCCCAATGGCGGGGCATTGAGCGAGACGGCAAGTCACCAGAAACGGGATTGCTGCAAAAATGGCCCGACGGTGGTCCGCCATTGGTGTGGAAAAGCGACGGCCTGGGTGCCGGGTACTCGACCGTGTCGGTTTCGCAAGGGCGGATTTTCACGCTGGGCCAACGGGGCGACACCGAGTATGTGATGGCTCTCGACGCAGCTACAGGCACGAAGGTATGGGAGACGGCGGCGGGCGGAGCCTATCGGGAGCGCCGGGGCGATGGGCCGCGTGGTGTGCCGACGGTGGAGGCAGACCGGCTCTGGGCCGTCACAGCCGACGGCAAGCTAGTGTGTCTCGATACCAAGACGGGCAAGCAGATTTGGAAAGCCGACTTCGTCTCGCAATACGGCGGCGAGGTACCACATTGGGGCTATAGCGAGTCGCCGCTCATCGACGGCACGCGCGTGATCGTCACGCCCGGAGGCAAGGGCCATGCGGTGGTGGCGCTGGACAAAGCCACCGGCAAGTTGATCTGGAAGTCGCAAAGCGACGGGGCAGCCTATTCGTCGGCCTCGCTGGCCACGGTGGGGTCAATTCGACTGTTCGTCGTGTTCACTACCAATGGCGTGATGGGCGTAAAAGCCGACAATGGCGAGTTGCTTTGGCGCTACGACAAGGTCGCCAATGGCACCGCCAACGTGGCCACGCCGCTGGTTTCGGGCAATCATGTTTTCGTCTCCTCAGACTACGGCACGGGCTGCGCACTGCTTCGGCTCGACGCCTCGGGTGGCGGCGTCAAGGCGACTGAAGTCTACTTCAGCCGTGAGATGAAGAATCATCACGCCAGTTCGATCCTGGTCAACGGCCAACTCTACGGCTTCAACAGCTCCATCCTGACCGCGATGAAATTTGAGTCCGGCGAGGTCGTTTGGCGCGACCGCTCCACCGGCAAGGGTTCCGTCGCTTACGCCGACGGTCATTTAGTGGCACTCGGCGAAAATGGCGTGGTTGCTCTGATCAAAATCGGTACCGGCGGCAGCTATCAGGAAGTGTCCCGCTTCTCAATCGAGCTGACCGGGCGTCCTGCGTGGGCGAACCCGGTGATTTCGAACGGCAACCTGTTCATTCGAGACCAGAACACGCTCTACTGCTATCGCCTCCGCCCGTAGACCGCCTTTCGCGCTTCCCCTGTTAACTCGGGTATATCCCCGATGGCTGAACCGCCCGACCGGGATAGGCACTCGGGGTTTTGCCTACTTCCTTCTTTCGCGAAGGCACCGCACAATGGATTCAAGCATAGGCAAGAATCCATGAAGTTACTGGCCCATCCATTTCGGCGACGCTCCGAACGCGGAAACGCAATCGTAGAGTTCTCGTTGACCTGGTTCCCGATCATGGCCCTGCTTTTCGGCCTGGCCGACGTGAGCCGGATGATGTTCATGCGCAACATGATGCAGAACGCCGTTCGAGAGGGGGTGCGTTATGCCATCACCTACCAGCTGAACTTCGATAACAGCGGCTGCGCCACCATGACCGAATGCATCAAGAAGGTCATCCAGAAGAACTCGCTCGGCTTCTTCACCGGCACCGTCGGCGGGGTCGATGCTCTCCAGTACATCAGCGTCAGATATTACACACCGGACCAACTCGGTACGCCGGTCACCGCGGGCCAACTTCCCAAAGTGGTCAATGGCATTTCGATCGACTACGTGAATCAGCCGGGCAATCTAATCGAGGTTCGCGTGGAGAATTACCCGGTGAATTGGATGGTGCCACTGCCCACCGGTTATTTGGGAGGCACTGGGCTGGTGTTCTCGGTCTCGGCCTCGGACGTGCTCCAGGGCCTGCCCGCCAGCCAGCAGGCGCCACCGGCGCCGTAAGGGAATGGGAGAAAGACAATGAAACAGAGATTGCATTGCCGCCAGAAGCGCAAAGGAAGTTCGATCATTGAATTTGCCGTCATCGCCCCAATGTTGTTCGGGTTGCTCGTCGGTACCTTTTCGATCGGCAACGGATTATCGCGTATGGTCCAGGCCAGCTCAGTATGCCGCAACGCCAACGTGCTGATCGTCCGCGGCTTCGACATGGCCAAGACCGACAACCAGCAACTACTGGTGAGAACTGCGGCCGGACTCGGGCTCAACATTCCGGGCACCAACACCGCCGACCCGAACGGCAAGGCGGTCATCTACCTCACTAAGGTCATCAAAGTGGGCATCAATACTTGCGCACAGGGAGTGGATGACTGGAATGGCAACGTCGGTTCGTGCCCGAACTATCAGAAGTACGTGATCGCCAGCCGTGTCGTGCTGGGCAATTCGACACGCTGGCCGAGCGCGACCGGCAACCCCACGTCGTCGCTGAACAGCAAGGGCGAGGTCAGTGACGAACACATCGTGATGATCGCGGGCAATCGGGCGCAGAATTTCTCCGACGTCGCCGGCGCAAACACGATCGTGTCGCTGCTAGACGACGAGTACGCCTACATCGCCGAAGTGTTCGTCGATGCCGTCGACCTGAGCCTGCCCTACGTCATGACCATGGATACGATCCAGGTCCGCAACGTCAGCTAACAATTTGAAGAAGGAGTGACCGTCATGAGTGCGAGATGGAATAGAATGAACGATCGGCGGGCCCGGCAGAAGGGCTTCGCCCTGATTCTCACCAGCCTGATGATGGTCTTCATCGTTTCGCTGATGGGCATGGCGGTGGATGCCGGAGTGCTGTTCGCGATCCGCGGGCGTCTCAGTTCGGCGGTGGACGCGGCGGCGCTCGCGGCGGGGCGAGGCGTCAATTTGGGCACGAATACAGCGGATGCCAACACCAAAGCCACCCAGGCGGCGGTGCGCTTTCTGAAAGCCAATTTCCCTGACACTTATCTCGGCATCGATCCGGCGCAAACGAATCTGACAGCCGATTTCTCGCTGACGATGCAGGCCAACAAACCCACCGGCCTACTACAAATCGCGGTACGCGCCGAGGTAGCGGCCCCCGTCTATTTTATGAAGTTTTGGGGCGTGCCTCGAGTCCCGGTTTCGGTGGAGGGTAAGGCTTCCCGCCGGAATCTGGTGCTGATCATGGTGCTGGACAAATCCTCCTCCATGGGTAGCCGGCTTACGGCCAGCGGGACACTCCCGGCCACGCTTCCCGCCAACGCGACGTCGTGCGAGGGCATGGTGTTTTCGGCTGGCCAGATGCCTGACTTCTTCAGCCCCTATGACAACGTCGGCATGGTCTCGTTTGACTACACGGCTTACAAGGATTTCCCGGCCAGCACCAACTATAAGGGCACCGGCAACGGTACGTTGAAGGATAAGATCTCCCGCATTACGTGCGGCAACAACACCAATACGACGGCCGCGCTGGAGGCGGCCTACGACGAGATCAAGCGCATTGATCAGAAGCTGGCCCTGAACGTGATCGTGCTGTTCACCGACGGAGCGCCGAACGGCGTCAATGCTAACTTTCCGTTGCGCACCGCAGTGGATACGCGCCTGGGCGGCAGCGGAGTCGTGATTCCCAACACGCATCCGGACTATGCCGATTGCGTCCATAGCAGCGGCAAGAAGGAATGTACGAATATGCCGGTGGCTTGCGCGGCCGGCAATGTGATGGGCGTCATCACACAGACCTCGGGCTATGCACTGGACTCGGGCAGTCGCGGGGGCCTGTTCAAGGCATTTACCACCGATACATTGCCCAGCTTCCCCAACGGCTGCCCCGGCAGCAGTTCCAGTAACGCAATGACCAGCCAGTCTCTGGCTTACATTCCAGACGTAGATCGGTTCGGCAACAGCACGCACGGCCCCAAGGATAATTGGGCCTTTCAGGTCAACAACCAGTGCGCGCCCTCTAACGTGGCGATCACGGCGGGCAACAGCCGCTGCAAGAACATCGGCGGGGAATGGGCCGAGTATCCGGCGCAATGGGCGGGCCTCAACGCCGGCTCCAACTTTTTCACCGCCGGCCCGTACGCCGGAAAGTTCCGGCCCGAACAAGGAAATGCGATCGGTGTGACCAGCATGAACTCGGCCATCAATGAAGCCATCCGCATCCGCAACGACAACAACTATAAGGTGCGGATCGACTCGATCTATCTCCAAGGCAACGGTGGTGACCCGGTAGATCGCGATTTCCTTCCCATGGTCTCCAACCTGCAAATGATTCCGCCGCTGATCTACCAGTCGGCCAGCACACCGGACAAGATCAATCCGCTCTACAACTCCGGTCAACTGGAGGGGTTCTACACCCAGAGCGTGAACGTGCAGGAACTAGGCGGCATCTTCGCTCAGGTGGCCTCTTCTCTGCTGCGCCTGTCGCAATAGTCCGATAGAGAAGGAGAGATTGTATGCGACACTTCTCCCTGTTAGCCCTCGCTCTGGTGTCGGCGCCCGCAAGCCTTGCCGTGGCTGCCGGACCTGCTCAGTTGTTTGCCGATTGCACTCGCTCGACAGCACTCGGCCAGCTACCGGTCGAGGCTACCGGGGTCAAAGTGATCTCGTCAATCTCGGGAGAAGACGGGGTCTGCTACAAGGTTGCCGGCCTGTTGGACGGCAGGGCGATTGCCGGCGCAATCTTCGACGAAGCGCATCCGGTGGCGGTAGCCCATCGTTTGGCCGTACGCCAACCGCCAGGACCTCCCCCGGCGGCCCCGCCCGCGCCAGCTCCGGCGCCCGTGTCCGTCAGTCAAGTGTTGAGCTTCTCCGGCAACGATTTCTATACCGGTGAGCGCTTCAACCTGGCCAGTCTGAAATCCAAGGCAATCCTGGTTCACTTCTGGAAGTCGGCCTCAGACAAAACTGCTCAGGAAGATGCCGAGTACCTCGCCCATCTCAAGGCGCAGTTCGGAGGGCAAGGCCTGGAAGTGGTGGGTGTGACCGCCGAACGCAGCCCTGACCGGATCCGGGCTTTTAACGATAACGCCGAAGCGGTTTGGCCTTTGGTTCAGGACCGCAAGGGGCTCGCCGAAAAGTATGGCGTTTCCGGGCCCAGCGAGATTTTCCTGCTCGACAGCCACCGAAACGTGGTGTCGGCAGGGGCCAGACCGTCCGGGCTGGAACAGTTGGTCAGCCAGCAACTGAAAGTTCATTAAGCCTTATCCCCAAACTCTCGGAATCCAAGCCAACCTGTGCAATAATAAGGAGTTGTTCAACTGATTCTGTGGGGGTAAGGGCTACCGTTGATTCACAGGATAATCCCGTCGGCGATCTGGGCGTTGCTGATAACGGAGACTGCCTTGGTGCTTACGGCTTACGTCGTTGCCACCTACGCCGTACTCCCGGTGGATCCGCTGGTGTGGCTTCTCTACGAAGATGGCCTAGCCCGGATTCTGGTGCTTGAACTGTGGATCGCCTTTGGATTCTACTTCCAGGATCTCTATTCAAATTTCAGGATCCGCAGTCGTTTCCTACTTCTGCAGCAAGTTTCCCTCGTCCTCGGTACGGCCTTTCTCTTCCAGGCGCTCGTCAGCTATGTTGCCGTGTGGTTGCTCCTACCACGGCGCATCATGATGGCCGGCAGCCTGTTGGTGATCATTCTGGTACCCATTTGGCGCTACGCCTACAGCCACTTGGCAGTCCAGGCGTTGACGACCGAACGTATCCTGTTTCTCGGAGCCAGTCCGCTCGCACAGCAAATTGCCCGTCACTTAACCGATCGAGCTGAATTCGGCGTCACTGTGTGCGGCTTTCTGGCTGATCCAGCCGAGTTGGAGGTTTTGCCGGCTGCCTGGCGGCTGGGCGGCTCTGACCGGTTTTCTGAATTGGTCGCCCAGTTAAAGCCTGACCGGATCGTCGTGGGCCTGACGGAGCGACGGCAGCGGATGCCGCTACAGGACCTTTTGACCGTAAGTTTTGCGGGCACACCGGTGGAGGAAGCTTCCACGACCTATGAATCTGTGCTACAGCGGGTCAGCACGTTTCAACTCCGGCCATCGCAACTGATTTTTTCACGCGAATTGGGACCAAAACCCTCGCGACTCAAACTGCAATCGGTTTATTCGACCTTGATTGCCGCAATCGGCCTACTCTTCGCGCTGCCGATTATGGCCGTGGTGGCCATCCTGGTACGTTTGACCTCCCCCGGTCCAGCGTTGTATTCGCAACTCCGAACCGGCATGCACGGCAAGCCTTTTCGACTCTACAAATTCCGGTCCATGCGCCAGGATGCCGAGGTCGCAACCGGTGCCGTCTGGGCCAGCAAAGACGACCCTCGAATTACCAAGTTCGGGCGCTTTCTACGCATGAGCCGGCTCGACGAACTCCCCCAATTGTTCAACGTCGTGAAGGGAGAAATGTCGGTGGTCGGCCCACGTCCAGAACGGCCCGAATTCGTCTCGACTTTGAGTGAGCAGATTCCTTTCTTTCCCCATCGCCATTGCGTGCGGCCCGGTATTACCGGCTGGGCGCAGATCAACCATAAGTACGGCGACACCCTCCAGGACACTGTCACCAAGCTGGAGTATGACCTGTACTACATCAAAAACTTGTCGCCTGTTCTCGATTTCTACATCATGTTTCAGACCGCCAAGGTCATGCTATTGTCGCGTGGATCACAGTAAAAACTCCTATTTTTTTTCTAAGTAGCCCTACTGAGGCAATCTGAATCGCCCGATAGATCGGGCAATGAGACTAGGCTACACAGTACTACGCACCCTACTTCTCTGCGAAGCTCTGCTGTTCATTCCGGGTTTGCCCGCTTGGCAACCGCTGGTATCTTCAGCCACCCAAGCCTATCTCCTTATTTTAGGTGCATTTAGCTGCCTGGCTGTCGTTGCGGACTTGAACGGCAGGCCATCGGCACGCATTTGGGCCTGGGCGGCAGCCATCACCAACCTGCCCGTGTTTCCGGCCCTCACGCCGGTAGGGCTGTTGATGACTGTCTTGCTGGTCACACTGGAGTCCGGCGACATCGCCAAGCTGCGAATTCCCGGCGCCAGTTCGCGTTGGAATGGCCAAGTGGGCTGGTCTGGCTTGGTCTGGTTGACCGGACTCGTATTCTGTTGGTTCGGGGCATCCTCAGTGCACAGTTTTACACTGAACTCCGGACTACCGGACGCTCCTGCAATATTGCTGGTCGGCGGGCTCTGGCTGGCCCTACCGATGTGTGTCGCGGCTCATCAGGCCGGCCATCGGCTGGCTGGGGAAATTGCTGGACTGGAGGGCGTTGCTGCGTGGTCTGGATGGGCTGACCCACAGCCGGCGGCAACGCGCGAGTCGGGCCTGAACGGACGGCTCATTCTCTGGGCGCTCGGCGGCCCGATCGCCTCGCTTCTCATTGGTGGCGCACTGACCGTGTGCTTGATATTGAGCCCGGGAACCTTTCTGGCCGAAGTCGCAGAGTTGGCGGGTCTCACAGCCGTGGGCTCCCTGGCCATTTTCTTTATTTCAATGGCCCCGTGGAAAGCAGCGGGTTTTCGTTCAGATGGAGCACTACTGCTAACCGTAATGCGGAGGGGTGCCGCACAAAGGCGGGAACGGGCCCTGGCACTGTTAACCGGACAATGGTTGGCCGGTACACGGCCGCGGAACTGGGATCTGCGTCAGCTTCGAACCGTTGCGGCGGTGGCTGACCGGTCCCAACAGCACGCCACTGGCTGCGCTCTCAACTACATGTATTGTCTGGACCACGATTATGATTCCAGTGCGCGCTACTGGATCGCCCGCCTGGCCGAAGAATTCGCACAAGACCGAAGCACGGTGCCAGTCCGCTGGCGGCTCGAAATCGCCTACTACTTGGCCGCCTACGATACCTCGGCCCGGTTCGCCGATGCCGAGGGCTGGCGCAGATCGAGTGGCAGAGGCCAGGGATCGTCGCCAGCCGCTCTTCTGCGCTGCGAAGCCGCGCTGGCCATAGCCAAGGGTCAGGTAGAAAAGGCAGCAACCCTCATCTACGCCGCCGAGCGCGCTGCGCTGGGCGATCACGACTCTTGCAGATCGGATTTCGAACTGGATTTACTGGCCAGGTTGAGAGATCGCTTCCTCGTGCCCTCGCTTCCGGCGGATGCCCGCCCCGCCACTTTGGTACCGATCGGCGAGATGTCGTTTGGCGCGGTTTGACCCTGCTGCCCTCATTCCCTACAATAGAGGGAGAGTTGGTCCACCAAGCGGGAGTAACTCAATGGTAGAGTCACAGCTTTCCATGCTGTTGGTTGCGAGTTCGATTCTCGTCTCCCGCTCCAATCTTTTCAGCAACTTGAGCTTCTGTTCATTGCTCGGTGAACTGCGTCAAAAGGATTGAGACTTCCGGCCGCGCCTCGATTGCATGCTCGAGGTTCGACTCGAGGGTCACCAATACTCCCGGCGTCAACTCCACAGTTTGACTGGCCTCGCCGGCCATCAGCGTACCTCGACCGGCGACACACAGAATCGTGATCGGTACAGCAGCCTTGTGCGCGCCTAGAACGGCGTTGTTACGCAAAGTAATCTGCACCAGTTTTCGACGAGGTCCGGCGAAGATCTGCTCGATCTGCTTATCCCGGCCATCGCCAATTGTTGTCCGAAGCGTGAGGACCTGCATTTCGCTAGCGAGACTTCCACTTTGACGCCAGCAGCGAAAGCTTGTCATCCATCGTCGGTTGCGGCGGTTGGGGCTTGCGCTCGGGCCGAGTGCCGGGCGCACGGGCCGGCCCGGCGGGAGGGGCCATCAGAGCTTTCATCGAAAGCGCGATGCGTTTGGCTTTCAGGTCCACCGTCAACACCTGCACCTTGACAATCTGTCCCACCTTAACCACTTCGGCCGGCTCCGTCACAAAGCGATTGGACAACTCGCTGACGTGCACCAGCCCGTCCTGATGGACACCGATGTCAACAAAGGCGCCGAACTTGGTCACATTCGTCACCACGCCTTCCAACTTCATACCCGGCTGCACGTCAGCCAGGTCTTTCACGTCGTCGCGGAAGCTGGGCGCCACGAACTGATCGCGCGGATCGCGCCCCGGCTTGCGCAATTCCTCAACGATATCTTTGAAGGTATAGACGCCCACCGAGGCGGTCTGCATGCCCTCCTTCTCCAAGCGGTCCAGCAACTCCTTGCGCCCAACCAACTCATGCACCGGCACCGCCAGCCGCGCGGCCATTCGCTCCACCGCTTCATAGGACTCCGGGTGCACGGCCGTGCTGTCCAGCGGGTTTTCGCCGTCGCGAATCCGCAGGAACCCCGCGGCTTGCTCAAACGTCTTCGGCCCAATGCCGGAGACAGCGTTCAACTGCACTCGCGAACGGAAGCGTCCATGCTCGTTACGATACTCGACAATCTTCTGGGCCGTGCGTTCGCTGATACCGGCCACGTAGCGGAGCAGCGCCCACGAGGCGGTGTTGAGATCCACGCCTACCCGATTCACGCAACTTTCCACCAGCGAATCGAGCGACTGCTGCAATTGCCGCTGATCCACGTCATGCTGATACTGGCCGACGCCGATGGACTTGGGGTCCACTTTGACCAATTCAGCGAGCGGATCCTGCAGCCGGCGGCCGATCGAGATCGCGCCGCGAACCGTCAGGTCAAGCTCAGGGAACTCCTGCCTCGCGATATCGGAGGCCGAATAGACGGATGCCCCCGCCTCGCTCACCACCACGCAAAACAGGCCCTCGACATTCGCAGCAGCCACCACCTGCCGCACGAAGGACTCGGTCTCGCGAGACGCCGTACCATTGCCGATCGCGATGGCTTTAACGCCATGCTTGCGAATCATCGCGTCGAGCGTGCGCGCCGCGCCCGCCGTGTCCTTCCTCGGTTCGTGAGGATAGATCACGGCGTCCTCAAGGTACTTGCCTGTGTCGTCGATCGCCGCCACTTTGCAGCCTGTGCGCAGCCCAGGATCGAGAGCCAGTACGCTCAACCGGCCCGCCGGCGCGGCCAGCAGCAGGTTCTGCAGATTCTCGCGAAAGACCTTGATAGCCTCTTCGTCGGCGCGCCGCTTCAGCTCCATGCGGATGTCGGTTTGGATCGAAGTGTTGAGGAGCCGCTTCCAGCAGTCCTCGATCGCGAGCTGCAAATGCGGCGTCCAATCGCCGGGAGCGCGATGGATACGGCTGGCCAGCTCAGCGGTAGCCGCCGCATTGTCCATTTCGATCGTGAAGAACAGCACGTTCTCGTTTTCACCGCGCCGGATGGCGAGCATGCGGTGCGACGGGATGCTCTTGGCCGGCTCGCGCGAATCGTAGTAGAGCTTGAACTTGCCTTCCGGATCCTGGCCGGACTCCATTTTCCGGCTCACCACGATGCCGCTGCTCATCATCATGTCGCGCAGCGCCTTGCGGAAATCCGCGTTCTCACTGATCGTCTCGGCCACAATATGGCGGGCGCCTTCCAGCGCTTCGTCGACGGTGGCTACGCCTTTTTCGGCGTCAATCAGGGCGGCGGCTAATTCCGGTAGCGACGACGATTGCGCCGTCTGGTTCCATAGATAGTCGGCCAGCGGTTGCAAACCTTTTTCGCGCGCGATGGTGGCCTTGGTCCGGCGCTTGGGTTTGTAGGGGAGATACAAGTCTTCCAGCTCGCTTTTGTCCAGCGTGGCTTGGATGCGTGCCTTCAGCTCCGGCGTCAGCTTGCCCTGCTCTTCAATCGAGCTCAGAATCGTGGCCCGGCGATCTTCCAGGTCACGAAAGTAGCCCAGTTTCTCCTCGATCAGCCGGATCTGGACTTCATCCAGGTTGCCGGTCTGTTCTTTCCGGTAGCGGGCGATGAAGGGGACGGTGCCGCCGCCGTCCAGCAGTTCGATGGTGGCGACGAGGCTCTTCAGAGGTATCGTCGCCGTCTGTGAAATATGCAGGAGTACGTGGGCGGGAAGGGCTTGCTGTTGATCAGTCATGTAAAGTCAGACTTCCATGCTAGCGCGCCATATGAGAGCATGGGCTCAAACGATACATGTTGAGACTAGTGTTGCCGCTGCTGTTTTTTCAGGGATGGTTGCCGGCTTCCGATGGCGACGATCGAATTCGACCCTTGCTAGTGAAGCTGCACGAAGGCTTGCAGGTCGACAGAGCGATGGACACGATGCGCTCGGTGCAGGCGACCGACCGTTGGTTCACGTTCCCCAAGTTCGCGGAGACGGCCGACTACCTGCAACGCCGGTTGTCCGCGGGCGGATTGTCCGGCGTGGAAGTGGGGGCCGCGCCGGCCGATGGCCACAGCCAAGCCGGTTTCTGGACCATGCCTATGGCGTGGGATGCTCGCTCGGCCACGCTCGAAATTGTAGCGCCAGAGCGAATTGCGTTGGCCGATTATCGAGCCACGCCTTCGTCCTTGGGCATGTGGTCCGGGTCAACACCGCCGGCAGGCATCACCGCGGAGGTGATGGAACTGCGCGGCGCTCCGGGGCCGGAGGTGAAGGGCAAGCTGGTGATGACCAGCCAGAACCCCGCCGGCATCAAGTGGCTGCTGGCCAAGTACGGCGCGGTGGGGGCGATCAACGCTTTTACCGAGAACCCATCGCTTTTGGATGGACGACAGTGGATCAATGCATGGGGTGACCGGGGATGGGCGTTCACCAAAGATGACTCGCCGTTGCTGAGCTTCTCGATTACGCCCCGCCAAGCTCTTCAGGTGCGCCGGCTGCTAGCGAGCGGCAAGGCTGTCCGTGCGCACGCCACCGTCGTTACCCGCTACTACGAGGGCAAGTATCCCTACGTCTCGGCGCTGCTGCCCGGAACCGACAGTGGCAGTGGCGAAGTTCTCGCGCTCGGTCACATCGCCGAACAAGGAGCGAATGACAATGCCACCGGAGTCGCAACTCTGGTGGAGGCGATGACGTTGCTCCGTGAAACGATCGCGCGCGGCAAACTGCCTCAGCCACGTCGCGGCGTCCGCGTCCTGCTGATGCCGGAGCTCTACGGCTCCATGCACTATGTCGTCTCGCAGCCCCAACGAATGCGTCGCACCGTCGCCGCGATCGCCGTCGATACGCCCGCCGCGCCGTATGAGCTGGCCGGCACCGAATTCACCTTTCACATGAACCCGCACGTGGCGGCGTCCTACGTCGATGAGCTGATCCTCCGCGTCGCGGCCGCTCACCTGTCGAGTCTCACACCGCCGCGGCCCTGGCACGAAAAGCCATTTACTCCAGGAACCGATTCATTTCTAGCCGACCCCACGGTGGGCGTTCCCACCGTCTGGCCCTACAGCGGCACCGGCGTCCAGACCCATCACAACAGTGAAGACACGCCGAAGACCGTGGACCGCCGATCGTTGCGGGATCTCACTCTCATCACCGCCGCCTATCTCTACACGATTGCCGCGGCGGGGCTGGACGAGATTCCGTGGCTGGCGCAGATCGCCGGAGAAAGAGCCGAGCGGCAAATCGCGAGTGCCCAGACGCCGGAACTGCGGGCTTATCAGATCGATCGTGGACGCGCTTCGATTCTGTCGGTGCTGCGGCTGGCTCCGGCGGCCGCGCAAGCATCTGCCCGCCAGTCGATTGCCTCCGAGCTCGAAAAGCTGGGCCCGATCAAGCCGAAAACGGCGGCGGCGGCAGGCGTGGTCGTGCGACGGAAGCGCCCGGGAACCATCCCGCTCGATGACCTTCCTCAAGACCAATGGGAAGGTTTTCCTTCCGGCGCCTGGGACACCGTGCCCACGATCGCTTTGTACTGGTGCGACGGCAAACGCACGCTGCCCGAAGTCATCCGCCTGACGCAGCTCGAGACCGGCCCCACTTCATTTGACTTCGCCGGATACTTTAAGTTTCTTGAACGGAAGGGTTATGTTGAGTTTGCGAAATAGCCTCTGGTGCGCCATCGCGGTCTTCCCTGCTCTCTCCGCCGAGCCGATCGCAATGCTGCCCGAGTATATGCGGTCTGATCCCTATGGGGTCATCGTCGCAGCGGATGCCAGCGGAGTGCGCCGGCCGGTAATCGCCGCCCGGGAAGCGTACACCTCCTTCCAGATTCAAATTGCGGCTCCCGTGGGTGTCGAGTATGCGATGCACATCGAATTGCCTCTGCCAGTGGAGGTTTACCGCGAGTGGTTTCACTTGTTCAAGGCGTCCGGCCGTTATGTTCCCGATGCTCTGATTCCGGTCCAGCTCCCGTATCGATCGCGATTGCCGGAACCGGACAACCGCATCCCCGGGCAGACTTCGCAAGCCTTCTGGGTTGACGTCTGGGTGCCGAAGGATACATCGCCGGGACCGAAGCGCGGTAGCGTTCAGCTTACTTACAACGGCCGCACGCAAACCCTCCCGATCGAGTTGACCGTCGTGCCGCCGATCGTGCCGGCCACTGACGCCATCACCATTGACCACAACTCCTACGGAACCTCCTGGCTCGGTGAACAATATCCTCAGCTGCAGCAGCGGCTTGGATCACGCTTTTTCGCCAGCGACGAATTCTTTGGGCTCATTCACGCCTACCACCGGCTCTTCTACGAACATCGCGGCGCCTACCACCAACTCGGCTACGGACATGGCGGCAAGGTCGGGCCGGAGTTTGCACCGGTCCTCGAGGGCTCCGGACGCAGCAAGAAGATCAAGAGCTGGGAACTATTTGATCGTCACTACGGCCCGTTGCTCGACGGCTCGGCCTTTGCCAAGACACGGCGCGGCGCTAAACCAATTCCCTACGTCTATCTGCCGATCAACCCCGAGTGGCCGGCGTCCTATCTATGGTGGGGCGAACCCGGCTATGAGGCCGAGTTCACCGGCGTGGTGTCGGCCATGGAGAAACATTTTCGCGAGAAGGGCTGGACGCAAACCCAATTCGAGATGTTCTTCAATCACAAGAAACGCTACAAAGGATTTGAGTGGGACGGCGATGAAGCGCGATTTCCCAAAGACCTTAACTACCTGCGGATTTTTCGCCAGCTGCTCGACAAGGCGGTTCCAGCAGATTCACCGGTGCACTTCCGCTTCCGGGCCGACGCCAGTTGGATGATGGAGCAGCAGTTCCGCGAGCTTGCCGGCGTGATTGACTTTTGGATCGTGGGGGGCGATCTGTTCGGCTGGTATGACTACGCGCCCGCCTTGCTGAAAGCACGCGGCGATACGGTTTGGTTTTATTCCGGCGCGCCCGATACGTTGAAGCCTGCCTCGGCGATCGCCGCCCATCCGCTCAAGGCCTGGATGTGGGGAATCGATGGCTATGTGCATTGGCTCGCGGTTGCTCCGGGCGCCGATCCTTGGTTCGATTTTGGAGGCGGGGAGTTGTCTATGGCTTATCCTGGCGAGCGATTCGGAATCAGCGGCCCCATTCCCAGTCTGCGCTTGAAGTTGCAGCGCAATTGCCAGCAGGATCTCGCGCTCTTGGCCGCGCAACCGGACCGCGGCAAACTGCTGCGCACCGGCGTGGCTGAGCGGTTCAACGGCACCACGCCGGATCAATGGTGGACCCCGAGACCGCCGCTGGCCGACACAGCACCGAGCGACTGGAGCAACGCTAGCCTGGACGACGCTACGCCTGCCGATCCTCGCTTCGGCTCGGCGCTGGCCCCGCAAGCGTGGCAGTTGGTTCGCGAGTATATCCTGGCCAATGCGAAGGAGGCGCGATGAATCGCCTTTCAAAATACCTGGCGGCGATCGCTCTCCTGCCGGTGGCGCTTGGCGCCGCCGAGCCCGACGCACTGGTGCGGCGCCTGGAGGAGTTGGGCCGCATTGCCGCGGTGATGGTGGATGGCGACGTGGCGCAGCGCCTCATCACGCCGCGCGCCGTGGCCAAGATGACCGTGGTGGACCCGCGTGACCGTTGGGCCGGCAGCGATAACTACGACGTCGAGGCGGCGGCTTTTTTGACCACGAAGAAAACTCTGCGCCGTCTTGCGCTCCTGGTAGACTTCCATTGCGACGTGAACCTTTGGCTGCCCGTGGGGGCCGATGGCAAATCGATCGGCATCGCCGTGCGCAACGTGAATGAGCTGAGCCAGTTTTGGAAATGGGGAGATCTCTACCAGCCCACTCCGCCGGCCATGCGCAAGACTCTGGACACTGGACAACGCCAGACCGTGCGCGAGAAGCCAGGCTGGATCTCGGTGTTGGCTCCGGTGTCAAATAGCTTGGGTGACCGCGTCGGTTTGGTGGAAGTGGTCACCCGGCTCAATCCCGATCCACAGGAAGGCGTGAAATAAGATGCGACAACTGATCCTGACCGCGGCCATGCTGCTGCCCATGGCGATCGCCGAACAAGAGCATTTCGTCTCGCTGGTGCCGGCCAAGGACATCGGCGAGCATTGGATCGCCGAGGAAGCGCCGGCCAGCATATGGTCACTGCAGGACGGCGTGATTGCCTGTCTCGGCAAGCCCAATGGATTTCTGCGCAGCCGCAAGAGCTACCGGAACTTCGTGTTTCGAGCCGAGTGGCGCTTTCAAAAAGAAGGCTGGGTTCCCACCCCGGCCGACGAAGGTTGGCCCAATGCCGGGTTCTTCATTTTTGCCGGCCCGGTGGTCAAGGGCTGGCCCACGTCGCTCGAAGTGCAGGGGCATTTCGGCGAGGCCGGCAGTGTGTTTGGCGTCCGCGGCGGCAGCATTGTGGGAGCCAAACGCGGGCCGATCGTAAAAGAGCGGCCAGCCCTCGGCGATTGGGATCGGTACGAGATCACGGCCAGGGATGGCAACGTGAAAGTGGTGTTGAACGGCAAGCTCGTCAACGACGGACGCGAGGCCAAACCGGCGCAAGGCAACATCTGTCTGCAATCGGAAGGCTGGCCCGTCTACTATCGCAAGCTCGAGATTCGCGAACTGCCTTAGGGCTTCTACACGGCCACGCCGAACTTTTTCCGGAGCAGCAATACCGTAGCGCCGGAAATCAGGAGGAACCATACTAGCCAATGGAAACCCTGAATGACAGCGTGGCCGTAGCCGACTTCAATCCATTCGATGTTCCCGCCCTCCAGCGGGAACTCGGTAGCGTGCAGCGGAAAATCAAAGCCGAAACGCGTCCTTCTCTCAGACACGTAGCGGAAGCCCGCGCCAACCGAGACTGACTTGGTGATGACGCGCTCGCCGTGTGCAAAGCGGAGCAGCTCCGGGCCTGGGCTATTTGGACGGATGCGCCAACTCACCTGCCGCGATGCCGGCGCGCGAACGGCCGGAGTTTCCACCGCCATGCCCGCGCCCGCTTGTAACTGAGGTGCACCGACCTCGCCGCTCAACTGCATTGTCACGATGCCCGGCTGACCGGGCGTGAGGGAGACGCGGCCAAAGACGGCGTCCAATTGCGCGAAGAGAAAAAGCATCGGCACGGTCATGATCGCGGCCGGCAGCAGCAACAGCTTCATCAGCCGAAGGCTCTGCACCGCCACATTCCATTGGGCGCGCAGCACCAACCTCGGCTCGTCACCAAAAAGCCGGAACTCAAGCAGATGCGCCACCACCCGGTTCTTCGTGCGGGCAATCGCCGCCTGGTCTGAGAATCTTCGCAGAATCAGCAGCACCCCCAGCCCGCACACGATACTGATCGCGCCGAGCGCGGCCAGCGCCGCTGCGCCCAGCTCCGTCTCGTTCACGCCAGATAGCCCAGCCCTTTGAGTTTCTTAGCCACGTCGTCTTTTGAGGCCGTCCCTTCAGACCGGGCCACTTCCTTTTCAAGGAGGTGCTCGACGAATTCCTCTAGCGAACTGTAGCCAGCTTTCTCGGCACAAACCGTGGCCTTTTGGCAGAGCGACTTATTCAACTTGACACTCGTTCTTGACAACACAGACCTACTACTCCTTCAGCGAATTACCGAACTTCCTTCCATCCAACCAGGCTGCTTGACGCCGAACAGTTGCAGCGCCGTCGGCGCCATGTCTTCGATACCAGGATCGTCGGCGTTGAGCTTCCGATTTGAAAAGAGCACACCGGGCACCAGCAATGGGTCCACGCAGTGATCTCCGCTCCAGAACTTGGTGTTGTCTTCGAACACTTGCCGCCGCACCTTCCCCACAGCCGCGTCCCATGAGATGCGATATCCTTCGGCGTAGCCGACAATCACCTCCGGCGCCGCGTCCAGATAAGGGCCCTGGTAAAGCGCCGCCGTTGCGTATGCCTGGCGAATGGCGACCGCTCCCGTGCCCGTGTCGAGTAACCCGTTGAGCTTTGATATCAGTTCATCGCGCAGCGCGGCGGCGTCTTCCGGCGCGACGATGCCTTCCGATTCGCGTCCTTTGACGTTGAGATAAAACCCGCTCAGCCCCAGTGCGTATGCTCGCGTGCGGCTCCAATCCACGCCCTCAAAATAGTCGCCACTCTCGCCTGAGGCGTCGTCTTCCAGGGCCAGATAGCCATTCTGATGGAGCCACGAATTCAGGTTCACGCCCCGCCGGAATGAACAGAATCCATGATCGGACAACACGATCAGCGCCGTACGCTCGTCGACATGCCGCATGGTTTGGCCAACCAGCCGATCCATGTCGCGATAGAGATTTTCGATCACGTTTCCGAATGGGCCCGGCCCGTCCAAGTGGCGGAAGAACATGTGCTGAACCCGATCGGACGTATCGAACACGCAGGCCACGACACCGCGCCGAGTCCGGTCCAGAGCGCTGAAAAACATACCCTCGCGTTCCTGTTTGATCTGTTCGGCCTGCTTGAGGAACGCTACTTCGTCAATCGCACCTTCATTCAAGGCCCAAGTGTCTTCGGCCATGCCCAGGGTCGCAAACGCGCCGAGCAACTTCGACAGATACATCGCGTAGTAGGGCGGATGGCTAATGGGCAAGGCCGGTTTCTCCGGGTCGATCTGGATCGGCGTCACGTATAGCGACAGCTCATCCCCACTTCTAGTGAGCAGGAACTTGGCGATCCCGTTGACCGTAACGCCCACGCCGCTCTTGAAGCGCAGGTTGATCCAGGGCGTGTATTCGTTGCATTCCAAGCTGTGTCGCGCGCCGTCAATTTCCAGGATGCCGCCGGACCCGGTCACAGGAAGGACGCGAAAGGGAATCCGGATGGGGCCGCCATTTTCAACGAAGCCATTCTCGGGGCCGGTCAGTTCGCCCGCCAGCCCGCCTGGCTCGGAGCGCAACGGGTAGCGGTTCCCACCTTCGCACTTCAGTGTCTCGGCGTTGGTGGTGAACCAGGAGAAGGTGCCTTGCGAGCCCTGCAGATCCGGCGTGGCCATGGCAGAAAGCAGACGGCCGTCGAACTCGTCTGGAGGAAAGGTGACGGGGACGCGCAGAATCGTGCAGCCGATGGCGTGCCGCCCCAGAATCTTCCAGAACGGCTCGCTGCGCCGGCGCATCTCAACCGTGGGCCGCGACAACGGGAAGCAAAACTTTCCGATCCGCAGGACGCGGCGTGGCGGCCGGACGCGCGAAGACGACAGCTCCGGTCGATACGATTTCAAGTCGCGATTCAGAAAATCGAAAATGTTGTGCCGCGCCGGATTCACACCGGTAGCAAAGGTGGACCATGCCACGGGCGAGAGCGCCGGAAACGTAGTTCGCAGCCGACGGTAGGAGCCTGTCTCTTTGAGGCGGCTCAGATTCGGGAGCTTGCCCTCGGCCATGTATCGCTCGGTCAGATTCGGGTCCAGTCCATCCAGTCCAAGAAAGATCAACTTGTTCACGCGCGCTTGGCGGAACCCTTGCCTGCGGCTAGCCAGGCGCCAGAGCATGCGGAAAGGCCAGATCAACAGCGACAGCACGCTGAGAATGATCGACCCAGCCACGGCCAGGAACGAACCGAGAAAAGCAAACCCGGCGCCTGGACCGATGTAGGCAAATTGATGGCTCTCCGGTTTGGCCCAGATCATCGCTGCCAGACCGATCGCGAAGGCCAAGGCCTCCAGGTGGCGACGCCTGCTCACCGTATTTTTCCTTCCAGGAACGGAACCTCCAGCACCTTGTCATGCAGGATGGGCCCGTGTCCAAAGTAGCCGTCCTCGCCGAAGAGTTCGCCATGGTCGGCGGTAATCGTCACGTAAGTGTTTTTCGGCACAATATCGAACAACTCCTCCACCACCGTGTCCAGATATTTGACCGCGTCGATCTGGCGATGCCGCAATTGCTCCAACTTCTGAGCGTCGAACATTTTGGGGCGCTTGGCGCCGCTGAGCTTGCCTCCCACCACATGGTCGTCAAGATGCTTGAACACGCCGTGCACGCCACTGATACGCGGCCATTGATCTTCAGGCTCACTCGGAAGAGCGTAAGGATAGTGCGTCTCACCGACATTGAGAAGGTAGAACGAAGGATGCTGTCGCGAAAACTTCATCTGCCGCACCATCGCCCGCATGTCGTTATGACATTCCATAAGTCGATATTCGTCAAAGCCGCAATTCAGGATCGTGGCTGGATTGAGCACCGGGAGCGAGACCATGGCGTGCGTGCGATAGCCTAGACGCTGCAGCAAAACGGGCAAGGACAATCTGGGAACGAAAGATCGGAACTCGATTTTGCCGGAGCCCAGCCGCTCATTGAATTTGAGAAAATCTTTCTTGTAATACTCAGAGGCAAAGACGTTCCGGGGACTCACATGCGGCATGAGGCCCATCAGGAGATTGAAGTGCGAGGGCGCCGTCCAGGAGGCGTATGACCAGCGTTTTTCAACCTTGCCCAATTTGCGAATCGTCTTGGGCCGGGCAGCCACCAGCGAATCGTAGCGACAACTGTCGAAGACGATCAGAATGTAGTTGTTGAAACCGCCGTCCCGCATTTGTTCATTATGCAGCCTCTGCCCTTCGCCCTCGCCGCCGCGATACTGATGTGTCCGCTCACCGCCCAGCCGCGAGATCCGGCACGAGAAGCGCAGCGGGCGCAGGAACTGGTGGCGGCGGGCCGGCTCGACGAGGCGATTCGAATCTATCGCGGTCTGCTGCGAGCGTCTCCGGACAATCCGGCGCTGCTACTGAATTTGTGCGTCACCGAATATACCGCCAAGCAATATGAGTCGTCGATTTCACACGCGTCGGCCGCGCTCAAGCTGAAACCCGATTTGCTGCCCGCACATCTTTTTCTTGGCGCGAGCCGGCTGGAGTTAGGCGAATTCACCCAGGCCATCGAATCACTCGAGCTCGTAGTGGCCGCCAATCCGAGCGAGCGCAACGGCAGACTGATGTTGGGTGAAGCCCTGCTGGGGATAGGCCGGTCCGACGGAGCGGTGCCGCATCTGAGCGCCGCGGCGGAAATGCTGCCGGCCAATCCACGCGTCTGGTATGCGCTAGGGCGCGCTCTGGAGGCTTCGGGCCAGGCTCCTGCCGCCCAGCAAGCCTGGGAACGGCTGCGGGCGTTGCCGCCTTCGCTTGAATCACACGCGCATGCAGCCGATCTCCTCACCGCGGGGCAACGTTGGCGCGAGGCAGCGGCGGAGTGGCGGGCGGCCTTGCAAGCTGCGCCGGAGAACCGCCCCGCTCGAGTTGGCCTGGGCTGGGCGTTGTTCCGCATTCGAGACTACGAGGCCGCGATGACCGAGTTGAAACCGATGCTGGCCAGCGGCCGGGCCGACGTCCAATTTCTGTACGGCGCCTCGCTCCTCAACCTGCAGCAGCCGGTGGCCGCGATGCCTTACCTCCGAACCGCGATCGCCCGCGATGCCGGTTTAGTGCCAGCCCGCGCGGCGCTCGGCCAGAGCTTGCTGCAAACCGGCCAGACCGAAGCCGCGATCCCGCTGCTTGAGGCCGCAGTCTCCACCGATACCGACGGCAGTATTCACTACCAGCTCTTCCGCGCCTATCAACTCGCGCGTCGCGGAGCGGAAGCCAAGCAGGCGCTGGCCGGCTATCACCGTTTGCGAACGTCGCTCGCCGCTGCCCCTTGATCGGCCCCCGCTTCACGAACCACCAGCACCTGATTCGTTTTCACGTTCGACAAGACTTGGCGAATGCCGCTGGGCCAACGGATCTCAACCCGCTCCACTTGCTGCCGTTGTCCGAGGCCGAAGTGTACGCCGAAATAGCTGGAAGACGCATAGCCCACGCTGGTGGTCATGTGATTGGTTTGATCGCCGATACGAATCACCGCTCCGATACCATCGCGATTGCTCTTGGCTCCGATCAGTTTGAGGAGCAGCCAACTGTTGGAAGACGGACTGACGTTCTGCCAAAGTTCAGGCCGCTCGCCGAGCGAGGACGTAACGACGTCGATCCGCCCGTCCTGGTTGAAGTCTGCAAACGCGCAGCCCCGATGCGCGCGCGCCGCTTTTACAAACTCTGAACCAACACGCTCAGACGCATCTTCAAAACGGGCGCCGCCAGTGTTGCGGAACACGGCATTGGGTTGGCGATATTCGGTAGCCTCAAAAGCTTCCACGCGGTCGCTCACGTGGGAATTGGCCGTGAAGATATCCTTCCA
>JAYTKJ010000119.1:0-13008 GCA_043730365.1 Acidobacteriota bacterium | reverse complement strand
GACAAGCAATACTTGATGGACGCCAGACTGGGGCCGATCCTAAAGAAAGCGGGGTTCCAGACGGTCGCGGATTTGTGCAGCCTCCTGCGCGGGGTATCTGGGAGCGGCGGGGCGGGCCAAGCCGAAGTGATCAAGCGCGACGTCATCAATGCGATGACTACGAACGAGACGTTCTTCTTTCGCGAGTCGGCGCAATACGATGCACTTCGCCAGCAGGTGATCCCCACCCTGATGACACGTCGGAAGGAGTTTCGGCGCTTGCGTTTCTGGTCAGCCGCCGCCAGCACCGGGCAGGAAGCTTACAGCCTGGCCATGCTCCTGCTGGACCTTGGTATTGACGGCTGGAACGTGCAGATCTCGGCGACCGATCTTAACGACGTGGTCCTCGATAAAGCCAAAGCCGCGCGGTATCTGCAAATCGAAGTGAACCGCGGTTTAACGAGTAACCAGTTGCTACGGTACTTTGACCGGGTTGGATCCGATTGGCAACTCAAGGATGAGGTCAAGCGCCTGGTGCAGTTTGAGCGACTGGACCTGCGTCAGAGCCTGCGTTCGCGAGGCCCCTTCGACATCATTTTCTGCCGCAATGTGCTGATCTACTTTGACCTGGAGACGAAGCGGCGGATTCTCGATGAAATGCGCGGGGCGCTCTACCCGGGCGGATACCTACTCCTCGGCGGCGCCGAGACCACGATCAATGTGGATGACCAGTTCCGGAGGGTTGAGATGGGTGGCGCAACGTTTTATCAGGTGCCGTAGCGTATTCTGGAGGCTTGAACCCCCAGCACCCAGAGATTGAACAAGCAGCGACGCGTGATCTTGGTCTCAGCGGCCGGATGGCGCAGGAGAGCTCGGCGCGGATGCTCAATCGCGACGGCACCTTCAATGTGGTGCGTCACGGTATGCCGATTTGGGACTTCGTTCATCCCTATCACCGGCTCCTGCGGATTTCCTGGCTGGCCTTCTTTACGCTGGTTACCGGCTGCTATGTCGGCGTCAACATCCTTTTTGGGATTGCCTACTACCTTTGCGGTTCCGCCGGTCTGGAAGGGGCTGACCTCACAACTCGTTGGACCCACTTCCTGAGTGCGTTCTTCTTCAGCGTCCAGACGCTAGGCACCATTGGCTACGGGAAGATCACACCGATGGGGCTGAACGCGAATATCCTGGTGGCGATCGAGGCCCTGGTCGGCCTCATGGGATTCGCCCTGATCACCGGTCTCCTGTTTGCTCGGTTCTCACGTCCGATGGCCCGGATCGCCTTCAGCGAATCGGCGGTGATTGCTCCGTATCGAGACGGGCGAGCGCTAATGTTCCGGATCGCCAACGGCCGCACCAACGAATTGACGAACGTCCGAGCCACCGTTACGATGGCGCGGTTTGAAGATCGCGGCGGACAAAAGTTACGACGTTTCTATCAACTGGAACTCGAGCGCGATAGAGTGACATTCCTCCCGACCCAGTGGGTGGTTGTCCACCCGATCGGGCCGGGGAGCCCACTCGCTGACGCTACCGAAACTTCCCTGGGTGAGAGCGACACCGAACTATTGATTCTGCTCTCGGCGGTTGACGAAACGTTTTCGCAGACCGTGCAAACGCGCTCCTCCTACAAGCACCACGAACTGGTTTGGGGCGCCCGCTTTCGCGACATCTATTCTTCCGATTCCGAGGGCCGTGTGATGATCGACGTCCGGCGGCTCGGCGAATGGGATTCGGCGCCGCTGCCCGAGGAGAAAACAAAGTTATGATGGTCAAGTGTCCCCTATCCGGCCGCCCAAACTTGAGTTATCCCGCCGCCAGCTGCTCACCGGCGCCGCCGTACTGACCGGGTCCGCCGCGTCACCCGGTCTACAAGCCGGCGCCAAAGGAATCCATCGGGACCGGATCTCGGCCATCACCGACGAAATCGGACGGTCACCGGAACAGTCAATCGCATTCTGCAAACAGTACGGACTCAAATGGCTTGAACTTCGAGGCGTGCCCAAGGCCGACGGCGCCCGCAGCCGCGAATACTTCAAGCTGCCCGAGCCGGATCTCAAACAAGCCGCGCGCGAATTTGCCGACGCCGGCCTGGGCGTCTCGTTTCTGAACACCAGCATGCTCAAATTTTGGCTGCCGGGCACCGAGCCCGAGAATCCGCGGGCGAAACAGGACCGCACGCGCTTTGACAACATGCGGGAAGATCTGGCGCAGGCGGCCAATGCCGCGCACATCCTTGGCACCGATAAAGTTCGGATCTTCACCTTCTGGCGCGTCAAGGATCCGGCCACGGTGATGAGTCGCGTGGCTGACTTGGTCGACGAGCTGGCCGAACGGGCGGCGAAAGAAAAGATTCGCCTGCTCATCGAGAACGAGGGAGCCTGTAACGTAGGTTCCGCCGCCGAGTTAGCGTCGTTGATGAAGCTTGTCAAATCGAAACAAGTGGGCATCAACTGGGATCCGCTCAACGCCGAGCACTCCAAAGAAGTCGCGTTCCCGGACGGCTACCGGTTGCTTCCTGCCAACAAAATCTGGAACGTCCAGATCAAGGGCAAGAGCATTCTGGAGGGGCCGGAATGGATGGATTGGGCGGCCATTTTCCGTCAATTGCAAAAAGACGGATACCGCGGACAAGTGGGCCTGGAAACTCATATCTTTGGTGAGACCCAGGTGCAGAGATCGCATGAGTCGATGCGAGAGATTCTGCGGCTCGTGGCGTCATGAACCGGATGTGGTTCCCCGTGCTGGGGCTGGCAGTGGTCGCGGCTATCGTCGGCGGCGGGATCTTCCTCAATCGCGGCTCTCATATCGTGCTGCTCGGCGCGATCAGGAAAGTTCGCACGCACGAAGCGGATGAGAAGAGTTCGGTGGCCATTGTCGATTTTCGTTTCGCCAATCCGGCGGACTATCCGTTTATGGTGCGCTCAGTTGAACTCTTTCTGGATGGCCCCGCTGGCAAGGCCCCGATTTCCGGAACGGTAGTCGCCGACTCGGACGCTCGCCGGCTGCTGGAGGCCATCCCTGAATTAGGCCCCAAGTACAATGACTCGCTCAAGGTTCGTGATCGGGTACCGCCGCGCACCTCGGATGACCGCATGGTCGCGGCCCGCTTTGAGGTTCCGGTCGCCGAACTCAACGCTCGTTCGCGTTTCCGGCTGCGCGTGGAAGAAGTAGACGGCGTCGTCAGTGAACTCGCCGAAAATCATGTCCCGGCGCATTGAAACCCATTTCCTGGCTGGCGCGGCCGGCCGGATAGAGGCTCTACTAGAGGAGCCCGAGGACGGCACTCCCCTGCAGGCTGCGCTGGTCTGTCATCCTCATCCCCAGCATGGCGGCACGATGCATAACAAGGTGGTCTACCGCACGGCGCGGGGAATGCGGCGGGCCGGCGCGGCAGTGCTTCGCTTCAACTACCGTGGTGTCAATCTCAGCGAAGGCGCTTATGACCACGGCGAAGGAGAATTGGACGATGCCAGAGTGGCGCTGGAGTGGTTGCGTGGCCGCTATCCCGATTTGCCCTACACCATAGCCGGATTTTCCTTCGGCTCACGGATCGCATTGCGGCTCGGAGCCGAACACCCCGCCGCCACGCGAGTGTTGGCGCTGGGTTTTCCGACCCGGGTTGGCGACGGGGTTGACCGTTTTTTGGTGAATCCGGTGCCGCGGACTTTCGTCCAAAGCACTCACGATGAGTTCGGGCCCCGGCTGGCATTCACGGAGTTTTTCGAGCGAGTGGAGGGCGAGAAAAAGCTGGTGTGGATCGAGTCTCGGGATCACTTCTTCGTCGATGCGCAGGCGGAGCTGGAAGAGGCGATTTTCCGCGAATCCAGCCTGGCTTAGATCACCGCCTGGCTGGCCGGCCTCGATCGCGGAGTTCGAGGATAAGCTGCTGCACAAGCGACTCAATTTGTGAGGCGACTTGGAGGTGGACAGCTTCGTCGTCGAGCACGGGATCGCGAACTGTCCATGCTCGTACATCCTTGGCTGTGATCGACGGGGGCAGGGGATGGCCGCTGATATTGACGATGATGTCGAAGGCGCCAGTGAGGTCAGCGAGAAACTTGGGCCAATGCCCGCTCAGGTCGATTCCCTTGCTCTCCAGCATCGCCTTGGCGCTGAGCGGAGCCACGAGGTTGGCGGGCGCCAGCCCGGCGCTGGCCGCCTCCATTACGTCAGAGCCGTAGAGCAGCGCAAAGCCTTCCGCCATCTGACTACGGCAACTGTTGCCTATACACACGAAGAGCACCCTTACCTTGCGTGGCCCGGCCACGGGCGCGGGTGGGGCCGGCGCTTCTTGACGCCTCAGATGACGGCCGGCATTGGGTCCCCAAGTGTGTGGCATGGCGCGCGTGGTCTACTTTGGCGTTATCGACGCCAGAAAGCGGCGTTGAATGGTGCGATCCCCACTCAGCTCCGGATGAAAGGTGGCTATGAGGTGTCGGCCCGAGGATACCAGCACCGGGTCCCCTTGATAGAGAGCCAACACATGCACCCCGGGTCCGCACCGGCGGATGATCGGGGCACGAATGAAAACAGCTTCGACCTGGCCGCCGCCGTCCTCAAGACCGACCGAAGCGACGGTGCTGTGGACTTGCCGCCCGTAGGCATTGCGTTGCACCGCGATATCTACCAGGCCCAGTGAGGACTGCGCCGGATGCGAGACCTCGCTGGCCAATAGTATGGCCCCGGCGCACGTAGCAAAGATCGGCTTGGTGGCCCCAAAGCGCCGCAGCGGCTCGGTGAGCGATTCAGCCTCGAGCAGCTTGAGTATGGTCGTACTTTCACCGCCTGGCAGGACCAAGGCATCGACGGCAGCCAATTCAGCGGCGGTGCGCACCTCACGTGTCACCGCGCCAATCTCATCGAAGGCGCGCCGGTGCGCGGCGAAATCTCCCTGGAGCGCCAACACGCCAATAACCGGGGCCGTCGACACGCGCTGCTACCAGCCCCGCGTCTGGAACAGCTCGGCTTCAGGCATCTTCGAAATCTCGAGACCGGGCATCCCGACTCCCAGGCCTTCGCTGGCTTCAAGCAGCTTGACAGGGTCATTGTAGAAGGTGGCGGCCTTGACGATGGCACGGGCGCGCGCCTCAGGATCGTCAGACTTGAAAATGCCCGAACCCACAAACACGGCTTCGGCGCCCAACTGCATTACCAGTGCGGCGTCGGCCGGCGTGGCGATGCCGCCTGCTGAAAAATTGGGAACCGGGAGCTTGCCGTGCAGAGCCACCCACTCGATCAACTCCAGGGGCGCCATGTGCTTCTTGGCCTCGTGAACCAACTCTTCCTTGCCCAGCACCGTGAGTTGTCGCATCTCTTTGACGATGGTGCGGATGTGGCGAACGGCCTCGACAATGTTTCCCGAGCCAGCTTCGCCCTTGGTACGGATCATGGCCGCGCCTTCGGCAATGCGGCGTAGCGCTTCGCCCAGGTTGCGGGCGCCACAAACGAACGGGACCCGGAACCCGCGCTTATCGATGTGGTGCTCCTCGTCGGCCGGGGTGAGCACTTCACTCTCATCGATATAGTCCACCTCAAGCGCCTCCAGCACCCGGGCTTCCATAAAGTGGCCGATTCGCGCCTTCGCCATAACCGGGATCGAAACCGTCTGCATGATTTCCCGGATCATGGCGACAGGAGACATACGCGCCACCCCGCCGTCCCTGCGAATATCGGACGGGACCCGTTCGAGGGCCATCACCGCCACCGCCCCGGCTTTTTCGGCAATCAAGGCTTGCTCGGCATTGACCACGTCCATAATGACGCCGCCCTTGAGCATTTCAGCCAGGCCGATCTTGACTCGCAATGTCTCATCCAGTAACATCTGTGCTATGTCTCCTATGGCAGTTATTCTTAAACTATCGCTGTAGCTTGGCGTGCATACCCGCCCTGGCGTTCCCGGCGCAATTCCTGTGTGAACAAGGCGCCGAGGATCGAAATTCCTTCGCGAATTCGGCTGGCCTCCAGCCCGGCAAAACTCAGCCGCAGACTGCCGGGTTCGCCTCGCCCGATCGCAAAATAGCGACCCGGCAGATAGCTCACGCCCTGCTCTTCGGCATGCCGCAACATTGCCGAGGCATCCAGCGGATTAGGCAGATTGACCCACAGATTCATGCCTCCAGACGGCCGCGTAAACTCGGTTCCCTCAGGCAAATAGTCGGCACAGGCGCTTAAGGCTGTAGCCAGCTTCTCGGCTCCGGCCGCAACCACTCGTCTGGTATGAGCCTCCAGCCGCCCGGACTGGGCAAACTGCAGCAGCACGGCTTGCGACAGATGATCGCTGTGCAGATCCATCCATTGCTTGCTGGCGGCACAGCTCTCAATTACCGGTCTGGGCGCCAATATCCAACCGACCCGCAGACCGGGGAAGGCGATTTTCGAGAAGCTTCCCAATTGGATGACCTCGCCGCCCGCAGCCATCTGCTTGATGGACGGGACGGGCTCACCTTCATATCGGAGGGCGCTGTAGACATCGTTTTCTACAATCACTGCGCCGTGTTGGGCGGCCAGACGAATCAGGTCAACCCGTGCGGCCTGCGGCAGCGTGGCGCCGGTGGGATTCTGAAACGTCGGCGTGACAAAGATGAGCTTGATCCTCTCGCGCTGAAGGACGCGGCCGGCTTCGTCCAGATCCAGACCGGCGGCGGTGACCGGTACTCCAGCCAATCGGGCGCCGGCCCGCTGCAGAACTTCGCGCAAGCCCGGATACAAAGGGTCTTCCACCATCACCAATTCACCGGGCTGGACGAGCGTCCGGATCAAAAGATCCTGGGCTTGTTGGCAGCCGCTGGTCATCAGTAAATCGTCGGCTGGCCCCAGCGAGCCGGCGACGCGCATCTGTTCTCGCAGATACTCCCGCAGCGGTTCGTAGCCGAGGGGCGAGCCCAACTGCAGGATCCGGATCAGGTCCGCACCGGTGGCGACTTCGGCAATCGTGCGGCGGCACTCCTCCATCGGAAAAAGCTCAGAAGCGGGCCGCGAGGTCGCAAAACTGATGATTCCGCTGGGAGTTACCGGAATTTGGGTTTGAACCGCTATCTGTGATTCAGAGCCAGTTGCGGCACGGGCAGGCCGTTCGACAAAACTGCCTCGGCCAACATGGCCACGAATCAGCCCTTGGCGTTCAAGCAACTCGTAGGCGGCCGAGACGGTGGTGCGGTTCAGTCCAATGAGGCCAGCCAATTCGCGAGTGGCAGGGATTCTGGCGCCATCAGGGAGCTCACCGAGGAGGATTCGGTCCCTGATTCGCTCAAAAAGTTGACGATAGAGTGGAATGGCCGACTCTGGCGTCAATTGAAGCTGGGACCACATGTCATCCAATCCTACCATATTGGCATGACCATGACCAGCCAATTCGGATTGAACCTAGAAGAAAGCGTTGGCGCAGTTTAGCATGGTCAGGATGTCTCTTAGTCGTCGTCTGTTGATCGGGGCCGCTTTGGGCGGCACTACGTCAATCGCTACCAAAAAAGTCCCACCGTCCACGGCTCAAGCCTCCGGCGACGGATGGAAAGCGGTGCGGCGGGAAGCGCGAGTGAAAGCGAGGGAAGCAGGAGAGATGCGCTACAAAGTGGCCGTGATCGGGACCGGTGCCGCAGGCATGGACACGATACAACGGTTGGTGGGCCGGGAACGGTCGCACAAAGACGTGGAAGTGGTGGCGGTTTGTGATGTTTATCAGCGGCGGCTGGAGCGGGCGACGGCTCTGGCGCAGTTGGACGCCAAGAATGCCTCTCGGAATTTTGAGCAGGTGCTGGCGCGGAAAGATGTGGACCTCGTAGTGATTGCCACGCCGTCGCATTGGCATTTTCGGATGGCCATGGATGCGATGACCGCAGGCAAGGATGTGTACCTGGAACTGCCGCTGGCCCTTTCGATCGAAGAAGGGCAACAGATCCGGAAGGCCGCCGGTTCGTTGAAGCGAGTCCTGCAACTGGGGTGTCCGGAGGTACAAGATCCGCGGCACAAACTGGTGCACGACCTGATTACCGAGGGTGCGGTGGGGCGGCTGCTGGCGGTGAACTCCTGCGCGAGTTCGAACTCCCTGGACGGCGAGTGGAACGAATTTGTAGAACAGGAAGCCTCGCTCGAGACCTTGAACTGGGATGATTGGCAGGGCCCGGCCGTCAAGCGACCCTATAGCGGAGAACGGTTTTTCCGGTGGCGGAAGTATTGGGATTACTCTGGCGGACCGGCCACCGAGATCCTGCCCTACAAGCTTGCTCCGATCCTGGGGGCGCTAGGCGGGCAGATGCCGGTGCGGGTCAGCGCTAGCGGGGGCATCTACATGCACAAGGACCGCGAGGTACCCGACACGTTCTCCATGATGGTGGAGTATCCCGAACTTCAGTTGAACCTGATGGCGACGACGGCGACTGCCGGTCCGGGCCGGTTGTTTGGCGAGGCCTACTACGGCAACCTGGGCACGATTGTCGTTGGTTCCAACTCGGTGCAGGTTCATGCCGAGCCCACCTTCGAAGCCAAGATGCCTGAAAGCAAACGTGGAGTGCATGCCTTCGATGTGGCGTCGATCGACATGTTCCAGGAGCACTTCACCGACTTTCTGGACGCCGTGCGCGCGCGCCGTCAGCCCTTGGCCGGCGTGGATTTTGGCGTTCAGTTGATGACGCCGCTGCTGCTGGGTGTGAACTCGTATCGCGAGAGCCGGATGTTGAACTATGATACTCGGACGCAACGGGTGTCGGACCGGCCGACGCCGCGGTTGGGGTATGAGGGCAACGGGCGCAATAACCCGGAAGGCAGGAAGCGGCGGGCTTGAGGCGGTCAACGGGCGATTGAATCTGATTGAATCTGCGAAAACTGCTGGCAAGGGCGCGGCACCGGCGGTGCGGTCGGATGTGGTACGGCGCCGAGGATAGTCCCAGGCTTCTACCGACATTGCCGTTTATCGTGGGTCGTCACTACTGTCGCTGGAAAACCATCACCCAGTTCGTTTCCCAAGATCTACCGTCGTCATTGGAAAACGCTTGCTCCCAGCGCGGCGCGTTAACGTCCCGGGCATCCCAGAGGAAGCGCACGACGACCGGTGTGCCATGAAGACTGTCCTCCAAGAATAGCAGGCACGTCGCTCAAGCACAGGGATCGAGAATTCATGAATTCTAATTGGCGCCCATCAAAGCTCGTCTCCTACGAACCCAGCAGGGCGGTCTGATGGCTCCTACAAGCGCGGGTCCACCGGTTCGCTCTCGAGCGCGAGAACTCCGAATGCGCATTCATGAACGCGGCGCAGCGGCTCACGAGCGGCAAAACGTTCAAGTGCTTCTATTCCGAGAGCGAACTCGCGGGCAGCGAGGGAGCGTTTGCCAGACAGTCCGCGCTTGCGCAATCTAGGCAACTGGTCATCCGCCGTGTATTCCGGCCCGTAGATAATCCGCAGATACTCGCGGCCTCGGCACTTCAGGGCGGGCTGTACAAGTCCCTTCGGTCCGCGGGCGATGAAGTCGAGCGGCTTCACGACCATGCCCTCTCCGCCTTTGCCGGTGAGTTCTTCCCACCAAAGTGACGCTGCTTCCACGGCGGCAGAGTCCGCCAGGTCCACTTCCAGAAACGGGGTGGCGAGGATGAATTCCGGATCGGCCCCGGCAAGGCGGTGCAGCTTTTCCATGTGCCACCGATTGGTCTGGTCCACATGTACGGCGCCCTCCGATGCCAGCAAATGGAAGGGGGCCAGGCGGTAATCGGCGAGCGAATGCACGGGCCAGCAGTACTTCCGATACGCCTCGCGGTACTTCCGCACTCGTTCCAAGCGGTGTTTGTAAGAATCAGCCAAGTGGCTGGCGGCTGGACTTCGCTCCAGCACATCGACGACGGCGGCAAGTGAGCTAACGCCCGCCGCACCCACCGAAGCGTACTGCCTCTGAATTAACTCGCGGGCTTTGGCCGACCAGGGCATCAATTCGCAATCGAGACAGAACCAGTCTGACTTGAACTCATCCCAGAATCCTGCTTGAGAAACGGCCGTTTGGATTCGCGCGATGAACTCAGCTTCTTCTGCCGGTTCAGGAAAGAACGGGCGACCCGTCCGCGTATAACAAACGCCAGCCCGGCCATCCGTTGTTCCAAACCTTGCACGCGCCGTATGCGGGTCCCGGCAAACAATAACCACCGCGCGCGATCCCATGTGCTTCTCTTCGCAAATGACCTTTTCGACGCCGTTCTTGCGGAAGTAGTCAAACGTTTCGGCCGGATACTCCAAATAGCCGGCACGCGAGGAAGTCTCGCTCGGCGACATGGTGGGCGGTAGATAGATCAGCCAATGCGGATCGGTAGCGAACCGGGTCATGACCTCAAGCGCGGCGATCGAATTCTCTTCACGAATGGTCACGCTGCGATGGAGGCGCGTTTCGACGATTCGTTTGCCGGTGACGTCCTCCAAATCCAGAACATCATCCAACATCTGTTGACCGGTGCGCACATCAGCCGCCGCGGGAATCAACGGACGAATGGGAACCGCGTACTCTCGCGCTGCCGGAACAGAAACGAATTCACGCTCCGGATAACGCAGGGCCGTTAGCTTGCCGCCGAAAACGGCGCCGGTATCGATGTTCACCGTGTTGTTCAGCCACTCGGGCTCGGGGACCGGTGTGTGCCCGTAGATGACGCTGGCTTTGCCCCGATACTCCGAGGCCCAGTTGTAGCGAACCGGCAATCCGAATTCGTCAGTCTCGCCGGTGGTCTCCCCGTAGAGACAGAATTCGCGGACGGCTCCCGAGCCGCGCCCGTGCATCTCCTCACGAAGGCCGGCGTGGGCCACGACGACGCGCCCGGCGTCCAGCACATAGTGACTTACTAGTCCGTCAAGAAATGACGCCAGCCGATGGCGGTCATCGGCTGGCAGTGGCTCAATCTCCGCGATCGATTGCTCCAGACCGTGTTTGATCTGGACCTGCTTTCCCTTGAGCCAACGCATCAGCTTGACATCGTGATTTCCGGCCACGCAAAATGCCGTGCCCGATTTGACCATGTTGCGCACGATGCGCAAGGTATCCAGCACGAGAGGGCCGCGGTCAACCAAGTCACCCAGAAACACGGCCGTGCGGCCAGATGGGTGACGCCAGCATTCGGTACCCCACGGTGACTCAGGCTCATCGAGATCTTGACGTTCCCAGCCGAGGTTCGCCAGCAACAACCGCAATTCGCCGGCGCAGCCATGCAGATCCCCGACAATGTCGAATGGGCCGGTTTGGTCCTTCTTGTTATTCCAAAGCGGGATCCGCCGCGTCTCTCGATCCTCTTCGCCTTCGTTCAGAATGTGCACATGCCGGAAGCCTTCACGCTCCAGGCCACGCAATCCTCGCCGCAAGTCCGATAATTGGCGGCGAATCACATGAGACCCAAACGTCCGGTCTGGCCGCTGGCTATTGCGATCCTGACAGACTCGTTCCGGCGTATTGATGACAATCGCAACCGCGAAGCAGTGGTATTTGCGCGCGGTCTCGACAAGCCGCTTTCGATCCTCGGCGCGGACATTGGTGGCGTCTACGACCGTTAGCTTTCCACGCGCGAGCCGCTTCTCCAACACATAGTAAAGAGCGTCGAAAGCATCGTGCGTGGCCGCCTGATCATTCTCATCGTCACTAACCAGGCCACGAAAGAAATCGGAAGACAGCACTTCGGTCGGCAGAAAGTGCTTACGCGCAAACGTTGACTTGCCGGAGCCCGATGCTCCGATTAGAGCGACGAGCGCTAGTTCGGGAATTTCGATAGCCTTCACTGCGCGCTCCCGATGGGAAGCGTGAAGATCCCCATTTGCGAAGGCGCCCCGTGGGCCTCATCCACTGGTCCCACTGGCTCCAAGCGGACCTCATATCCAAATCGCGCGGCAGTCGAGTTGGCCCATTGGCTGAACTCCGCGCGCGTCCACTCAAAGCGGTGATCGGTGTGACGCGTTTTGCCCGCGGGCAGAGTTGGAAACAAGGCGTTGTACTCGCGATTCGGGGTGGTGATGACGACATGGCGAGGCCGGGCAAACTCAAATAGCACGCGCTCCAAGGCATTCAACCGCGGCTGATCCAAGTGCTCAATTACTTCCACTAGCGCGGCTGCGTCAAATCCGGCGATCCGCTGGTCGCGATACAGCAGCGAGCCTTGCCGCAATTCCAGGCGCTTGCGCTGGCGATCTGGCATGCGATCCAGTTTGAGCTTAGAGGCGGCGACCTCAAGCGCTCGATGACTTACGTCCATCCCGACGATACGCTCGAAGGTGCGATCGGCGAGCAGCCGGCGCAGCAGTTTGCCTTCGCCGCAGCCAAGATCGACAACGCTCTTCGCCCCTAGTTCCTTCAGCCGTGTCGCGACGAGATTCAATCGCTGACTATGAAGAGTGAGTGGCCGTTCCAGGTCCTTTTCAGCGCGAGCTGCTTTCTCTGTCCAACGCTCGATCACGTCGACCGCCGCGCTTTCTTCATCCAGAAGCCGGGCGAAGGCCTGGTCCATCAGTGAAGACCTGCGCTTGAGGTAGCGGCTAACGATGAGCTGGCGCTCAGGGTGGGTGCTCAGCCAGCCCTCCCCATGACGAAGCAACTTGTCTACCTCGGCGTCGCCGACGTAGTAATGCTTCTCGTCGTCCAGAACGGGCAGAAGCACGTAGAGATGAGAAAGAAGATCGTGAACCGTCGCGTCCGCGGAAATGGTCAATCGGAAATAGCGGCTCTCACCCCACTCCGGAAACTTCGCGTCGAGTTCGATGGCGGTGGTTTCGACGTGGTATCCGAGCGGCTCAAACAGTTTCCGCAAGACATCCGCACCGCCCCGCGCGCGGACCACCTCAGTGGCTGCACGGAGTGGCAACTTTGTTTCGACAAGTTCGGGCCGCTTGGTGCAGTTTCCAGCCAGCGCGGTGCCGAAGACGTGACTGATCGCCACCGTCAAGTACGACGATGCGACGTAAGGCCGGTCATTCACATAATCTTCCAGTTGCTGCGCGCCTCGCACGAGTTCTACCGGATCGATTTCGAGCAGCAAGCAGGCCGTACAACAGTCATCCAGCGCTGAAGGGTAAAAGACGTG
>JAYTKJ010000118.1:0-4310 GCA_043730365.1 Acidobacteriota bacterium | reverse complement strand
GTGCTGGGCGATTCGGCCGAGCAGCCCCGGTATGTCGAGACCGTGGCTCGCCGTGGATACAAGTTTGTCGGGCGGGTGGAAGCGTGGGCGCCGGCACAGGAACACGGAAAACTTCCCGCCGAAGCGATGATGGCCTCTCCGGGAAGGAATTGGACGCCATGGGTGTTGGCGGCTGCGGTGTTGACGACTCTATTGCTGACCTCCAGCGTATGGCATTTTTGGGGTACTAGCCGAGTCGATTCCCGCGGGGCCGAGGTGGTCCGGTTTGTGGTAACTCCTCCCGAGGAGACCAGGATCCACTCGGTATCGACGGTCTCGCCGGATGGCCGCAAACTAGCCTTCGTAGGGATCGATGCAGCCGGCCACCGCAAACTCTGGGTGCGGGAGCTGGCCAGTGAAACCGCGCTGCGACTGGAGCACACTGACGGCGCGCTATCGCCATTCTTCTCCCCGGACTCCCAAAACATCGGCTTCTTTGCCCAGGGGAAGCTGAAGCAAATTCCCGCTGCCGGTGGCGTGCCGAAAACCGTTTGCGATCAAGACCAGGGCGCGGGTGGAACCTGGAACCAGGACAGCCTCATCCTGTTTTCGCAGCGGGGGCGGCTCTACCGTGTTTCGGCTGCCGGCGGGCTAGCGACAGAAATAATGCGGCCCTCGGCGGCGGCGGGCGAAGTTGTTATCGATGCTTGGCCACAGTTCTTGCCGGATGGCCGGCGCTTTATATTCTTAACCAAGAGCTATAGCGGCCAGATCGAGCCAGATCGATCCGGAATCGTGCTCGGGTCGCTCGATTCCGATCGGAGGAAATTGTTACTACCCAGCGAGAATCGGGCGGCCCTCACAACTTCCGGCCACCTGCTTTTCCTGCGCGCAGGCAATCTCCAGGCGCAAGAACTGGACTTGAGCCGAGACCGGCTGATGGGTGAGCCGGCGGCGATAGCCGAAGACCTGACCTTCACGGGCGAAGGTATCGCCGTCGATGTGAAGGCGGGCATGCCGGTTTGGGTAGCAGCCGCTGGATTCTCGGTTTCAAGCAACGGTGTGCTGGTTTACCATTCCAACGCACCCCGAATCGGCCAACTCGCTTGGCTGGATAGAACGGGGAAGCGGCTGGGCTTGGTGGGCGAGGCTGGCGAAAATACCCAGGTTTCGCTTTCTCCCGATGAGCGTTGGGCCGTGGTGGGAATCAAGAGCAGCAAGACAAACCGCAGGCTTCAGAACCTGCGGCTGATGAATCTCGAAACCCAGATCTTGTCGCCGCTGAGTCTGGGTAATGGAGTGGATGCGGATCCAGTCTGGTCTCCTGACTCGAGCAAGATTGTCTACGGCGTGCAACATCCGGACCAAGGCAAGAAAATCGACATCATGGAAGCGACTCTTGGCGATCGCTCCCCAAGAACGTTTTATGCGGATGGCAACGCCAACAAACCTGAGGCATGGTCTCCGGATGGGCGCGTGCTGCTCTATCGTCGCGACGAACAGGTGGTGTTGGCCCTCCCCACCCTGGGAGAGCGGAAACCGGCGATCCTGATCGGAACTCCTGAATTCAGGGGTCGATTTCGATTCTCACCGGACGGCCGGTGGCTGGCTTATGTATCCAATGAATCCAGACGAGCGGAGATATATCTGAGCAGCTATCCCGCCGTGAAGAGTACTCGTCAGGTGTCCAAGGATGGCGGTTGCACGCCGTTGTGGAGAAAGGACGGAAGAGAGCTGTTTTACATGACTCAGCGCGGCGATGTGATGGCGGTGGATATTCGCCAGAACGGCTCCGGTCTTGAATCGGGAACGCCAAAAATACTCTTTCATGTTTCTTTGAAAACAAAGGATTCCTGCATGGGCCAATTCGGGGTGAGCGCCAACGGGCAAAAGTTTTTGGTGAATGAATCACCTCCGGGGCTGGATGATGCGGCCAGGATGCACGTAGTGACGCGCTGGGAGGCGGCGTTGCCGCCGCCCCGGTAGATTCAGGGCTTGAGTTGCATTTCACCCACCAGAGGTGGCCGCGACATCAACTCATTGCGCTCCACACTAGCCCGGAACGGCCGCAGCCCACGCCACAACAGCACCGCCGAAATAGCGTGAGCCACGCCGGTCACCAACAGCAAAGACATGCCCACGGCGTTGTCATCGTGAAAGACATAGTCCGTCGTCAACGCAACGGCGGTAGGACCAAGGCCAAGTCCAATCAGATTGATCACGAACAGATAGATGGCCGAGGCCTGCCCGCGCAAATGCGGCGGCGACATCTGCTGAATGGCCGCGGGCGCTACGCCAAACGGCGCGCTGGTGAAGAACTGCGCAACGGCGAGCGCGGCCAAGGCCGTCCATGGCGAGTCGGCTAGAAACGTAGCCAGGCCCGGCGGGATCCAAATGAGGCAAACGAGGAGACCGACGCGCATGGCCGCATCGGTCTGGCCTCGGGCCTTCATGCAGTCCGCCATCCACCCTCCGGCCACAATGCCCGCGGTGCCGGAGACGATGACGATGGCTCCGAACCATATGCCGATGGTGGAAGCGCTCCAGCCGTGGTGGCGTACAAAAAAAGCTGGGAGCCAGGAAGCCGTGCCGTAGGAGGAAAACGAGAGCAGCGCAAAGCCAAGATTGTGGCAGACGAACGAGGCGCGGTTGAGTCGAACGTATGAGTAGAATTCACTAAGCGAGGCCTTGCCACCGGCGCGAAGGACGCGGCCGGGTTCGGGCACGGTGGCCACCAGACCGGCGAGCGCGATGCCAGGTAAACCGACAATGAAAAAGATGACCTGCCACGGGCGAGTGGCGCCCACCACCGGCAGAGTCCACAACTCCTGGCTTCCGGCGAATGAGATGACGAGCCCGCCCAACAAATAGGCGAGGCCGGTGCCAAGATAGATGCCCATCGAGTAGACGCTGATGGCGGTGGCGAGCCGATTGGGTGGAAAGAAATCGGTGATCAGCGAGTAGGCGGCTGGGGACAGCGAAGCCTCGCCCACTCCCACTCCCATGCGGAGCAGCAGCATCTGCGTGTAGTTGCGCGCGAGTCCGCAACCGGCTGTAAGCGCGCTCCACAGCACGCAGCCGGCGGCGATCAATCCACGGCGCGAGCGCGAGTCAGCCAAGCGACCCATGATGATTCCGAAAAAAGTGTAGAAGACGGCGAAGCTGAAGCCCATGAGCAGAGACATTTGCGTGTCGCTGATGCCGAGGTCCCGGCGGATGGGTTTCACCAGCAGGTTTAGAATCTGGCGATCAATGAAGGAGAAGACGTAGATCAACGTCAATACACCGACGGCATACCATGCGCGTGACAGTGGCGGATAGGCGCGGGGAGGCTCCATGTCGAGGTAAGAGTCTATCAGACCAGGGTTCGCGCCGGCCCGCCTCCCATCGGCGGCGCTTCGTCAAGGATGACGTCGGCGGTCGCCTTCCAGACAACGGAATCGGCTCGCTGTTCCAAACTGGCCAGACTCAGCGGTTTCGCGGTGGCGACCCCGCCATTTTCAGCAATGACCGCAAGCTAACAAAATGGTACTTCCCGTAGGGTATTTATATCAATTCTGACTTATTTCTATTGACACCAGGGGGGGGGAATCACCTATTCTCATTGTGTCATCTATGAAGCACTGGTATTCTTTTCTCGTGCCTGTTTTGTTGACCCTTCCCCTGTCGGCACAACCGGTCTGTCAAGATCAGACGGGCAACTTGCTCGAGGCGGGCAGTTATTGGTTCGTCGAGCCAGGAGAATCGGGTCCGGGCTGTGCGAACGGTACCGCGCCTCAAGGAGCACGCACCGCGGTAGTGGAGTACGAACTAATTTACGGGGACGATGCCGTGACCAACTTCCCCAGTACCCGGCTTCAGCTAATCATCTGGGTAACCAGCGGCAGTACCGTGCTATTTCAGACCCCGCCCGACACGATTGTGACCTCGGCGTCCCCCCAACAAAGCACTCCGACTCACCCCTTCGCTCTTGGGAGCGTGCCCCGCTTGCTTCCGGGGTGCCCCAGTCAAGAGACGGGGCAGAAGGAGACAACGAAATGTTCAACAACGTGACATTGATCGGCTACCTCGGCTCCGACGCCGAATCCCGTACCACCCGCAACAACTCGACCCTGACGGTCCTCTCGCTGGCGACCAAACGCACCTGGAAAAACCGCGAGACCGGAGCGAGGGAATCGCAAACTACCTGGCACAAATGTGTCTCTTTCGGACGCACGGCAGAATACGCCGCTGGCCTCACCAAGGGAGCCCACATCCAGATCGTTGGCGAGATCCAAACACGCGAGTACATCGCGAAGGACGGCGCGAAGAAATCCGTCACCGAGATCCGG
>JAYTKJ010000117.1:0-15539 GCA_043730365.1 Acidobacteriota bacterium | reverse complement strand
TTCCTCTGTGATGTCCGAGCGGTGAAGTTCTAATTCAAAATCCTCAATCCAGGTGGCTAGTCCGCCTTTAAATGGCGTATCGATGAGCGGTTGAAGAATTGGCCAGATTTCCTCCCAGCAGTCCCGGGCCGGTTGCCCCAGAGACCGGGGATGCTTCACTCCGGGAAGGGGACGGTACGGATCGTTATAGATCTGGATATACTGCGGCCCCCACCAAAGAAGCATGGGGAACCTATTGACAACCAGGATTCGCACCATCGTACGCAACGCTGGAGACCAAGTCTCTGGTTCTCCCAGCGCGGTCTTCGACCAATCGAAAGCGCGAATGAGCGCACCCATCTCGCCGCCGCCGCTCAAAAAGTGGGCGTCATGTCCCGGGTTCTCGTTATTCCCCCCGGAGGGCTTCGCTGCTTCGCCAGTGGGCATCATGCGGGGCTGCCATCTTCTTTTGCATGGTTCCCGGACGAGATAGGGCTGGCTGCCCGCCCGGCAAGGATGTCGCTCACGATTGCGCCGAGTTCCATGTATTCGCTCAAGTTCATCGGCTTTCTGAAGTAATGTAGGGCTGCGTGCTTTTCCGCGTTCTGATGATCGCGTGCCGCATCCGAGGAGGTCATGGCAACGACCGGGGTTTGTGCGTGAAATTCGGTGGAACGAAGGCGTCGAAGAATTGCTACCCCGTCGCGCTTAGGAAGATGCATGTCGAGAAGCGCGATGTCGAGCCGGGCACTCGTTCCCGCTTGGTCAAGCGCCTCGATAAATTCGATAGCCTGTTCGCCGTCTTTAACCAAAACAATCGAGCAAGCAAGTGCTGCTTGGCGAAACGCTTCGCGCACCATCAAAACATCGGCGGGATTGTCTTCCGCAATCAGTATCCTTGGTAGGGAAGTATGCTCGTCCATAAAAGTTCGCTCCTAACTGAAGTCGCTCCTCCGCATGCTCGCGAAGCGATTCTCCTCGTACACGGGCTAAAAAGCAACACACGCAGCACCAGGTTCGTAGGGCCAACAAGCCCATTACACCAGAACTTCAAACGCCCGTCTCCAAAGTATACCGCCCCCCCAAAAAAAGGGGGGGGGCGGAGTGCTAGAGGTACTAGGCGAAAACTCCAGTCGAACTCCACCGCGGACATGATTCTTTGTAACCAAACCCTTTTTCGACTTCGGCAGCCTCAGACGAGAATACGGGTGACCGTTTGTGCTGGGCGCGGAGCCCAGCGTGAGTCATTCACAAAAAAATAACGATATATTTCCCTCGCCCTCAATCACTTACAAAACGCCCCGCCAGTTTCACCAATCCCGCGGCGTACACTCATGGTCGCAGTGCAGGCAGCCGCCTGCCTGGAGTAACTACTACTATGCCTTCTTCCTCACGTCCAAAAGCCGCATCCCGCGCCATCGGGAAAAAGCTAGACTGGCCTGTCACGCCCGCAAGGAAAACCTACGGCTTCGGCTCCCCTGACGAAACCGCTCAATTGGTCTGCCTCAAGACCGAGAGCCGATCCGATTGCATCAAAATGCACGAGGCGCTCATCGCCAAGCACGCGCCCGCCACCTTCACCGCGCAACTCATTGTCCAGAACATGGCGGTCGCCCGTTGGCGCCTCCAACGCGCACGGCTGATGGAAAACGCCCTGCTTGTGAGGCAGATGGATGAGATGATGGATGACCCTGCCCAAACCCACGAGTCCATGGACCAGGCAGCTCGCGCCGCGCTCTGCTTGCGAACGCTCACCCAGACTTCGCCCTCGTTCAAATTCCTTCTACGTTACAAGAGGAGCCTCTCGCGCCAGTTCGATCGGTGGTTGGCTTGCCTGGCACTCTTCCCTATGGGCGTCGAAAACAGGAATCGCGAAACAAACCCCAAGATGAACAATCGAAACGGATGAAGGCCTGTGCTGCTTCTACTTAAACCCCGCCAGCACCGCGCGCAAAGTCTCGTTGAACTCAGCGGGGCGCTCGAGGTGCGGAAAATGGCCCACCCCCGGCATGATCACCGCGTCGAAGTCCGGGGCGAACCGCCGGGCGGCGTCAATCTTGGTGGCCGCAGCGTTGATCGCACGGATGGGCACGCCGGCGCCGGCGTCAGTCAGCAGCATGCCGAAGTTGATACTCGGATAGTCCCGCAGCAGCTTCCGCGCAGTGGTGGGGTCGGCCTTGCGCGCGCGCTCGATCACCCAGTCTCGCGCCTTGTCGTTCACTCCCGGGACGAATTGCGTGCGAACCATCTTCTCTATCCCGCCGGCGAAATCCGCTTCAAGGTCGCGCACGATGTCGGCCGTCATCTCCGGCGTCACTCGTGTCGACGGGTCGTGCAGCGTATCCACCAGCACCACGCCGCGCACGATCCCCGGCAGCCTCCGCGCCGCGGACAGCGCCACCAGGCCGCCCATCGAGTGCCCCACCAGAATCACGCGCCGCAGCCCCAGATCGCGCACCACCGCTTCCACATCGGTCGACAAGCCCAGCACAAATTGCGGCGGCGAGGGTGGAGAAAATGGGCCGTGCCCGGTAAGGTCCAGCGTCACCACGCGATAATTGCGCGCAAAAACATCCACCTGCTCGCGCCAGAAACTCCGATCGCATGCCCAGCCGTGAATGAACACCAACGCCGTCTCGCCATTGCCACGCGTGTCGAACGCAATTGGCGCCGCTCCGCCGCCACTGGTGACCACACGCTCGGCCGCCGCGCCCGCGCCTGCCGCCGAAGCCCACTGCAATCGATCGCCCGGGAGCAGCGGGAAGCCCCACGCGTCCGCGTGCTCATCGCGCGCGAGTTCCACCGGAGCCAGCGCCTTGCCCCAACGCCGCTGCACCCGCAGACTCTCCGCCGCGCCGGCGGGAGCCAAGGATTTCAATGTGCTGCCCCACGCCACCCAGCGCTTTTCGCCGTTCACCTCCACGCCTACGTCGGCCGTCACGGTGGTAGCCGGCGGGAACGGGATGCAGTCCAGCCTCTTGCCGCCGCACTCCACCGGCTTCTCTCCGAGCAACGTCGCAGTAGCTGCCGCCAACGTTGTCTTATCCGCCGCGCCCAGGATCACCGACCCACGCCCCGCATCGCGCCCCGCCGCAAACCATCGCACCTGGAAAAACATCCGGTAGAAACGCAGCCTCGGTCGCGCTCGATCGATCAGCGTCTCAATTGCCGGTTCACCGGCCGGCTTCTGCAATCCCCGCTCTGGCTCGGCGCCCATAAACCGGAATCGCACGCCGCGCTCCACCGTCCATCGCCCCGTCTCGGCGCCCAGATACTCGCTCAGCTTGATATCACTGCCCTTGAAATACGCACGCTGCGCCGACACACGCATGCCGGGAAGCAGATCGAGATAACCCTGGCCGGGCGTAAACCCGTAGTGCTGCTCCATAAGCTTGGAGAACGCCACGGTTTCGCCGGCCTTCTTCTTCGCCGCCGTTGGCGATTCGAGGGCAAACTCCGCGCCCGGTTTCACCACGCGAAACACGGGCACGCGGCCCGCGCAACCAGCTATCACCAGCATTGCCAATCCTGCCGTCAGAGCGCGCATAGCTCCCAGGATAGACAATGACAAGAGTGGAATCATTTCTGACCCAGCCCGCCGACGCCGCCAAGAGGCTGGACCATTTCTTGCAGGAAAGGCTGCCTACGTTCTCGCGGTCGCGCGTGCAGGACTGGATCAAGGCCGGCCGCGTGCGCATCAACGGCAAGCCCGTGGAAAAGGCGTCGCAGTCGCTGCACGGAGGCGAGTCCGTTGACGTTGAGCCTGCCGAGTTGACGCCGCTGCGCGCTTTCGCCGAAGACATTCCAGTCAACGTGCTCTATGAGGACGCGGCGGTGATTGCCGTCGACAAGCCGGCCGGCATGGTCGTGCACGTTGGTGCGGGCAACCATGAAGGCACGCTGGTGAATGCCCTGCTCCACCGCTTCGGCACGCTGTCGAACTCAAGCGGAGATGAGCGTCCGGGCATCGTCCACCGGCTGGACCGCGACACCAGCGGCGTGATCCTGGTGGCGCGCACCGACGCCGCCCATCGCGCGCTCGCCGCCCAGTTTGCCGGGCGCACCGTGGAGAAGGTTTATCTGGCGCTGGCCAACGGGCACCTCAAGCGCGACCACGGATTCTTCGATCAGCCCATCGAGCGGGACCCGGTGCGCCGCATCCGCATGACGGCCCGCACCGGCCGCGGCCGCGCCTCGCTCACCGAGTACCGTGTGCTGGAGCGCGGCGCGACGCCTAAGCTTTCTTATCTTGAAGTGATGCTGCACACCGGCCGCACTCACCAGATCCGCGTGCACCTCTCGGCCGCCGGTCACCCCATCGTGGGCGACAGAATCTACGGCGCTCCCGCGCCTCAGCCCGCGCTCGCCCGATTCTTCCTTCACGCCCATCGCATCACGTTCACCACTCCGGCCACCGGCCAGCCGGTCACCGTGGCATCGCCGCTGCCGCCTGACCTCGAGGCGGCACTCCAATCAATGCGAGAATCAAAGTGATGCCTTACCCCGAACAACTTCTTATTGCGATGCGGAATGACCTGACCCAGTACGGCGTGGAAGAAGCCCGCACTCCGGCGGCCCTTGATGCAGCCCTGGCGCCGGGCAGCGGCGCCGTGATGGTGGTCGTGAACTCGGTGTGCGGTTGCGCCGCCGCCAAAGCTCGCCCCGCCATCGGCATGGCCCTCGCCAGCACGCCGCGCCCCGACAAAGCAGTGACTGTTTTTGCCGGCGGCGACGTGGAGGCCGTGGAGCGTCTGCGCTCGCACTATCTCTATTCGGTAGCGCCCTCGTCGCCGTCGCTCGCCATCTTCCAGGACGGCAAGCCCGTCTACTTCATGCACCGCAGCGACATCGAATCGCGCCAGGCCCCGGAAATCGCCGCGTCGCTCAAGCAAGCCTTTGAAGCTCACTGCGGCGTCGCCAAAACGTAGCTGGCTCCTACTTGTGCTTGATGCTTCGGACCGCCAGTTGTCCTTTCCGTGATGCATCCAGGGACTCCGTGACGATTCGTAGCGCCTCCTGCGGCGCGTGGAATCCGGCGGAGTTTTCCGCTTCCACAAAGTCAAGAAAGAACTGCGCCCTGCGATGGAAACTGCGCGCCGGGGCAAGCTCGGGGTCGGTTGCGCCGGCAACCCGGGCCGCTTTGAGATCGCCAATCAGTTCTACCAGCGCATCCATCGCGATGCCGCGCCCTTTCATGAAGCGGCTCTGGTTCTGTTCGACCCGAGCTTGCATCTCCGCTTCCGGGAAGTGGTGACAACCCTGGCAGGCACGGTTCACGTTCAGCATGGGACTCTGCACGTGGTGATCGCTCACCTTGAGTCCGCCCGTGCGTTTGTAAGGCATGTGACAATCGGCACAAGCCACTCCTGAGCGGGCGTGGACGCCCTGGCTCCACATCTCGAATTCGGGATGCTGGGCCTTCAAGGCTGGGGTGCCGGCATCGGCATGCACAAAGTCTTTGTGCCCGTTCTCTTCGTAGTAGGCGTAGATTTCTTCGACCTTGATTCCTTTGGCCCAGGGAAACACCAATCGCTTTTCCGGACCCTTGAAGTAGTATTCGACGTGGCATTGGCCGCAGACAAAGGAACGCATTTCCTGGGGCGCCGCCATCGTATTGGGGTCGTAGTTAGCGATCCCCTGCGAAGCCTTGTAGGCTCGGATCCCTTCCAGAAATCCCGGGCGTGTAATGCGCAACTTCATGGTCGATGGCTCATGGCAATCGATGCACGCCACCGGATGCGAGACCAGTTTGGTGGCCTCTTTGTAAGGCAAGGCATTCATGGCCTCGAATCCCTTGATCAGATCCCCGCCACCCGCCTTGCGCATGGCGGTGTAGGCCGAGGCGTGACACTGCAGGCAGGTCCCCGGCTGTTTGAAGTCGAGCACTCGCTGAGTGTAGCGTTGATCGTCGAGCATGTACGCGTGGCCGCGCTCTTCGCGAAAATCGACCGAGAACGGATAGCCCGCCCACATGATTTTCAAGCGCGGGTCTTCCTCCAGCTTGCTCTCTGAAGTCGCCAGGCGCGGGTCTGATTTGCTCGGGCTGTGCGGCACCGCTTCCGAGCCGCCGTAGCGGGTGCGGGTCATGTCGACGGTCAGCCGATAGTCGGCATATTGCTGAGGGAAGTTGCGGCCCCACACGGCGGGATCGTCGATGTCGTCGTTCAGTTCAACGACCTTAAAGAAGTGTTGGCGGCCTTCCTGCTTGCGCTCGAAGATGTTCAGCGTCAAGGTGAGCACGACGATGGTCGCCGCGGCGGCCACGGCCAGAATGGCGAATAGAGTTGACTTCTTCATGCGTGTCCCTTTTTGTTGTTCAATGGGCGGCTCCGCCGTGCCCCACTCCCGCATGGCAGCGTATGCACGATACGTCGTTGCTGCCGGGCCGATGGATCTGTGCGGTGATACTTTCGTGACAATGCAGGCAAGCCGCTTCAGTGACTCGGCGGTTCCGTTCGGTGATGCGTATCACGTCGGGAAACCGCCCCGTAGTGAAAGCCCAGGAATGAAAAAAGCCGTTCAAAGCTTTGGTGGCGTACTTGGCCGCGAACGTGTGCGGAGCGTGGCAGTCATTGCAGACAGCGGCTTGGCGATGGCTGCCTTTCCTCCACCCCTCCAACTGCTCACGCATCACGTGGCAGTTGGCGCACGCCTCCGGGTCGTTCGTCAGGTACGAGGCTGCTTTTGAATACTCCGCCGTATAGGCGCTCGCGCCGACTAGAATGCCGCCGGTCAGGGCAAGAGCCAAGGCCACGAACTTGCGGGACAAAACCACCACGTTCGATCATTACACAAAATCCTCACCGGCTTGGCCGCAGATACTTCGCCAGAAACGCCCAGATCTCGAGGCGCGATTCGCGCGCCAGCTTCGTATCGATGCGATTGAACACGTGCCCGCCCGGCGCGTTCTCATAGATCTTGTAGTCGAACTTCTTTCCCGCCGCTTGCAGCGCCGCAATCAGGCGGCGGACTTCAAGTACGTTCACGTCCTCGTCATTCGTGTTGGTATGCACCAGCAGCGGCGTCGCCAGTTTAGCCGCATGCGTCACCGGTGATCGCTTCAGATACTCGTTGACGTTGTCGGCGGCAGATTTGCCGATGTGGTACGGCGCCGAAAACAACCGCCGGTAGCTCTCGCTCTTGTAGCCCATGCGCGCCACCAGATCGCTCACCGGCACGCCCGCATATGCCACCGCGTAAGCCTCCGGGTGATCGAAGATGTTCATCAGCGTGATCATCCCGCCATGGGACCATCCCAGGATGCCCACGCGCGCCGGGTCCAGAAACGCGTGCGTCTCCAGCATCCAATTCCGCGCCGCCAGCACGTCGTCGTTCTCGCGTCCGCCATAGTCGATCAGTTCATAGAAATCGCGCCCGTAGCCGGTGGAGCCGCGATAGTCCGGCGCGATCACCGTGTAGCCTTGCTCGATCAACTCGGCGATCACGTGCGCCGAACTCGTATTGAAGTTGGCATGCACGCCGCCGTGGGCGTACACCAGCAGCGGCTGCTTCTTCGAGCGGTCCAGCTTCTTGGGAATGAACGTGTGCGCGTGGACGATCACCGGATTGCCCGCGCCCTGCCCGGTGGGATTAGACTCGTGCGTTGGTGGCAGGCTGGTGAACGAGACCTGATCGATAGCCGCGAGGTCCCCAAGCTTCTGATGCCAGTGAAGGTTGTCGATCGACTTCAATACCTGATCCTGCCCGTGGTCATGCTCACGCGGCGGCGAAGGTGGAGGAGTTGCGGCAGGGACGGCGGTCTGGCCAAGCGCCATCATCGACCAGAGGAAAAGACCCATCAAGGTTCCCAAGCTAAGATAGTACTTCACTATGAAGCCTGTATCATCGAAGCCCGTCCCTCCGAACAAGCAGCGCGCCCTTGTTGACCGCCTCGCCAAAGCCTGCGGCGGAGCCTACACGCCCAAGCAGCGCCGCAAGTATTTCCTCACCGGGCCGCAGTGGGCCGCCGCCTATGAAGGCCACGCGCTGTTCCACGCACCCACGCGCCGGCCCGTGGGCTTTGAGGAAGTGATTCGCGAGTACGAGAACCTGGGCATCGGCCACTGGTGCACGCATGACACCGACGTGATCCCTACCGATGCGCTTGGCAAGGATCGCCAGCACGAGATTGTCTCGGCCATCAGGAAGTCTCTCAAGAAGCACGGACTCAAATGCTCGATGGTCACCACCGAGACGTTTCACCATGCCGTCTTCGCCGCGTCGCCCGCCGCCGAAGCCCCCGAGATTCGCGCCTATGCCAAATGGCGCATGGAGAACACCGTCGCGATCGGCCATGAGCTGAGCGCGAACTACGCTGTCTATTGGCCGGGCTCGCTCGGCTACTTCGTCCAAGGCGCGGTGGAAGAAACGGACATGCTGCGCTGGTATGCCGAGGGGCTCAACGCTGCCTGCGCCGCCGACATCAAGATCGCCAAGAAGAAGGGCCGCAAGACGCTCAAGCATTGCCTCGAAGCCAAGCCGTTTGAGCCGCAAGCCCACATCATTCTGCCCACCAGCGATGCCATGCTCGCCTTCATCTCTTCGGGGCTCCTCGATCATCCGGAGATGGTGGGTCTCAACCCCGAGTACCTGCATGAACTGATGTGGGGCGCCTCGGTGCGCGCCGCGTTGGCTCGCGCGCTGGTATGCGGCAAGCTGTTCCATTTTGACATCAACGATGGTTACCCGCTGAAGCACGACGTGGACATCGCCGTCGGCCTGGTTAACCCGTTGGACTGGCTCAACGTGCTGGTGCTGTTGCGCTCGCACGGCTACAACGGCCCCTTCAATCTTGACTACAAGCCGCCCCGCACCACCTCCAACTACGGCGTCTTTTCGGTGAGCTTCCCCACCGCGGTGGACCGCTTCATCACACTGTGGGAGATGGCCGGCGAGGTATCGACCGACAAGATCATCACCGAAGCTACCGCGGCCCTGCGCGGCGGAGCGGGTGTGAAGTCGAACGACGCCACCGAGATCTTTGAAGCCAACAAAGAACTGATGACGCTGCACGAGCTGATCGGACACCGCATCTTCCAGATCCTGATCGGCCAACACCGCGGCCGGGTTTACTCAATCAAGTAAAGAGCTCGCGACGCGGGAGGCGGCTCAGGTATGGCGGAGGATGTCCCAATCCTTGCTGCGCATCGAACGTCGCTGAACGGCACAGCTTTGGTCCACGAAGTTTAGGTGCGCCAAGTGGACCAGGAGCAATCCACCTGCCAGAACCGAGCCCAGTTTTTCGGGCTGGCCTGCCAAGTCATGCGCAACATTCTGGTGGATCACGCGCGCAACCGGAACCGGCTCAAGCGAGGCGGCGGCGCGGTGCAACTCCGGCTGAGTGAGGCCATCGAGACCATCGAGAGTCATGCAACTTTTCGATTCATGAGCTTTCTCCACCCCTAAGAGCGACAAAGCGGGGCGCGCCGGCTCATTGCCGCGCTGATTATTTTTCTGCCGGCGGGGTAGCGCCACTAACGCCGCCGGCGCCGCCGTGCAAGGCGCTCAAGCACTGCCCCGGGCCAAGCCCACTCGAGGCTGGTGCGCGCCGCCTTGGCCCGCCCATTGGTATGTGGCAAGCTGTTCCACTTCGACATCAACGATGGTTACTCATCGAGATCCATGCCACCACGCTGCATCTACTCGGGTGCACGGAGCGGTGATTCGCGATATCCTCGCATAGAATCGAAAAACGTATGAGCGAAACACAAATTCATGCCAGCATCGATCTGGCCGCAGCAGAAGGTAAACGCTGCGGCCACCTGGCCATTCCCTATTCACACAATCTCGGCGGCTGGGCCAATCTGCAGATTCCGATCAGCATGATCCGCAACGGCGCCGGACCGGTCGTGCTGCTGATGGCCGGCAATCACGGCGACGAATATCCCGGACAGGTGGCGATTCTCAAACTCTGGCGCGAGTTGACGCCGGAGCACGTGTCGGGGACGCTGATCCTGATGCCGTGTCTCAATCCGCCCGCGGCGAAAGCATCGACGCGCCTGTCGCCGCTTGATGGGCGCAATTTCAACCGCTGCTTTCCGGGTAACCCCAACGGTAGTGTCAGCGAGATGCTGGCGCATTACCTTACTACGGTCCTGTTTCCGATCTCCGAGTATGTGATCGATCTCCATACCGGCGGCCGCAGCATGGGCTTTCTGCCCTGCGCGCACATGCATCTGGTGCCGGACAAGCGGCAGCGCGAACAAATGCTGCTGGCTGCCGAGGCGTTCCTGACCGAGGTCACGTTTCTCTACGCCGATGTGGCTGGCAAGGGACTACTTCCCACCGAGGCCGAGCGCCAAGGCAAGATCGTGATCACCACGGAGATGGGCGGAGCCGAGATGGTTCCGGCTGGTGTTCACCGTCAATGCCAAGTAGGACTGCGGAATGTGCTCGTGCATTGCGGAGTGTTGCGCGGCAAGGAAAAGTCGCGCGCCGAAGTGGGCATGAAGCCGGCCCGATGGGTACAATCGCTCGATCGGGCCGACTATCGCTTCGCTCCCGAATCCGGCCTGTATGAGAATTGCGTAGACCTGGGAGAAGCAGTGAAGGCGGGAGACCTGCTGGGTCAGGTACATTCGCTTGAGCAACCCGGGCGTGAGCCGGCGCAAGTATTGGCTCACGCCGATGGCATGCTAGTAGCGAACCGCGGGCCGTCTATCGTAGGCCAGGGCGATTGCGTCGCGTGCGTGGCCCATGACGTTGACCCGCGCTTGCTGGCTTAGTCCTAGTCGCGCCGGCCGCCACCGCCCAGCCGCAGCAGGATGTTAAGCGCAGCAACGAAGATGTTGAAGAGACCCGCGAAGAGCGCAAGCGCCCCGGGGATCGGGCTGTCGGCATCGGGACTGCGTAGGACGCCGCTGGTGGAATAGACCAGTCCGAACACGCCGATGGCGCCGATTCCAATCGATACCAGCATGCCCAGCCACCCGACGCTCAGGAACATGTTCAGAATCACGCCGGCGGTGACGGCGGCAAAGAGTCCGATCATGAGTCCTTTGGGGGCGGAGAATTCGCGTTTGGAAACGAACACGTAACCGGTGATGGCGAGAAAGATCACGGCGGTCACCGTCAGAGCCGCGAAGATCATCGAGGGCGCGATTCGAGCCGCGAAGGCGAGCAGCGGCGAAAGGACCAGCCCCGCCAGCAGCCCGTCGGCAACCAGCGCCGTGACCCCCAACGCCGGGTTGTGCCGGCACGACATGGCGATCCAAGGGATCACGTTCAGGGCGACGAGGCCGACAATGAATCCGATCGTGCTCGTCAGGAAGGCGAGCACGGTCTCCGATGTCGAGCCGAGGTAGCCACCGGCCATCGCGCAGAAGACTGAGACTCCCAGTAAGAAATAGGTCTGTTTGATGACAGCGGCCTGTGCCCCTGTCAAGCTGGTCGTACCGGAGAGCTTTTCCCAGGGAGAGGACTGTGTCGAATAGTTGTTCACAAAAAACACCTCACGTACATCATAACCGGCTGATACGAACGCGGGGCAACAGGGCCCTAATGTGGGAGCGGATCGCGCGGATGGACCCACTTCTCTTTGGGCAGGCGCTCCCACTGAATCTTGGGCATGCTTCAGCGGCCGAGGATCAGGTCTCGAAACTCGTCGACCAATTGATCCTCTTGTTCAGGACCTTGGCTATCCAGATTCGCCTTCAGCTTCTTAAAAAACTCGCGCTTCCGGATCTCCTGGCCCTCAAGGCCAAGGCGGACCAAGGCCGCAATTGCCTTGCTTCTGCTGGTGTCGACTGTTTGGGCGAAGCGTTCCACTTTATGGGCGAGGCCGGGGGCCAGCCCAACCGTGTATCGGACCTCGGCCTTGGCAGGGAGATGCTTGCCGGGCTTCGGATTGGGGCGCCTGCGAGGCTTCGCGGTCGCTTTCGAGTGAGGCATACACCCTCAGTATGACTCAAGTTGATGCAGATTGACAGGTTGGAACCGCCTGATTGAACCGCTACCCGTTCATACTCGACTGGAAATCCGCGTTGGTCTTGGCCTTCGACAACCGGTCAATCAACAACTCGATTGACTCAACCGGCGAAAGCGGGCTCATCACCTTGCGTAGCACCCAAATACGATTGAGGTCGATTTTGTCGAGCAGCAATTCATCCGTGCGCGTGCCGGAGCGGTGAATATCGATGGCCGGGAAAATGCGCTTGTCCACCATCTTGCGATCGAGGTGCACTTCCATGTTGCCGGTGCCCTTGAATTCTTCGAAGATGACGTCGTCCATGCGTGAGCCGGTGTCCACCAGCGCCGTCGCCATGATCGTCAGCGAGCCACCCTCTTCGATGTTGCGCGCGGCGCCGAAGAAGCGCTTCGGGCGTTGCAAGGCGTTGGAATCCACGCCGCCCGAGAGCACCTTGCCCGAAGGCGGCACCACGGAGTTATAGGCGCGGGCGAGGCGCGTGATCGAGTCGAGCAGAATCACCACGTCGCGCTTGTGCTCGACGAGGCGCTTGGCTTTTTCGATCACCATTTCGGCCACCTGCACGTGGCGGGCGGCGGGTTCGTCAAAGGTCGAGCTGATCACTTCACCCTTCACCGAACGTTGCATGTCGGTGACCTCTTCGGGCCGCTCGTCGATGAGCAGCACGATCAGGTTCACTTCCGGATGGTTGGTAGTGATCGAGTTGGCGATGGACTGCAAGAGCATGGTCTTGCCGGTGCGCGGCGGCGCGACGATGAGACCGCGCTGGCCCTTGCCGATGGGCGCCAGCATATCCATCACGCGGCCGGAATAGTTTTCCTTGGTGGTTTCGAGCTTGAGCCGCTCTTGCGGATAGAGCGGCGTCAGGTTGTCGAAGAAGATCTTGTTGCGGGATTCCTCGGGTGGCTCAAAATTGATCGCGTCCACCTTGATGAGGGCGAAATAACGCTCGCCTTCTTTCGGCGGGCGGATCTGGCCGGAGACGGTGTCGCCGGTGCGCAGATCGAAGCGGCGGATCTGCGAGGGCGAGACGTAGACGTCATCGGGGCCGGGCAGGTAGTTGTACTCAGGCGCGCGGAGGAAGCCAAAGCCATCGGGCAGGCACTCGAGCACGCCTTCGGCAAAGATGAGTCCCGATTTTTCGGCCTGCACCTGGAGGATCTTGAAAATCAGATCCTGCTTGCGCATTCCGGCGCCGCCGATCACGCCAAGGTCGCGGGCGATCTGGTTGAGCTTGAGAATGCTCATCTCTTTCAGCTCGACCAGATCAAGACTGATGACATCGCGGCCGCCCTGACGGCGCCGGGTGGTGCCTGGCGGGAGATCGGAATCCCTCAACTCGCCGCTGTTGCTACCTCCACCACCACCACCCTGCTGTTGTTGCTGTTGAGGCGCCTGATTCGATGGCGGCGGCTGTTGCTGCTGAGAGGGAGCAGGCGGCGCTGGCGGGAGTTGCTGCCGGGTAGGCGCGGGCGGAAGAGCAGCCTGTTGAACCACGGGCGGTGTGTCGACGACCGCGACCGCCGGAGGAACAGATGTTTCAGCGGGCGGCGGCGGATCTTCCCTGGCAGGAGTGGTTGCACCCGCGACGTCAGCCTTGGCAGCAACGTCCTTGGGCGGTTGTTGGACCCGAGAGGTTCTCTTTTCGGGTTTTGCTTCGGCGGGTTTGTTGGGGTTGTTACCGCCGGTGGTGGGCGTAGAGGCGTTCTCTACGTTTGGTGGGTTGGTGTTTTCGTGATCGTTTGCCAAATTTCCCTCACTCCCAGACCTGTAATGGCAGAAAAAGGCACCGGCTCGGTTGCGCCAGCGTGTTCCTTCAGTCTAGCCAGTCCGGAATGACGTTCTTTGTGTGATTTCAACTTGTCCCATTTGGTCCCAATGACCAGGTAGGGACGACCCTTGGCGGCGAGCCAGTCTCGTAACTCAAGATCCATATCCATCCAGCCCCGCCGCGAATCGAGCAATAAAAAACAGAGCGCCAGAGACTGGCGGGACTCTAAATAGCTATCCACCAGCGTTCGCCAGGAACGCTTGGTCTCTACATCTACCTTGGCATATCCATAGCCGGGCAGATCGACGAACGTGTAGCGTTCGCCCAGGCGAAAAAAATTAATGACTTGCGTGCGCCCTGGGGTGGCGCTGACTCGGGCCAAACCCTTCTCGTCGACTAGCGCGTTCAGCAGTCTCGATTTGCCTACGTTACTGCGCCCCAGGAAGGCAAACTCAGGCAACTCCTCGGGAGGAAATTGCCCCGGCTTCACTGCACTCATTATAAAGCGTGCGGCAAGTTTTTGCATAGTCGCCGCTACCGCACCAAAGTTTGGCTCACCCTTAGTGCGTCAGTTTCTCTTCAGATGCCGGCGGAGTGTCCACCGCGCCAGCCACCGGCGGGGCCGGAATCGGCAGCACTTCAAGGGGCCGCTCCAGCGCCAGTTTCAAGACTTCGTCCATTGACTCGACGAAGTGCAGCTTCATTTCCTTCCGGATCATCTCGGGAATATCCGGCAGATCTTTTTCGTTGTCCTTGGGCAGAATCGCCTCAAAGATGCCGTGGCGATGAGCGGCCAGAAGCTTCTCCTTCATACCGCCGATCGGCAGCACCTTGCCGCGCAGGGTGATTTCCCCGGTCATGGCGAGATCGCCGCGCACGGGAATGCCGGTCAGCGAACTCAAGATGCTGGTGGCGATCGTGATACCGGCCGACGGGCCATCCTTGGGAATCGCGCCCTCCGGCACGTGCAAGTGGATATCGAGGCTGCGATAGAAATCGCGAGCCAGCCCGAGCGAATGCGCGCGAGAGCGGATGTAGCTCATGGCAGCCTGCGCCGACTCCTGCATCACGTCGCCCAGTTTGCCGGTGGTGGTGAGCTTGCCGCGGCCCTCCATGATGGTGGCCTCGGTGGTCAGAATCTGGCCGCCCACTTCGGTCCACGCCAAGCCCGTCGTCGCGCCCACTTCGTTCTTTTTCGAAGTCTGCAGATCGCGGAACTTGAGCGGCCCGAGCAGTTCCTGCACCTTGGCGCCGCTGACAAGCACCTTGCCGATCTTCTTGCCGTTGGCGCCGACGATCTTGCGCGCTACTTTGCGGCACACATTGCCAACCTCACGCTCGAGGTTGCGGACGCCCGCTTCGCGCGTGTAGCTCTGAATCAGCGTCTGGAGACCTTCGTCGGCGAACTCGATATCCTTGCCGGCGAGGCCCGTCGCCTCGATCTGCTTTTTCACGAGGAAACGTTTGCAGATCTCGAACTTCTCAAGCTCGGTATAGCCAGAGAGCCGGATCACTTCCATGCGATCCTGCAGCGCGGCCGGGATAGTGTGGAGCACGTTGGCGGTGGCGATGAAGAATACCTGGCTCAAGTCATACTCAACGTCCAGGTAGTGATCGATGAACATGAAGTTCTGCTCAGGATCGAGCACTTCCAGCAGCGCCGACGATGGGTCACCGCGGAAATCCATCGACATCTTGTCGATCTCGTCCAGCATGAAGACCGGATTACGGGTACCAGCCTTCTTCATGTATTGAATGATCTGGCCGGGCAGCGCGCCAATATAGGTGCGCCGGTGGCCGCGAATCTCGGCTTCGTCCCGCACGCCGCCGAGCGACATACGCACGAACTTGCGGCCGGTGGCC
>JAYTKJ010000116.1:0-24551 GCA_043730365.1 Acidobacteriota bacterium | reverse complement strand
CAATTCCTGCGCAACCTCTCGCGGGGGGCTCCTTTGTTTCCTGCCTCTGTGCTCCGTGGCTATGTCGAGGAAGAGCGCCAGCTTATCCGGCGGTTGAGTCCGGATCTGGTGATCGGCGATCTGCGCTTTTCATTGCCCATCAGCGCCAGACTGGAAGGTGTTCCATCGGCCATTCTGATGAATGCGTATTGGAGCCCCCATGCCCTACGCAGAAGTATCATTCCCGAACTGCCCATCACACGTCTTATTCCACCCCGTTGGCTGAGTGGTGTCTTTCGATTGGCCGAACCCCTGGTCATGGCGGCGCACGTTCGGGGCATCAACACGGTTCGCCAGGAATGGGGCTTGGCCCCGCTGCCGCCGGACCCCCGATTCATGTATGTCGATGGCGACTATGTTCTCTACCCCGACGTGCAGGGCTTCATTCCGGTCGCAAATCATCCGCCCCATCACCGATACATCGGCCCTTGCCTATGGCAGGTTCCGGAGGAGCGGCCGGCTTGGTGGGAGGAAATGTTAGCGGATCCCCGGCCCAAAGTGTTTGTCAGCCTCGGCAGTTCCGGTCCGGTGCGAATTCTCCCGCGATTGCTGCGAGTCTTGGCGAAACTGCCGGTCGCGGTTGTGATGGCAACTTCCGGCCGGAGCGCGCCTCCGGATCGACGTGGGGTCTATGTGGCTCCGTTGCTGCCGTTCTCTAAAACATCGGCTGCTGCCAAGCTGGTGATTTCCCATGGCGGTAGCAGCGCCTTTTACCCGGCGCTCGCGGCCGGCACGCCGGTACTCGGCGTGCCCAGCAATGCGGACCAGCAGATCTCGGCGGCAGTCCTGGTGAGCAGCGGCGCCGGACTCAGCTTGCGTGTAGAAGAAGCTTCCGACAGACGGCTCGTCGAATCCATCGAAAGAATTCTCTCCGATCACCGATTCTCGGACGCGGCCGTCCGTTGGAAGAACGTCTTTTCAGCCACCGATAGCAAAGCTCTGTTTCAAGAATTCCTAACTTCGGCTGGGCTCTAAACGAGCAAACACTGTCCTTGACCCTCCTCGTTCTGGGCGTATCAGTAACCTCATAATTGGGGACGACCCACCCATTTTTCTAATACAATACGAGAGGGATGCAATTCATAACTCCACGATTTCTCTGAGATTGGGCGATTCCGGCTTGATGATACTAGTAAGTTGATGGTATGGTTTAGGATCCAGGTCCGAAGTATTAGAAAACCTCAGAGCGGTCCTCAAGAGATTGCCAGTTTGCCGAGCGTCAGATTAGAAATCCCTTTTTACGAGGACAGGTTTCGATGGTTCCCAAACCGTTTGACGCAGGGGCTCGCTCTTTTTTGCTGTTGGCGCCTTCCCGGCGAGCCGTTCCATCCGGATATGAGATGGTGGACTCTGACCCAAGCCGGCACCAAAGACTGATGGCCGAAATGCAGCGGCTGCGCGGTCGCATCTACCTGGAGGACGGCGCGATTGCGCCGGATCAACTCAGCGGGTCGAGGCATCAGCTGGAAGTCGACGAAGGAAGTTGGCACTTGTTGATCGTCGATTCAGACGAGCGGGTACGTGGATGTGCGAGGTATCGGGAATATCCCAATACGGCCTCTTACGGCCGGCTGACCGTCGCGCGGTCGGCATTGGCACGTTGCCGTGACCACGGTCTGAGGCTCAAGAAATCCGTGAACGCCGAGCTCGAGCTTGCCCGCCGGCTGAACTTGCCATACGTGGAACTGGGTGGTTGGGCGTTGGACAGCTCCATCCGCGGAACCTTAGACGCGTTGCGCATGGCTATGTCTACCTATGCGCTCTCCCAGTCGCTTGGGGGTGGCGTAGGAGTCAGCACCGTCACGCAGCGCCACTCTTCCTCCTCGATTCTGCGCCGGTTGGGCGGACGGGTCTTCGAGTGTGATGGTGACGAATTGCCACCTTATTACGACCCGGAGTACAGGTGCGGCATGGAAGTATTGAAGTTCTACTCCTGGTCCCCTAACCCTCGCTACAAAGACAGGGTTGTTACGATGAAGCACTCATTACGGCGCACGCCGGTCGTTTGTGCCGGCGGACTACGACCGGCTTGGCAACCGCCCGCGCCGCGCCAATTGGCGCTTCCCGTTGCTGGTCCCTCGTAGTCAGCGAGTGGTTAGAGCAACCCACGGCTTGGAGCCAGTGGTATTCCCGGCCCATAACTAAGGTTTTACCGCAAGCTGGCGCCAGCGATTGATGACGATAACCCATATTGGGAGGTCGTCGTATTGGTTGGAAAAGCTCCAGATTGGCTGATCTCTCCCCGCCGGGCACTGGTCATCCTGCCTCCCCGTGAGTCACCGGTAGCGGGTCGGGACGGCTCGGAAGCGTTCGGGAGTAGCCTGTATGAGACGATGCTGGCGCGGGTGCAACGGCTGCGCGGTCGCGCGTACTTGGAAGACGGAGCAATCTGCCAAGAAGATCTTACTCCGGACGGCCGCCACCTCTCTCCAATTGACGAGCAGGCTTGGCACGTGCTGTCCGTCGAATCGGGTGGTGTGGTGCGAGGGTGTGCCCGTTATCTGGCGCACGATCCGAGTGTGGCGTTCCCCAAGCTGCTCGTTAGTAACTCGGCGCTGGCGAAGGCAGACCAATGGGGTCCGCGGCTGAGAGAAGCCGTCGAGATCGACATGGCTGCGGCGAGGGACGAGGGCTTAGCCTATGCAGAAGTGGGCGGATGGGCCATCGACAAGTCTTTGCGATGCGGTACGGAAGCGGCCCGCATCGCCCTCAGTACATATGCCTTGGCGCGCAGACTTGGCGGCTGCGTGGGAATCACCACCGCGACTGTGAGACACCATTCGGCCGCCGCGCTCCAGAAGATCGGCGGTGCTCTCGTCGCTTGGAACGGTAATTCTCTGCCTTATTACTTCGATCCGCAATACCGTTGCGAGATGGCTATTCTACGGTTCCGATCCGACCGCCCGACGCCCCGTTTTGAGCCGTGGATTCGCTGTCTTGAGGTACAAATGAGAACCGTTCCGATAATTTACTCAAGCGTCAGCTGCGCACCACTCCGTCCGGTCAAATTCACGGAAACTCTTCAGCCTCAAGCAGCGGTGGCTGTGGCATAATTAGATGAGAAATATCTTGGTGCAATCCACCGCTCTTGAGCAAGCGATTGAACGGTGGATATCCTTGCTAGGATCGGCTCACGTTATCCTCAACCCGGCTGACCTAAACGCAGCTGCCACCGCTACTTTCCAAACCAGGCATCGCGTCTTGGCGATTCTTCAACCCGGCAACCGGGAAGAAGTCCGTGAGTGTGTCCGCGTCGCTAATCAACTTAACGTGCCGCTCTACCCGCTGAGTACAGGAAAGAACTGGGGTTACGGGTCCGGTGCGCCTACCGCCGACGCCTGCATTCTCAGCTTGAGCCGATTGAACCGGATTGTCGATTTCAACGAGCAACTGGCCCATGTGACAATTGAGCCTGGCGTGACGCAACGCCAGCTCTACGATTTTCTGCAGGCCAAGGGAGCGCGACTGTGGATGGACGCAACCGGAGCGAGTCCGGATTGTAGCGTCATCGGTAACACTGTCGAACGCGGCTTCGGCCATACGCCGTATGGAGACCACTTCGCGCACGTGTGCGGGTTAGAGGCGGTGCTGGCAAGCGGCGAGGTGGTCAATACCGGGTTTGCGCGTTACACGGGGACAAGCGCCGCCAAGGTCTACCGCTGGGGCGTGGGCCCGGTGCTGGATGGATTGTTCTCCCAATCCAATTTCGGCATCGTCACGCGGATGACGGTTTGGCTCATGCCGGCTCCCGAGCACTTCGAAGCCTGTTTCTTCCGATGCGATCGTGATGAAGACTTGGCCGGGCTGATCGACGCGCTGCGGCCGCTGCGCCTGAATGGCACGTTGCCGGCCGCAACTCACATTGCCAATGACTATAAGGTGATCGCCGGAGTTCAGTCCTATCCCTGGAACGAAATGCGGGGCGTCACTCCGCTGGGGGCCGAGCAGACGGCATTCCTCCGCAAGAAGCTGAAATGTGGAGCCTGGAACGGTTCAGTGGGGCTCTATGGGACGCGCGCCCAGGTAGCCGAGACCCGGCGGCTGCTGAAGAAGGCTTTGCGCGGACGAGTGAGCAAACTGCAGTTCGTAGACGATCGCAAACTCGAACTGGCGTCGCGCTTCGCCAAACCCTACGGGTTGATGACCGGCTGGGATATCACGCGAGCCCTCCAACTGGTGAAACCGGTGTATGGCTTGATGAAGGGAATACCCACGGACCACCCGCTACGCAGCTGCTATTGGCGCAAACACTCCATCCCGGAACGAATGGATATCGATCGGGATGGCTGCGGACTGTTGTGGTGTGCGCCGGTGGCTCCGCTCGATGGCGCGCATGCCACGGCCATTGCTACGTTGGCCAACCGCACGCTGCTCGCCCATGGCTTCGAGCCCATGATCTCGATCACGCTTTTGACCGAGCGGGCCATCGGGTGCGTCATATCGATTAGTTATGACCGGGACATTCCCGGGGAGGACCAACGGGCGGCGGTCTGCCATCGGGAATTGCTCTCCCTGCTGAATGCGTCCGGCTACGTTCCCTATCGGCTCGGTCTTGACTCCATGGAGCAGATGCGCACAGGCGATGGCCTTGATAGTCTCCTGCGGTCTCTCAAAGAGGCGGCGGACCCCAACGGAATCCTCGCTCCGGGCCGTTATTCGCCAGCCCGCTCTTAGGCTCCTGCACCGATAGACAATACGTAGTACCCTATACCAATGAGCCGAATTGCTGGGCTCCACTTTGCTTTGGAAGGGGTAGTCGTACAAATGACACGACTGAAAACCGTTCTAGTTTCAACTCTCTCAATTTTCCTGCTTGCTGCTGCCGCCGTTACGCCGGCCAGCGCCCAGGTTCTCTATGGATCGCTAGTCGGGGTCGTGGAAGATCCCACTGGTAGCGTGGTTCCCAACGCCAAAGTTTCCGCCGTAAACAAGGGCACCAACCTCGCACTGGAAGCCACCACGGATGCGTCCGGGCAGTATTCATTCACCAACGTGCCGCAGGGAACCTATGACATCAAGATCGCCGCGGCGGGCTTTAAAGGCCAGAATCGCACCGACGTCAACGTGACGGTCAACACCGTGAACCGCGTCGACGTCCGGATGGAAGTCGGCCAACTCAGTGAGCAAGTCACGGTAAGCGCCGAAGCCACCGCGCTGCAGACGGACAAGGCCGATACGCACACCGAGATCCGCGCCGATCAGGTGCGCAACCTGCCGCTGCCGGGCTATCGCAACTACCAGAGCCTGATCAACCTCGTGCCCGGCGCGACGCCGGCTGTGTTCCAAAACTCGGTAACGGACACGCCTGGCCGTTCGCTCAGCACCAACATCAACGGCACCAACCGCAACAACAACGTGACGCGCATCGACGGCGCGGCCAGCGTGAACCTCTGGCTGCCTCACCATGCCGGTTACGTGATGCCCGCCGAAATGGTGGAGACGGTCAACGTCACCACCACTGCCGGCGACGCCGAGCAGGGTATGGCCGGTGGCGCGGCGATCACGCTGGTGACCAAGTCCGGCACCAACCAGTTCCACGGCAGCGCCTTCGCCTTCCACGACAACCAGCGCATGAAGGCCCGCAACTTCTTCTTCCTACCCACAACCAAGAAGCCGGTGGGCAACTACAACAACTTCGGCGGCACCGTGGGCGGGCCGATCATGAAGGACAAGCTGTTCTTCTTCTACAGCTACGACAACACCAAGCAGCGCAGCGGCTCATTCGCGACCTATACGGTGCCCCTCGCCGCCTATCGGGCCGGTGACTTCAGCGGAGAGTCGACCGTCATCTACAACCCGCTCTCGACTGACCGAACGAATTTCGCCGCACGCCAGCCTTTCGCCGGCAACCAGATTCCGGCCAGCATGATCAGCCCGATCGCGCAGAAGATTCAGAGCTACTATCCGGCGGCCAATGTCAATCGCCAAAACGCCAACTACGCCATTGGTGCGACGCCGCAGTTCAACCGTCAGTACAACGATTTGAAGTTCAACTTCCAACGCAATTCCAATCACATGATCTGGGGCCGCTATGGCATCATGACGGCGCTGGTTGGCGGCAAAGGCGTGTTCGGCGATGGCGTCGGGCCTGCGCCGGGTTCGGACCCGGGGCTGGGCGACACCAAGGTGCAGAACACTTCGGCTGGCCACAACCTCACGCTGAGCCCTACGCTGCTGCTGGATGGAGTGATCGGCTATCAGCGCCAGGATCAAACGGTCCAGGGTCAGGATTTCGGCAAGGACTTTGCCACCACGCTCGGCATTCCCGGTCTCGGTGGACCCGATCCGCGGCAGAAGGGTTTCCCGAATATCACGATTGCCGGCTTTGACGGCTTCGGCGTCCCTGGCTGGATGCCGCTCACGCGCATCGAAGAAAGCTTCACCACCTCGCACAATCTGCGCTGGTTGAAGGGCAAGCATAGCGCGGCTTTTGGGGTTGACGGTGTGCTGCACCGGTTGAACCACTGGCAGCCGGAACTGGGCGCCGGTCCTCGTGGGGCGATTGGTTTCGATGGCGGCCCGACCTCCAACCTGGGCTCGTTCAACTTCGCCAACTCGTATGCGGCGTTCCTCCTGGACCGGCCGCAAAGCATGCAAAAGAGCATCCAGCATATTCTTTCCACGGCGCGGGAATACCAGTTCGGCCTGTTTGCCGGCGATCGTTGGCAGGTAAGCCGGAAGCTGACCCTCAACATGGGTTTGCGCTACGAATACTACCCGCTGATGGGCCGCTCCAACGGTAAGGGCATCGAGCGCCTGGATCCGGAAACCAACCTGGTCTATCTCGGTGGCCGTGGCAATGTGCCTCGCGACGCGGGTTTCAAGGTCAGCAAGACGCTATTTGCGCCGCGCCTCGGCCTCGCCTATCGCGTCAACGACACGACGGTTATCCGCTCCGGCTACGGGCTGAACTATAGTCCGCTGCCGTGGTCGCGCCCGTTGCGCGGCCAGTATCCGGTGGTCGTGAACTTCTCGTTCCCGTCTCCGAACGTCTATGATTGGACGCGCACCCTGGCTCAGGGCATTCCGGAAGTCGTCGGCCCGGATCTGTCCAGTGGCGTGGTGCCGCTGGCCGCCGCCGCCGATATGCGCAGCCCGGTCAACGGCCTGATTCATCGCGGCTACATCCAGAGCTGGAATTTCACGATCGAGAAGCGCCTGCCTTCCGACATCGTCTTCTCGGCCGGTTACGTGGGCACCAACACCGTCCATCAGTTGGGTGACCGCGACATCAACAGCGGACAGGTGCTCGGCGCCGGCAATGCCGGCCGTCCGTACTCAGCCCGTTTCGGCCGTAACCTCGCCACCAACATCTGGGATGGCTACCTGAGCACCAACTACCACGGCTTGCAGACCTCGGTGCGCCGCCAGGCCAAGAACCTGATGCTGCAGGGGTCCTACACCTGGTCCAAGGCGATCAACTTCGCCGACGACGAAGGGTGGCAGGGCGTGACCTACAACTGGGGACCGGCGTTCTATCGCAACCGGGCCGCGTCCGGCTTTGATCGCCGCCATGTTCTGCAGATGAGCTACGTCTACGAACTGCCCTTCGGTAAGGGCCAGAAGTGGGCCTCCAGCGGTGCGGCTGCCGCGGTGATTGGCGGATGGCAGATCAGCGGCATCACCTCCGCTTACACGGGCCTTCCGTTCACGCCGAGTTCGCCCGGCGGCACGCTCAATCTCCCCGGCAACGCGCAGACTCCCGATCAGGTCAACCTGAACGTGGGCCGGCCCGAAAGCATCGGCTCAGACGGCCGCTTCTATGACATCACGGCCTTCGCGCCGGTCACGGTCCCAACCGGCACATTCCGGTTTGGCTCGCTCGGCCGCAACAGCCTCCGCAATCCCGGAATCTTCAAGACCGATCTCACCTTGGGCAAGACCTTCAAAGTCACCGAAAAGGTCGAAGTGAGGTTCCGCGCCGAAGCCTATAACTTCACCAACAGCCGCCTGTCGACAGGCTTCGCTTCCGGTGACGTCACCAATCCGAACTTCCTGCGGGTCACCTCGACTTGCACGAACGGACTTTGTGACGAACGTCAGTTCCGTCTCGGTCTCCGCGTCGGCTTCTGATGTCTCTGTGGTGGATCAAAGGGGTCGCGCTTCACGGCGCGGCCCTTTTCCTTTTGGCGCAGTCCCCGGAGATGCTGGAGAAATCCGGGCGCGCCCAGCTATGGATGGCTCAGGGCCGCTTTGCGGACGCGGCGGGGCTCTATGAAGAGCTGACGCGCGCTTTGCCTGGCAATCCCGGGCTGCTTCTGAATCTCGGTATGGCGCGCCACATGGCGGGCAACGATGCGGGCGCCCTTGCGCCGCTCGAAGCCGCCCTACGGATCCAGCCGCTTCCCCCCGCGTTTCTCTTTCTCGGCTCCTCCTACATGCACCTGGGCCAACCGGCCAAAGCCTTCGCTCCGTTGCGCCGCTTTGTAGCGCTCCAGCCCGATCACCGGGAAGCGCGACAGATGCTCGCCGAGGCCGCCACCGCCACCGGCAATCATCTTGAAGCAGCCATTCAATTGGCCCGGTTCGCCGATGAGGACCCCGCGCAGCCCGCGCTCTGGTACTCGCTGGGCCGCGCGTGGCAAGCCGTGGCCGCGAGTGAGATGGCCAGGCTCCCGGAAGATTCCGGCTACTGGCTGGCGCTCGCCGCCGACGGTCGCAACAAACGGCGGCAGAGCCGCGCCGGCTTCCTGCTCTATCGCAAGGCTCTTGAGAAACTGCCGCGTCAACGTGGATTGCACGCGGCGATCGCGGAGATCTACCGCGGCTCGAGCCACGAGGATTGGGCGAAGGTGGAGGAGAGCGACGAAGCCTCGCTCGGGGCGCCGGTGTGCAAACCGGTGCCGACCCTCGAGTGCCACTTCACCGCCGCGCGGCATCGGCAGGTGCTCGCTTCGCCGCTGGTGACGCCCGAAGCTCGCTACTGGAAAACGCGCGCGGCCAGGGCTTTGGCGCGCGAGGCCTTCGACAAGATGGCGGCGTTAGGACCATCGGTGGTGAGTCATCGCTTCGATGCCGAATCGCGGCGCGAGGAAGGCCGATCCCAGGAGGCGGCCGAGGCTTGGCGCGCGGCGGTGGCGCTGGCTCCGGCGGACCAGTCACTGCAATTCGAGCTCGCCACCACGCTGGTTCTGACCAAGGAGTTCGAGGCGGCGCAGGAGATCGCCACCGCGCTCCTGGCGGTTGACCCGGAGGGGCCGGACTTCAATCATCTGCAGGGCGACATCCTGCTCTCGCAACAACAGCCCGAGCGCGCCGTGCCATTCCTCGCCAAAGCCGTGAAGACGGATCCGAAAGTGCTGCCCGCCCGCGCCGCGTACGGCCGCGCGTTGATCCTGGCGGGCCGCGCCGCTGAAGCCGTGCCACACCTGGAAGCCGCGCTGCCGCTGGACACCGATGCCAGTCTCTACTTCCAACTTGCGCGCGCCTACCAGGCGGCGGGCAAGGCGGAACTGGCCAAGCAGACCACGGCCAAGGTGCAGGCGATTCGCGCGCGGCAGGAAGCAGATCAGCGTAAGATCGAGGACGCCGCTGAGATCACCGCTCCGCCACCACCGCCGCCAGCCCCGAGCGTGCGGCGGTAAGGTCGGGCTGAAGGCGGATCGCCTCGCGGTACGCAGCGGCGGCCTTTTCCAATTGCTTCAGTTCCCGATGCGTCGCCCCCAAATTCAGCCAGGCGAACGCATCGTCCGGATTCGATGCCGTAGCTGCTTCGAACACGGCGAGCGCCTCCCGCAATTTTCCCTGTCGCGCCAAAGCCACTCCCAGCGCCACGCGCGCGCCGGAATGCATTGGATCTTGCGATACCGCCTGGCGCAACCTCGGCTCGGCCTGCGAGGGGCGATTGAGTTGTACCAGGGTCTTGCCCAACGCCACCAGCGTGGGCACGTCGCCGGGCGCGCGCCGCGAGTAGGCCGCGAGCAACTTGGCGGACTCCTCGCTCGGCGCGCGTCCGTTGGCCACGGCCAGCGTCAACGCATCCGCCTTCGTGTAGAACGGTACAACCGCTCCGGTGTAGGGCGAGTGATCCTCTTTGGCCGGCTTCGCCACTCTGGGCTGACGCTGAATCCAGTGATCGGTCATGGATACGTGGATCGCGTCCTGCGTTTGCCGCTTCGGCATATGGCACGTCGCGCAGCCGTTGGGATTCTCCCTTGTGTGCTCGGATTGATGGCAAGTTCCGCAGGCGTTGCGGGCTTGGGCCGTATGCGGATCGTGACAAGTGACGCACGTCAACTTGCCGGCCGATCGTTTGAAGCACGCCGATTGCATCAGCCTGAATCCGGCGTGGTTCACCTCAAATCGCGCCTCGGGCGTTGGCTCGGCGCGATCGAAATAGAGCTTGTAGTTTGCCAGTGGTTCGCCGGGTTTATAGGAGAACACCGCGCGCCCCGGCCGGCGGATAGAATCCGTGATCCCTTGCGACACGGTCTCGAGGTGACATTGCAGGCACACCTCGATCGATTGTTTGGGGTTGTGGATGGTGTCGCGCGCCGGCTTGGCCAGATGCGCGGCGGAGTCGCCATGACAGCGCTGGCAGGTGATCGCGGCAGGCTTGGCCGAATCGGAGTGGCAGAACAGGCAACTCTCACCGACTTCCCGCCGCATATCGGGGTGGTCAGGCGCGTCATAGCCGGGCGACATGAAGTATGCCTTCGCCTGGCTGTACCAACTCACCGGCAACTCGATGAGCCGCCCCTGCGGTGTGCGGTTCACGTAGGTGATGGCGTGGTTGCCGGAGCCGATCGCCAGATCGACCGTCTTTTCCACGACGTTGATCTCACGGCCCGCTGCGTCAAGCTGATGCCGCTTCAGCTTGCCACCGGCGAAGGTGTAGTGGCGATTCGAAATCCGGTGATAGAACTCGACCGTGAAAGCCGCGGGCCGCACCGCGAGTGAGCGGCCCATGCCGGTCTTCGAGAACGCTTCCACGATGGCCGCGTGACAAGAGCGGCAATCGCTGCTGGCAGCGAGCAAGCTAGAACTGAATGCGAGCGCCAACCATGAAGTTGCGTTCATTACGGGTCGAGGTCACGCGTCCAAAAGTAGTTGGTGTTGTGAAGCTGGTGCCCACTCCGTTGAACTGCGTGTGATTGAAGAAATTGTAGCCCTCGGCGCGCAGCTCCATGCGGACGCCTTCCTTCAACGGGAAGGCTTTCATGAAGTTCATGTCCCACTGATTCCAGCCCGGTCCGGTCACGATGTTTCGTGAAACCGGCGAGAACGTGCCGAAGGCGGGCAGCGAGTAGACCGAAGCGTTAAACCATTGCGTCAGGCTCCGCTGATCATGTGCCAGCTGCGGGGTGCCGGTGGCGAGCGGGCGCTGCCGCGTGGCAGACCCCACGCCGGCGATATCGCGTCCCAGTTCCGGACTGATCGGCAAGCCGGTGCGCAGCGTATAGATCGTGCCCACTTGCCAGCCGCCGAAGGCACGGCCCACCATGTCCTTGCGGCCCTTGAGGAACGGAATCTCGTACACCATACTCCCAATGAAGTTGTGTCGCGCGTCAAAGCTCGACAGCGCGCGCTCACCGCGTGAGTTGCGCGTGTCGGGGAAGTTGCCGTAGATGCCGCCGGTGAAATCCGCGTTGTCGATCGCCTTGGACCACGTGTAGGCGGTTTGGAACAGCAGGCCGTTCGAGAAGCTCCGGTTCAGGCTGGTTTGCAGGCCGTGATAATTGGAAGAGTAGCTCTGTTCGCGATGGCTGATAGCCGCCCATCCCTGGTACGGGCGAAGCTGATTAGCATTGGCGCCGCCCTGCGGGATCAGTGGATTCGGTTGCGGCTGGTTCAGATCCTGCGTGCGCATGAAGTGCAGACCCCGGCTGCCCGAGTATCCAACCTCGAGCACCATGTGCCCGCCGAGTCCATGCTGGATATTGAAGTTCCATTGCTGGGTGTACGGCGTGAGCTGATTCATGTCGATCGAACCCAAGGCGATGGGTAGATCGAAATTGCGGGAAGAGCCGCCTCCGGGCGCCGAGAGCCGCGTGTTGTCCACCGTGACCAGCTCTGAAAACGGCGGATTGCCCGACATCAGAATGAACGCACCCAGAATCTCGCGGCTGTAGAACAAACCATAGCCGCCGCGGATTGCGGTCTTGCCGTTGCCAAACAGATCATAGGCGAAGCTGAAGCGCGGGGCGAAATTCTTCTTGTGAGTCTGCCAGTACTTGGTTGGATCCACCAGCCCGTTAAAGCGGTCACCGGCGCCGCGCGGAATCTGTCCGGCCGAGTTCACCGTGACGGCCTTCGCGGTGCTGTATTGCGAGGGCACGAAGGCGCGCAGACGATTCGTTGGCTCATGCGCCGGCGGGAAGTAGGAATAACGCAGGCCCAGGTTAAGCGTGAGCTTCCGGCTCACCTTGTAGGAGTCGTCCACGAACATCTCAAACGAATTACGCCGGTTGTCGTTGAACGCCACCGTATTGGTTTCGTCGTAAGAGGCGGCGCGACCCAGCAGCATGTCCGCAAACGCATCGCCGCCGCTGGCTATGCCCGGCTGGCGGGTGCTGCGGCCATCAAAGTTGAAGCGGCCGAATACGTCGGTGTTGGTGGGCTCAAACTTGATCTCATAGGAGACGTTGCCGCCAAACTTGACCGTGTGTTTGTTCTTGATCCACGTGAAGGAATCGCGGAATTCGTAGATCGTCTGATAGTTGCTCCACGGCGAGGCCGGCGCCACCGCCGAGTAACCGGTGAGTGAAATCGTGGGCACGCGATCGGGCACCTTGGACAGGTTCAGACTCGTCAGCGGATAGCTCTGATCGGTGTCGGCAAACAACTGCGGAATGTTGATGCCCCACGTGGCCCCGCTTAAGTCCGGCGGGAATTGTTTAATGCGGTTGTGGCTGCGCACAAAGTTGAAGTCCATGATGAGGTTCGGGCGGAACGTGGCGTTGTAGTTGACCGTCATGTTCCGCGCCGGCGTCTCGTTCTGTTGGCGCAGGAAGGCGAAGCCGGAAGAAGTGGCAAAGTTGGACAGCCGGAACTCCGGTGTCAGCCGCCACATCACCCGATGGTTGTTGGTGAAGTTATGGTCGACGCGGAAGTTCATTTCATCGGTGTTGTCCTTGCGCCCCTGGAGGAAAAAGGCATTGCGGCCGGCCGCGTCGGCGAAGTTCGGATCCGGATACATCTTGGCGTACCCAAGCGCGTTGCGGTCCAGCCTCGCGGTGGGGATGATGTTGCCCGGGAACGGCTGGCCGGTGTCCGGATCGTAGAGCAATCGGGTGGTGGCGCTGTAGTTGCCCTGCTTTTGCAAGGCCGTGGGAACGATGTTGAAGAAGCTCTCCTGCCGCCGCTCCTTGATCCAGCCGAGCAGCACGAAGAAAAATGTCTTGTTCTTGCCGTTGTAGACCTTCGGAATGTAGACCGGTCCGCCCACGCTGAAACCGAAATCATTGCCGCGGAAGGGTGCGCGCGAAGCCAGGAAGAAGTTGCGCGCGTTCAGCACGTTGTTGCGGTGGAAATAGTAAGTGGAGCCATGCAGGGCATTCGTGCCGCCCTTGGTGATCACGTTGAACTGAGAGCCTCCGCCTACCCCGAATTCAGCTGAGTAGTTGCCGCGAATGGCGCGGAACTCAGCGACACTTTCGATGTTGGGCGCCAGCGGCGAGCCCCAGTTGCCACCCGTGTCGATGTTGTAGCCGCCGTCGAGCAACCACGCGTTGTGCGTCGGGCGCACTCCGTTCACCGCCGAGTTGTTGTTGCGGCGGTCATAAGGCGTGGTGGACACCACGCCCGGCATCAGCAGCGCGAACGGCAGGACGTTACGCCCGCGCGCCGGAAGTTGGATCATGTCCTTGCCATCGATAAGCTGTGAGGTCGTTCCGGTGACGGTGTTCACCGAAACCGATTCGGCTTCCACGGTAACCTGGTCGGCAATCTGGCCCACCTCCATCGAAAAGTTGATGCGGCGGTTGTCGTTCACCCGCAGCACAAAGCTCGACACCGTGGCTTTTCTGAACCCGTTGGCTTCCGCTGTCACCTCGTAGCTGCCAATCGGGATCAACGTAAACAGGTAGTTGCCAGACTCATCCGATTTTGTCTCGCGGACGATTCCCGTGCCGGTATTGCGCGCGCGGATCGTAGCCTGGGGAATGACCGCCGAGGTGGCATCCTGAATCACACCGTAGATTCCCGCCGTGACCTCTTGTGATTTCGCGGCCGGTGTGATGAGCATTGCCAGCAGACAAGTCGCGAATAGGAATTGTTGCAGTTTAGTGAAGAACACCTGATCCACCTTGTTCGCTGGTAGCGAACTTGGAGGCTAGTATATCTCGATTGGAGAGTCTGGGCTGGCCTACCCCTTTTGTCGTGCCAACCGTTCGAGCAGGCCCAGCAATTCGCGCTCAAACCGGCAAAAAGATCGCGACCTCCGAGCCAACTTCAAATCCAACTGGCGGGTGAAGAGCAGCTGATCGACCCCGGGGCGGTAGCTGTTCCCGGCGCCGGTCGACTTGCGCAACCACTCTTTGGCTCCTCGGATCTGTTCGGCGTCACCGGGCGGGGTAAGGTCCGCTGGCAAGCCGTGGAAGTTCCGGAAGGATTCGGCGGAGGACAGAAACCATGACTCGTACTCCCGGCAGGCAAGGCTTACCGCGACCGGAATGCCATTTGCCGCTTGCAGTGCCCGCGCGAGTAGTTGAGGGCCCAGTTCCGCCACGCAGTCGTCGTCGGCATCGGCTACCAGGAGGACGCCACCGGCGGCTTGGGCGGAAAGTACCGCGAGTCTCACGGCCCGCTCCGTTTCGCCTGGCTTCACCAGCTTGTGCCTGTCCCAACGGATCGGGCGTGGAACGAGAGGAGCGGCGGTATTTTGGTCCAGGCAGATCCGATGAATCAGCGCGGGTACCGACTGGACTTCCCCATGTCCTTCGACGATGCAGCAAACTCGGGATGGTGTGGACATGCGCAGGTCTAGTCGGCGTAGTCGAACATGAACTTCGTCTGTTTCTCGCCCGCCTTGATGGCATCCGGATCCGGTATCAGCTGATCAAGCCTCAGCAACTCGCCCGCTGTGCAGAGGCCTTGTTTCAAAGCATCGCGTCCAGCCTGATCCACTCGTGCGATCTGGCTCTCTCCCTCCGATCCGACTACGGCCAGAATCGAGTCCGTCGGCAGTTCCTTGCTGTCCAGGAGATCCGGGCTATGGCTGGTGACAATTACCTGGATTCTTTCGCTGGCCTCGAGTAGCACGTCAAGCAATAGCCCAGCCGCGGCCGGGTGCAGCGCCGTCTCGGGCTCTTCAATCCCCACCAGCCGAACCTCAGGGCCGTCTCCGTTAGAGAACTGAAACAACGAGACCAGCACTCCCAACGCGCGTAGTGTGCCATCGGACATGTTCGCAGCATCGAAATGCCAGGAAAACTTGGACCCTTTCACGCGCTGGCGAAACTCGATGGTTTCCTTGGAGCCCATCGCCTTGACCTCCACTCTTTCGACGCCGGGCACGACTCTGCTCAGATACTCTTCGATGCGTGCCTTGCGCTCGGGAGCCTTGCGTGTCAGCGCTGAGAGAATGCTTGCCAGGTTACTCCCGTCGCGGCGAAGCAGAGCCGCTGCGTCCGGCGACTGCAGGTCCCTGATCCGGTCTGGATTGAGGTTGTAGAACCCCATGCGGGAGAGGCCTTCGAACACGGGGCGAAGAACCGGCCAGCCCGAAGCAAGAGGAAGGTAGAGGCGATCGGTGCTAGCCGGCGGGGGCGTGCCCTCCATTCCGCCGTGCTTTGTCAACTCGCCCTTCTTGACGAAGTAGTAAGCAGGGCGAGTACCCGATACCACGCACTCCTCATTCAGTACGTCAAAGCCCCCATTGGGCTTGGAGCCGATTGAGAATGAATAATGACCTTCCTGCGCCTCGAGAGAAAACTCGAGCCGCACGGCAAAGTTGTTTGGATGCCCCGTGGAGCGTCGTCTGACTTCGCCGATTCCTCCACGCTCGCGGATGGCGTGATCCAGCGAGTCGCGCAGTGAATCGGCCACAAATCGCAACGCGTCGAGAAAATTGCTCTTTCCCGATCCGTTCGGACCAACTAGGAAGGTGAGCGGACCGAGAGACACATCACAGGACCCGATGCTGCGATAGTTCTTGATTCGAACCCGGCTGAGGAACGTAGAATCGGGCATGGGCCTTCTGTTCAAGTATGCCTCAGTTGCCTGGCTCCACCACTCGCATCACCTGCCCAGCCTTGACGCCTCCCACCACCTGCACCGCGCCCGACGGCCAAGTAATGGTGAGCTTTCCCGCCGTCTCGTTGCCCAACCCAAAATGCAATCCCGCGTGGCCTGAAGACGAGTAACTCGCCGCCGTCTGCATCCAGGCCGTCTGGCGCCCCAGTTGCACTCGCGCCCCTATACCATCGCGGTTTGAGCGTTTGCCTTCCAGCACCACGCGCATCCAGTTGCCCGCGCCCGCTGTCGCATTGCGCCAGAGCTCGGCATTGGCGCCGAGCGCCGACACCGCCACATCCAGCCGGCCATCGTTATCGAAGTCAGCGACCACCGAGCCCCGATGCGCCCGCACCGAGCCGGCGAAGGCCGAAGACTCATCTGCAAAGGTTCCATCGCCGCGATTGCGAAACAGCGAGTTCGGTTCCTCGTAGCGGTACGCCTCAAACTTCTCGACCACGTCGTTGACATGCGAGTTGGCCGTGAATAAATCCTGCCATCCGTCATTGTCAAAGTCGCCCCAGTTCACGCCCCAGCCGCTTTTCTTCGCCACCAGCGGCGCCAGCTTGGACGAGTGCGTCGCATCGCGAAATAACCCGCCGGCTTCAGCGTGGAAAAGCGGAAACGTCTCGCCCGCCAACGCTGTGATGGCGAGATCAGGGCGGCCGTCGTTGTCGTAGTCGCGCCACTCGGCGCCCATGCTCGCCACCGGTTTGCCGGAATCGAGCATCGCCACGCCGGCCGCCAGCGCCACCTCTTCAAACTTGCCGGCGCGGGTGTTGTGGAAGAGAAAGTTCGGAAGGTTGTCGTTGGTGACAAACACATCCACGCGCCCGTCGGCGTCATAGTCTCCGAAGGCGATCCCCATGCCGCGCCCTTTGTGTGCCGCCACGCCGGTGCGCAGGGTCACGTCCTCGAAGACGCCATTGCCCCGATTCCGATAAAGCTGATTGGCCACCGGCTCGAAATACTTTGGATGGCAGTAAACGCGAATACCGCGCGCCGAGTCGCCACAGAACCGCGGGTTCTTCGCAGTCCAGTTTGAGTAGTTCACCACCCAAAGATCCAGCAGCCCGTCGTTGTCGTAGTCAAACCATCCGGCGGTGATCGACCACTGATCGCTCTTGATACCGGACTTAGCGGTCACGTCTTCAAAGCGTCCGCCTCCGAGATTGCGGTACAGAATACTGCGATACACGCCGGCCACGAACAGATCGGGCCGGCCGTCGTTGTCAAAATCCGCCACCGCGGCGCCCATCGAATAGCCGATGCCCTTCAATCCGGTCGCCTCGGTCACATCGCGGAACTTCCAGTTGCCCTCGTTGCGATAGAGGCGGTTCCAGAACCGCGGCGCGCTTTTGTCCATGGACGGAATCGCCGCGCCGTTGGTGAAGAACAGGTCGGTGAGTCCGTCGCCATCAAAATCGAAGGCCGCCAGTCCGCCAGCCACGGTCTCGATCATGTGTTTCTCGGCGGTGGGCGATTGATCGAGGCGGAAGCGCACGCCAGCTTCTTGAGCCACGTCGACGAACGTGAGCGCAGCGGCGGCGGCCAGCAGCAGCATCTTACTGTTTCAGGATAGCTTTGACGCGGTCCATGGGCAGCGCTTCCACGGTGCGGCCGTTGCCGGTCGTAGTCGTCGCCTGCGTGAGCGAGTCGTAGATCGCCTCTTCGGTTGCCTCGATGACGGCCTGAAACAGCGGCGACATGTCGTCGTTCTTCATCGACGGCGGCTGGCGATGCGTCGTGAAGGCGATGGCGTAGTCTCCCGAACCGTTCGAACCGGTGGAACCCGTACGTGCCAAACCCCAGATGGTCCGCGCTCCCATGCGCATCAGTTGCCGATGATCCACCGGCGCATCTGTCGCCACTACCATGATGATCGAGCCGTCAGCCGCGGCGCGCTCGTTTCCCCGATTCACCCGATGGCCGCAGATCGCCAACTCCCCGCCGAAGTTGGACTGCACCAATACGCCCACGGTGTGTCTGGCCGGCGTGCGCCGCGATGCTGTGCCGATGCCGCCCTTCCAGCCAAAAGCAATCGTGCCCGTGCCCGCGCCCACCGCGCCCATCGCAACCGGTCCGCCGCGCGCGCCGCGTATCGCCGCCGCCACGTCGGCGCTGGAGATGGCCCGCGCGCGAATGTCGTTGAGCGCTCCGTCATTGGTCTCGGCCACCAGTGGATTGAGAGACCGCACGTCCTCGTTGCCCGGCAGCGCCAGCATATAGTCCAGGACGCCATCGGCCACGCGAGGCACCGCCAGAGTCGATGTCAACAGGATGGGCGACTCGATCTCGCCGAGTTCGTTGACTTGCGTCGATCCGGCCAGTTTCCCGAAGCCGTTGCCGACGAACACAGCGCCCCGTACCTTCTCGCGAAACAGATTGCCACCATGTGGTAGCACCGCTGTCACGCCGGTACGAATCTTGTCGCCCCGCACAATCGTCGTGTGGCCAATCCGCACTCCGTCGACATCGGTGATGGCATTCAGCGGCCCCGGCGTGAGCGATCCTGCTACGCAACCCAGTTCGCGAATACGCGGCTTCTTCGCAGGTTGTGCCGACAGCACTGTGGCTGCCACGGCGAGCCAGCAAAACGCGCGCGGCACAGCCAAGCTCTTACTACTACTGAACCTGTTCGAGAATCGCGAAGTCGCCCGGATTCCAAGCCTGCGCAATCACGTACATCTTGCCGTTCAGCTCCCGCAGCACCGCGTTGTGGATGTGCAGAAAATCCGGCAGCGCCAGGTCTTCCTTCACCATCACGGTGGAGATCAGCTTGTCGTCCTCCATGATGTAGATGGGGGCGCCCTTGCTGCGGTCCGGGCCGTCGAGCGAGCCGACGACGGCATACTTGCCTTGATAGTAAATGTCGCAGGGCAGGGAACCAAGCGGCATGCGCAGCGTGGACAGGTAATGGCCATGACGATTGAACCGGTCAATCTCGGCATTGGCCCGGTCCGACACATCAATGCGGTTGGCACCCGGCGGAATGGTGATGCCATGCGAGGTGCCGAACTGGCCGGGCAGCGTGCCTCGGCCGCCGAACGAGAGGTCGTTCCACTCGGTCCGCATCGGACTCGCGCCGGTGATGCGCGCCGTGAGGATCATATCCAAATTGGAGTAGCCGGTGGAGATGTACAGCAGGCCGTTGAGATGCTCCACGTCGGTGGGAATGAAGTTGCCGCGACCAAGGAAATAGTTGTTAGCCGTGGTGCTGCCCAGGTCTTGGGTGCCGTCGGGAGCATTCAACGTATTCACTAGCTTGCCGTCCAGGTTCGTAATGAAAACCTTGTTGGCGGCCGTGCCCGGGAACAGGAGATACGGCGCTCCATCCGGCCCTTCAAAGATCGTGGCGTTGTGCATGTTGGTGTCGCGCATTTCGGGCGCGGTGTCGATCATGCGCGTCGACTTCAGATCCGCCGAAATCTGAATAATGCCGGCGCCCGGCAGCGCAAAATATGTCTCGCCCTTACCGGGGCGGCGGTCAATAGCGAACCCGCCGTGGGCCGCTTTCAATACCTTTTGTGCCTCAGCCGGCAAATGAGTCTTGTTGTACATGACGCGGAAACGCATTTTGCCGTTGCCGCTGACGCCGGAGCCTTGCGTCCAGGCCAGGCCAACGAGGGCCAGAAAGAGAGCGACGATCCAGGTGCGATTCATGAAGTTAACCACCTATTAAGATACACGGTTCAGCTCGAGCCATGCTGCCGGCGGCGCCCAGGCTCTGTACAATAGCAGTTTCGAGAGGAGCTTTGATGATCAACCGTCGATCGTTTGTTCTCACCAGCGCGCTGGGCGCCGCGTTACCGCAGTTGCCCGCCGCGCCAGCCGGTGGGCGAGCCCGTCTGCGCACCGCGATCTGTGCCTATTCGTTCCGCGAGGCGCTCGCCAAAAAGCAGATGACCTATGACGACATGGTGCGCTGGGCCGTCGACACGCGCGTCGATGGGCTGGACCTGACCGTCTACTGGTTTCCTTCCACCGACGACAGTTTTCTGCTGCCGCTCCGCGCGCTCGCCTATCGCAGCGGCGTCGAGATCTACTCGATTTCGGTGCGCAGCGACATGTGCCGGCCCACGGTCGAGGAGCGCGAGAAGGAGTTGGCGGGCGTGAAGAAGTGGGTCGACGTCGCCGTTAAACTCGGCGCCGGACACATCCGAGTCTTCGGCGGGATCGTGCCCAAGGATCAGACCGAGGACACGGCCGTGGGCTGGGTGGTGGACGTGCTTTCGCGCGCAGCGGCGTATGCCGGTTCGCGTGGCATCATCCTGGGCCTGGAAAACCACGGCGGCATCACCTCGCGCGCCGAACGCATCCTCGAGATCGTCAAGAAAGTCGATTCCCCGTGGGTTGGCGTGAACCTCGACACCGGCAATTTCGACCGCGACGCCTATACGCAAATTGCCCGCATTCTTCCGCATGCCGTCAACGTGCAGTTCAAGACCGAGATCCGCAACGCCGCCGGACAGAACGAGCCGGCCGATTGGGATCGCCTGACCAAAATGATCGCTGAGAGCGGCTATCGCGGCTATCTCGCCCTCGAGTACGAATCGAAGGAAGACCCTGTGCCGGCTATGCCCCCGCTTCTGGCTAAACTCAACACGCTGGCGCGCAAGTATTCGGGGTGACTGATGCCGAAGTCCGATCGCTTTGTCGACTTCGCCGTTGAGCAGTTCGCTCCGCTCGGCGAGATCACCGCGCGTGCGATGATGGGCGGCTGGTGTCTCTACTGCGATGGGTTTGTTTTTGCCCTAGTCGCCAGCGGCGCGCTCTATCTCAAAGGTGATGAGCTCAATATCCCGCGGTTCAACGCCCGTGGGCTGCTGCCCTTCAAGCCGTTCCCAGATCAGGAAGGCACCATGAAATACTTCCAGGCGCCGCCGGAGATTTATGAGGACGCCGCCGCCATGCGCGAATGGGTGGGTGGCGCTGTCGAGGCCGGGCGCCGGGCCAAGCAGAAAAAGAAGAAGCCCGCGACCGCCAAGAAAAAAGTGGCGGGCCGAAAAGCCTGATCAGTTGGCAAGCTTGAGCCGCCCGAAAGCCGATGGCGTGTGGAAACTCGGCGAATTGACGGGCCGCCAGGTGATGTACTTGCGATTCGGCTCCTCGCCTTCGATCCGGTAGAGGTTGAGCCTGAACTCCTGCCCGGTCCGCACCGCCGGCCCTGGCGCGATCGCTTTCCAGGGAATCCGCATGGCGCAGTACCAGACCTTGGCTGCGTCGTCTACGCGGGCCGACCACTCCATGCCCGCGTCCCACTCCCAATCCACTTCCTTGCCCTTGCGCCCGCGGACTACATCAAGGTCCACCCACTCGCTTTGCGGCGAAATCTCAAACTCTTTATAGCGGTCGATATTGTCCAGATCGCTGCCGATGAAAACCTCCACGACGTCGTAGTCCCATAGTCCCCAGGTTTCTTTTTTGGCCGACGGGTTGGGTTTCAGCTTCAGCTTTTCAAATTGACTGACGAAAAGCAGGTAGAGGTAGCGGCGGCTCCAAAGTCCTCGGATTTCGGTACGCGCTCCGGCCACGGGCTTGCCGTAGCGATCTTGCGTGGTGACGACGCTGGCCGCCTTGGTCCAGAATGCGGCGGCAGGGTCGGTGGAGAGCGGGCGATCTTGTCTTACGCGAGGAATCGTGAAAGTGTCTTGCGGCTGCGCACCGGCGTGTATGGCGGCGGCCGTCAGGAGGAGAGCAACGGCGGGACGGGAAGGCACGCTCTATTTTGGCAGAATCAGGAAACCGGTTTCCCAGCGTCCGCCGGACGAGCGGTTCCAACAGACACGCGCAACGCCGGCCGAGCTGTCAAAGCGGAACTGGACCCGAGAGCCGGTTTCAAGCAGGGGCGAGCAATGGGACGCACGAAACCCGGACCGGCTGGTGTCGAGCAACTGACCCGAGACCATACGAGGTACCGGTCCGCTGAGAGCCAGGATCACTTCACCCTTCGCCGGCAGGCGCGGCTCTACCCTTCGCTCCATCGCCGAAGCGCTCTCGGTCATTGGCTCGTTTCCTCGAACCGGCATGATGTGTCCTCCTCCCCGCACTCGCGTTTTTTACCGCTGCACGAACGCCGAGGCCGCGTCCTGGTGCTCGGCGCCGAGGGCGCGAGCGAGCCCATAAGACTTTAGTTTCCGGCTCAATGTTCGGGACGAAATCCCGAGCAGATGAGCAGCTCGCTCCTGATGCTGGCCTGTTTGGTTGAGAGCACGCAGAATGGCCTGCCGCTCCAAGACTTCGAGGTTCACACTGTCGCGCGACGGTCCCGTTGGCCCCTCAATTACCGCCGAAGCCAGACGCGCCAGTTCAGACCGGGATTCCTGCTGCTCAGCCGGGTCTTCACCCGTCGTATATTCGATGACCAGATCGGCGCCGGCCAGCTGGTTGCCCGTCAACATCACCGCCGCGCCCACAATTGCGTTGCGTAACTCGCGCACGTTGCCCGGCCAGTGGTATTCCAGAATCCGCTCCTCGGCATCGGCCGTGAGGAAAAGCGATGGCCCTTGCTGACCCAGAAAGAAGCGCGCCAGCGCCAACGCATCCTCGGGCCGGTCTCGCAATGGCGGCACCTGAATCTTGACTTGACTTAGCCGGTGATAAAGGTCAGCCCGGAACCGGCCCTCGCGGATCAGCTTCGGCAGATCCTGATTGCTGGCCGCCAGCACGCGCACGTCAACACTGATTTTCTTGTTGCCGCCCAGCCGATAGTACGGCACCCGGTCAAGTACTCGCAACAGCTTGACCTGCATCTTGGCATCCAGTTCGCCGATCTCGTCCAGAAACAGCGTGCCCTTGTCAGCCAATTCAAACAACCCCTGCTTAGGGGAATCGGCTCCCGAGAAGGCGCCCTTTTCGTAGCCGAACAGTTCACTTTCTATGAGATGCTCGGGCAGCGCGCCACAGTTGATATCCACCCAGGGCTTGGTGTTGCGCGGCGAATAGTGATGAATCGATCGCGCCACCACTTCCTTGCCGCTCCCGCTTTCACCCGCAATCAGCACCGAGGCCTGGGTTTGCGCGATACGCTGCGCCCGCACCAGGACCTCGCGCATGCGGGGACTGGCGATGACGGTATCGATACCCAGAAAATTCTGTAGCTCGGTTCGAAGGTTCATGGCTGAAACTGGTTGGCTATTTGTCTCATCGGACCCCGGCTGTTTTTCATGAATGGCGCTTAAGTACCAGAATTGCCTGATCGCCTGACTCGGGATTGCCTTAGCACCTTAGCCTGTTTAGATTCAATCTGCTATCGTCCCGGCCTGTATCCGCCGATGAACCACATGTGACCATCCGCCGCATGGCCGCCAGGATTCTCCTCATCCCTTTATGGATGTTCCTGGCCGGCCTCGGCGGAGCAACTTTACTGAAATGGGCGCCGGGCGCCAACGTAGACGAGCGGCTCCTGGATCCGCGCTTCGGCCCCGGCGCTTTGGCCGTCATCCGGGAGACGCAGCGAAAGCAGGACCACGGAGTGCTGGAGTACTACCGGACATTTCTCGAGCGGGCGGCGCAGGGTGATTTGGGAATCTCGCTCACCTCGGATCGCCCGGTGCGGGAACTGCTCGAAGGACGCCTGGGCGAGACCACGCGCCTGGTTGGCAGCGGGCTGGCCATGGCGTGGCTGGCTTCGTTTGGTTTAGCGGCTGCGTGGCTGGCCACTGGTTGGGCTTGGCTCGACAGGCTGGCGATGGCCGGAGGTAGTTTGCTGCTGGCCGTACCGTCGGCCGTGATCGGCGTACTGTTTCTGCACTGGCGCTGGCCCGCGGCGGTTGCCCTGGGGCTGGTTCTGTTTCCTCGCCTTTACTCCTATCTTCACTATGTTCTCGGGCAGGCTCTCGGCCGCCCCCACGTTTGGCTTGCGATCGCCAAGGGGTTGCCGCGCTGGACGCGCGCGCGCCGGCACGTGATTCCCCACGCGCTGCCGTCGCTGCTCCCGGTGCTCGGTTTGTCGGTGAGCATGGCGCTGGGCGCGGCCGTGCCGCTCGAAGTCTTGTGTGACCGGCCGGGGCTGGGCCAACTCGCCTGGCAGTCGGCTTCCGGGCGGGACCTTCCGGTGCTGGTGGTGCTTACATGGTTTATCACCGGCGTGACGCTGGTGGCCAACGTGGCCGGTGACTTGGCCTCAGAGTGGTCGGCCTCCCGGCTGTGCGGGCCCGCCATTGCCCGCTGGGAGGCCCCGTCATGAGCCGGATTCTCAAGCGCATGGCGACGGCCTATCTAGTTCTGCTGGCGGTAGCGGCGGTGGCAGGGCCTTGGCTGACGCCGAACGGCTATGCCGATCAGAATCGAGATGCCATCTCGGCGCCGGTTTCGGTACCGCATCCGCTCGGAACCGA
>JAYTKJ010000115.1:0-1963 GCA_043730365.1 Acidobacteriota bacterium | reverse complement strand
CCCGTTCCGTTACCGCCGCGTTCCGGCTCCTCTTTTCGCCGCCTGGGCCGTCGCCGATTCAGTAGTTTGAATCGACCACCCGCTAATCAATTACGTTCGTTTGATAGAACGAAAGGTGCACACATCAACCATGCAAAATTATGTTCTGCTACTCCGAGACGACCCCGCTACATTCGCCGATCTGAGCTCCGCCCAGATGGAGGCCATCATCCTGCGCTAAGTTGAGTGGCGCAAGTCCCGAATGGCCAACGGCCAGATCGTCGATGGCCACAAGCTTCAAGATGGTTCGGGCAAAGTGCTGGCCAAGGGCGGCGCGGTCACCGATGGCCCGTTCATCGAAGCCAAGGAAGTGATGGGCGGGTTTTTCGTCATCGCCGCCAATAACTACGACGAAGCGGTTGCCATCGCCGCCACGTGCCCTCACACCGAGTTCGGCACGATTGAGGTGCGCGAGGTGCAGCCGATGCGGCCGTGATGGACTTGTTTGGCGAGTTGTACCAGCGGCAGTACGGCCGGCTCGTTGCTTCGCTGGTGCGCAGGTTCGGCGCGCATCGGCTGGACTGGGCCGAAGAGTTGGCGCAAGACGCGCAACGAAGCAGCCGGCTGTTCACGCCTTACTCGCGCTCTCTCTGCTACAGACTTCGCGCCTGCCGGCACGCATCGACACGGCTAGCGGTGAGGCAGTGCCGCTACCGGATCAAGACTGCTCGCGATGGGATCGCCGCCTGATCGCTGAAGGTTTCGCGCACCTGGAAGCGAGCGCCTCGGGCGCCACGGTAACCGCGTTTCACATTGAAGCCGAAATCGCGGCAATTCACGCCGCCGCGCCATCGTTTGGCGAGACGGACTGGCTCCGTGTAACCGAGTTGTTTGAGCGTCTCCCTACGTCGCCCGCGGTGCGCCTAAATCGGGCGGTGGCCATCGGGTATCGCGATGGCCCGGCTGCCGGGCTCGCCGCCTTGGCAGGGCTCGATTCCAGCTCACACCTTTTGTTCGCTGCATGCGCCGAATTCCTCAGCCAGACCGGAGACGTAGCTGGCGCCGTTTTCCAGTTTGCACTCGCCGCCGCGCGGGCTCGCACTGAGCCTGAGCGCCGCTACCTGCTGCGACGCGGCGGCTTGAAAAGGACCTGTGTAAAAAGTGAGAACCAAAAGCCGCCTTCTGCCGTATAGTTAAAGGTGGAGGACCACCGAAGAATGACCATTCGAATTATTGGCCCGACCCTGTTTTTGTCGATCGCCTCACTCGCCGCACCCACCCCGTCCGCGAAACCCACTTTTCATAAAGACATCGTGCCGATTCTGCAGAAAAACTGTCAGAGTTGCCATCGCCCGGGAGAAGCGGTTCCCATGTCGCTGCTCACCTACCAGGACGCGCGGCCGTGGGCCAAGGCCATCAAGCAGGCCGTGGCGTCTCGCAAGATGCCGCCCTGGTTTGCCGATCCGCACGTGGGAACGTTCACCAATGACCGCCGTATGAGTGAGCCCGAGATCGCTACGCTCACGGCGTGGGCTGACTCCGGCGCGCTCGAAGGCAAGGCCAAGGATGCTCCGCCGCCCTTGACGTTTACCGAAGGCTGGCTGATCGGCAAACCGGAAGCGGTCTTTGAAATGCCCGAAGAGGTTCAGGTTCCCGCCTCCGGGACCGTCGAATACACCTACTTCATCGTGCCTACCGGCTTCACGGAAGACAAATGGGTATATCAAGCCGAGGCCCGCCCCGGCAACCGGGCGCTGCTGCACCACATCATTGTCTACTCGCGTGACCCGGGTTCGAGATGGCTGCGCCAGTATCCATTGGGCAAGGGCTTCATTCCCAACCGCGGCGGCAATGGTGAACTGGGCGGCCAGTTCGTCACCGGCTTTGCTCCCGGTTTGCCGCCAGAGGAATTACGGCCCGGACAGGGCAAGCTGATCAAAGCTGGCTCGGACTTGGTCTTTCAGATGCACTTTACGGCCAATGG
>JAYTKJ010000114.1:0-4730 GCA_043730365.1 Acidobacteriota bacterium | reverse complement strand
AGCTGCATTGGCAAGGAGTCGCCGTTGGCTTTTCCAGCGGCAAGGAGGGTGTCCGCCGATGTGATTGCCGATAGGCCGGCAGTTGCACCGGCGGCCTGGATCCAATTGCGCCGCGTCAGTTTGTTCATCGCTCACCTCTTCGTTGACAAGTACAATCCCAGACCCGCCCACTATACATCAACCGGCCTCAGAGTGTGCTGAAGTGGTTGAGAATCCTTCCGGCCATCGCTGGGCGCCAACTCTAACTCACAAGCTTATTCTGGATGGCATAGCGCGTCAGTTCGGCATTGTTCTTTAAGTTCATCTTCTCCAGAATGCGGGTGCGATAGGTGCTGACAGTCTTCACGCTCAGATGCAGTTCGGCCGCGATATCTGAAACGGCTTTACCCGAGGCAATCATCTGGAGCACCTGATACTCGCGCTCCGAGAGAGATTCGTGCGGCTCGCCGGCGCCGCCCTCGATCGTGATGGCGAGTAGCTCCGCCAGATTGGCGGTCAGGAATTTGCGGCCCTGATGCACCCGGCGCACGGCATCCACCAGTTGATCGGGCTCGCTCTCCTTGTTGAGATAGCCGGCGGCCCCGGCGCGAATGGCGCGGACCGCGATCTGTTCCTCGGGGTACTGCGACAGAATCAGGACCGGCAGTTTGGCGTATTGCAAGCGCAGATCTTGTAATAACTCCAGACCGGAGCGGCCCGGCATGCCAATGTCGAGCACAAGCACGTCCAACGCCGTGTGGGCCAGCCGGTCCAACACTTGCTGGGCGCTCGCCGCCTCAGCCGTCACTTCAATGCCATCGGCGGCGGAGAGAATCATACTGAGTCCTTTGCGGACTACCGGATGATCGTCGGCAATGAGAACGCGAATCAAATGCTCCACTCCTCTACCGTGGCGGGTTCCTTCACCAGCGGAAACCAGGCTGAGACACGCGTGCCGCGTCCAGGGACGCCGCTGATACTGACGGCGCCGCCGGCGTCAAGCGCCCGCTCGCGCATGCCGATTAGCCCAAGCGACCGGGACGGCTCGCGGTTGTCGCTGGCGAAGCCGTGGCCGTCGTCCTGCACTGTCAATTCCAGTCGGCCATCATGGCGCCACAGTCTCACCTGTACCATTTTGGCCTCCGCATGGCGGGCTACGTTGGTGAGAGCCTCCTGGAAAATGCGAAACACGGTAATGCCCAGCGGCTTGTCGATAGCCAGACCGGCCTCAAGCTCACAGTCGCATTCGAGGCCGGTGCGCCGGGAGACTTCGTTGGCCATCCATTCCATGGCGGCCACGAGCCCGAAGTGATCGAGGATTGCCGGTCGAAGTTCGGTGGCGATGCGGCGCACGGTGTGGATGGCTTCGTCGATGCTGTGCGTCAGATCTCCCTGGCCGGGCTGGCGTGTGCCGCGTTCCCAGGCGGCGGCCTCAAATTTGAGCGCGGTCAGTTGCTGGCCCAACTCGTCGTGAATCTCGCGCGCGATTCGGGCGCGCTCCTGCTCGAGGATGCTGGCGCGGCGGGCCGACAGGGCGCGGAGTTCCTCTTCGAGCGCCTTGCGCGGAGTGATGTCGGCCACTCGTCCCCAGATGCGGGCGAGGCATCCGTTCTCCAACACGCCGATCGTCGAATAGTTGGACCAGCTCAGCGTGCCGTCGGCGCGGCGAAGAGGCCGCTCCATGTCGACGATCCGGCAGCCCTGTCTAAGGAACTCGAGGTCCTGTTCCCACTCCTGCTGGTTGCGTAGCCGCCAATCGATACTCTTGTGCCCGATCAGATCTTCCGGCCTACTAAAGCCCCGCATCCGAGCGTAGGTTTCGTTGCACTCGGCCAGGATACCGGTGTCCCAACTGCGCTGGACAATTTCCTCTGGCGGCAGATCGAGGGGGATCGGTTCAGAATACTCAACGCGGAAGATTCCCTCGGAGCTATTGGCGACAAAGGCCCGATAGCGCTGCTCGCTCTGAGTCAGCAACTGGGCGGCATGTTTGCGATCGGTGAAGTCGCGGGTGGCGCCCCAGAGTTCCACCAGACAGCCATCTTCAAAGATGCCAGTGACGTTGCGGAGTACCCATTTCTCACGGCCTCCCACCAGATAGCGCCCTTCCAGATCGGTGATGCAATACCGGGCCTCGACCAACTGCCGTACTTCGCTCAGGCGCAGCTCGTCCACGGGGGCCGGCAGGTTGGCGAGCCGTACTCCGATCAGCAGCCGCCGATCCTGCAACTGGAAAAAGTGGGCCAAGGCTTCATTGCAATCGATGATGCGTCCTCTAGCGAGTACCGCTGCTACTTGCTTCTCAACACTAAGGTCAAGCGGGATCGGTTGATCGAATCCCATGCGCCAAACCGCTTCTGCGCTCATTTCTATGAAGCGGCGATAGCGATCCTGGCTGACGTCCAACTCCTGCTCAACTTGCCGCCGCTTCTGGCTGAGCAGGGCGTGGGCCAACTGATCTGCGATCTCGGCGGCAAATCCGATCTCCGTCGGCTGCCACTCTCGCTCGCTCCTGCTGCCCACCGTGACCACCCCCCAGGTCTCGCCGCCAGTCAGAACTGGCGCGCACAACACGGCCTTGGCGCCATAAGCCGAAGCGAGCGCCCGAGTCTTCTCGCGTTCGGCATCGGTTGAGCAGGTGGCGTAGATATCGGCGCAGCGGCCGCCAATCAACGATGCCTTCAGCCAGGGAAAGGAACCCAGGTCGATATTTTCGTGCAGGCCCGGACGAAGACCGCCGTGATGATCGACCACAAACTCCGCTCGCTCGCCTTCCAACCGCCAAATAGTACAGAGATCGGCCGGGAACACCGTCTGTCCGGTCGCAGCGATGAACGCGGCCGCTTCTTCAAACCGGCCGGCAGCCACCGCCGGATGAGTCGCCATTTGGAAGAGCGTTTTCTGCCAACGCACTTCCCGCTCCAGATGAGACTGGAGGGCCGGCTCGGGGGATCTGGCGCGGGCGGCCACGAGCAGATAGCGGCGGCCCGTCAGTTCATGGATAGAAAGCTCGAGGCGGACCGAGTAGAATGAGCCGTCTTTGCGCCGGTACTGCGTGTCCACCGTAAGTCCGGGCTCCGCTTCGACGCGGCTCAGAAAGTAGTTCCACTGCTCGATGGTACCCAGCGGGAAACTGACGTGCAGCTCTGCGACATGCCGGCCAACCATCTCCTGGCGAGTGCGGCCGGCCGCGCGGCATTGCGCTTCATTGCAATCGGCCACGCACGCAGTCTGGCAATCCACCACCACAATGAGTTGGTTTGACTGGTCGAGAATGGCCCGGATGAGATCCACGCGCGTTTATGGAACAACCGCCAGCGACGCAATCGTTCGTCCGCCCATCCTGAGCTGATTGACGATATTGCCTTTGGCGTCGACCTCCATCAGGCGCCGCCCCGTATAGTCATTGAGCAACAGGTTCCCGTTTGGCAACTGCGTCAAGCCGCTGGCCCACACCATCTTAATGTCCATTTTCGCGCCCGCGATCGAGCGCACGACCTTGCCCTCCGGATCCACTTCCACTACCTCGCCTGGCTCGTTGAGCGGCATCACGGTATTGCCGTTGGCCAGCCGCAGCCCCATATACAGCCGGCGCTTGGATCCTTCCGGCGCCTGCCATTGCCAGATGATCTTGCCGGAGCGGTCCACTTCAATGAGCTTGGCTTCGGCTTCCACAGCAATCAGTGTAGTGTCTTTGGCCGTGCGCGTGGCGTTACGCATGCGCATGTTGGCCAGATCGGGTGACTTGTACTCCCACACCACTTTCTTCGAGCGGTCCACCTCAATAACGCGGCCGGCTTTGGCGTCACCGATCAGCGTGTTGCCATTGGGAAGACGTTGGGCGGCCAGGGGATGATCGAGGCCTTCGCAGCAGGTCCATACTTCCTGGCGATTGGCATCCACTTCGACCACTTTATGATCGGCGCCCACGGTGAACAGCACGCCGCCTCCCGGTAGCGGCTGCACGTCGTGCCCACGCTTGTTCGGGATCGTCCACAACTCCTGGCCACTCGGCCACATCATGGCCACGACTTCGCCGCGCATGCCGTGATCGGAAATCAGCAGCTTGGTTTGGCCGGAAGGTTTCAGGTACCGTTCGAACCACTCAAACAGGCGAGCTTCGGCACGGGCGGCATCAGCGCCCCGGAAGCCGTGCACGGCGTCGTGGATCGTCTCAATCTCGGTGTCCACGGCGGCTTCATGAAGCTTGGTAGTAATCAGCAGGCCCTGGTCATACGGCACGTAATTGTCCTTGGTGCCGTGGATGGTAAGCGTGGGGGCCGACGTGGGCGTGACGTAGTAGAGTGGGCTCGATTGGATGTGGGCTTGGCGTGCTTGCCTCATGTCGCCGCCGAGCCACATCGGCAGCACTTCATGCGCGTCGGCGCTGCGGCCGTAGACGCGAGTGAAATCGGTGGCGCCGTAATAGTTCACCACCGCCTGGACCTTGCTGCTTTGCGCAAGATCCGGCCCCGTGCCTTCATAGAGCGGATTGCCGCCCAGCGTGCCCAGGAGCAACGCCAGCGTGCCACCGGCGGATCCGCCCGTGACACCGATGTGCGCGGTGTCCAGATCGTACTTGGCCGCGTTGGCGCGCAGGTGACGGACCGCCGCCTTCACATCTTCCAGTGCGGCGGGAAACTGGTTCTTCGGCGACAGTCGATAGCCGGCCGTAGCAGCGACGTATCCTCGCTCAGCCAGCCTGATGCAGAGCGCCGTATAGCTTGCGCGCGAGCCGGCGCGGAAGCCTC
>JAYTKJ010000113.1:0-3831 GCA_043730365.1 Acidobacteriota bacterium | reverse complement strand
GCGGCCCTGAAGCGAGGCGCTCTTGGCATCAAGCGGATCGAGGACGCCGAACTTGATGTGATCTTCTACGCGATCGCTGGCCGGAGTCTCTTTCTTGATGTCGAGGAGCGCGGCGGCGGTGCGGGCAAGCCGGTCGCGGGCCTCGGCGGGATAGTCGCCATGCGACGTGAGCAGCCAGCGGCCCTTGCGGAACTCGACCTTGAGAGGACGCGCGACGGCCTCAGCCTGGTCATAGTCGACCACTTCAACGGCCTTCACCGCGTCCACATTCCGGAAGGCGGGGAAGAAGGCCTCGCCGGCATCGGAGTAAATCTCCGAGGCGGCCGAGTCCGGGCGAATCCAAACGGCTGCGGTGATGAGGGCGGCGGCTCCGGCGACGAACAAACCGGTGCGAGTGAGCTCGTTCATACGCGGCGCTCCGGCGCGATACGCGCTCGCTCACGGGTGAGTTTGCGGATCGACATGAGAATGAAAAGCACGAAGGCCGGGATAGGCGGCAAGACGACGGCGAGCAGCTTAATGGTGTTCTGGATGCCGCGCACGGAGGACTCCATCGCCGCCCGCGCGTTTTCGATCTGCCGCTGGCGCTCATCTTCGATGTTGGCGCGCGCCACCTGGAGGCGGCGGTTCTCGGCTTGCTGCACGCTGGAGATCATGATCTGCTTAGCCTGGTCATCGAGGTCTGGCCGGTTCTCAATCGCTGAGACAGATTGATCGAGCCGCGCCTGCGCTTCCTGGAGCCGCTGTCCGGCGACGGTAGCGGCCTGCTGGGCTTCGACATCGCGCTGCTGCTCATATTGACGAGTGCGGGCTTCCACCGCTTCCAGCGTGCGATGGCGCGGGCGGCGCTTGCGGAGCGCAATGAAGTTCTTCTCGCCCGCCAATTCATCGATGGCGTTCAGGGCGAGCGTGACGTTGTCGAGATTGAGGTACTCGACGCCGGTCTTGCGGATTTCGAAGAACTGCTCACCAATCAGATCGGCGTCGGCAAAGACGATGGCGTTCAGCGGCTCACTGCTGCCAGTGCGGGTAACGCGGGCGGCGACGATCTCGGCTTTGCCCGAAGGCGGGTGCGGCTGGCCTTGCACCATGCTGGTTCCCATGATGGTGCGCTGCACGATCTGATTCCAGCGCAGCGTGCCGCCGGCCGCGCCGGTGGTGAGGAGCGGGGTGAACTTCGTCTTGCCGTCATTGCGATCCTTCAATTGGCCGGGGTAGATGAGTACGACTTCCTGCAGGCCAGCGGTGACCTCTTCCTTCGCTTGAAAGGGCATCGAGGCCTGATTGCCCTTGCCGATGAAGACGATCTCGGGCGGCAGTGACCGGAGTTGCGGATGGGGGTTGTAAGTGTCCCAGACAACCACGGACGGGTTCCATTCCACGCCAAGGGCAGTCATCAACGGGCGCGTATCGGAGACAGCGGCTGAGGGAGTTGCACCTTCGGCCGCAGCCTCGGCGGCGAAGCCGGGCGAGAGTTGCAGGTTGAAGGAGGGCAGGGGATCGACGACGATCAAGGCTGGCTTGCCGCTCTGGACGTAAGTAGTTAGACGGGCTAGGTCCGCTGTGCTCAAAGTGTGTGGAAGCACAGCCATGAGGACGTCGAGGTCGCCGGGATAGTCTGCTGCCGGCGGGACCTGGGCGACCTCATACTGCTTCTTCAACTCGGAGACGATCGACCATTCATTGGTATTGGTGCGGCGTTGGAAATCGAAACCGCCAAAGAGACTCGCCCCGGTTTGCAGGATCCCGACCTTCTTGCGCTTGGCCCGCGAGACGACGCGAATCGACCGCGTGAGCTCATACTCAACCGGCAGACCGCGATCGAACTGCGGAATGACGAACTCCTCGCCGCCGCTGGAGAACACGAGGCCCAGAAAAATCTCGTTGCTGGTTTGTGCGCTCTCTTCAGTGACCGGCACGCGGAAGGGATTGATGCCGTAACGTTCGCGGGCTTCGCGCGCTTCGGGCGAATATTTCAGGGTCTCGACGACGCGGATGTTGAGTCGCTCGCGGCCAATCGCACCGTATTCGCGCAGGAGATTGGAGAGGCTCGCGCGGACGGGGAGATAGGAGCGAGGAACGTCCGGGCTTAGGAAGGCTTGGATGAAGACGGGCCGGCGCGGGTCGATTGATTGCAGCAGTTGCATCGTGTCTGGAGACAGCGAGTGGATCCGTTCACTGGTGACGTCGGCGCGGGTTCCTGCGCGCGAGGCGATGATGGTGACGGCTGCTGCGGCGGCGACCAGCACCAACGCGCGGGCCGCGAAGTGCCAGCCCAGAGTCTTGACCGGCCAGCGGCGACGGCCGGCCAGCTTGACGTTCAGGTACAGCACCGCGATGGCGAGCGCCGCAAAGTAGACCAACGATGAGACGGTGATGACGCCCGACGAAAGATCGCGAAATTGTTCCGGAGCTGAAAGCTGCTCGGCGAGGCGCTGTGAACCACCTGAGAGCATCGCGCCCGCCTGGCGAAGAAAAACGGGCAGGGCGCAGAAAGCCGCACCCAGGATGAAAGCGACTGTGAGGTTGTCGGTAAGTTGCGAGGCGAGCAGGCCCAGCGGAATGAGAGCCGCGCCCATCATCCAATAGCCCAGATAGGCCGAGACCAGCATGCCGACGTCCGGACTGCCGAGCCAGAACAATACGACAACGTGGCTGAGCGAGAAGATCAGCGCCACAGTGTAGATGCCCAGCGCCGCCAGGTACTTGCCGATGACCAGTTCGGAGTCTCGCGCCGGCAGCGTGAGCAGGAGTTCCTCGGTACCTTGACGTCGTTCATCGGCCCAGAGCGCCATGGTGATGGAAGGAATCAGGAAGACAAGCAGGTACGGAAACCAGGCGTTGAGTTGATCGAGATTGGCGAGGTTCGATTGAAAGAAGCTCTCCTGCCAGAAAGCGCCGAGCGCCGAGAGGAAGACGAAGAGAGTGATGAAAACGTAGCCGGTGGGCGAGCCGAAGTAGGAGAAGAACTCGCGGGCGAAGACGGCGCGGATGACGTGGCTGTTCATTGCGCGCCTCCGGTGAGGGCGTGAAAGGCTTCGTCGAAAGATGGCCCATGGGCGAGTAGCCCGGCGGGTTCGCCGTCAAAGACCACGCGTCCGCCGGTGATCATGATGACGCGGTTGGCGACGGCCTCCACTTCCTGCAGGATGTGGGTGGACAGCAGGACGGTCTTGGTCTCGCCGAGCCGGCGAATGAGTTGGCGGACTTCGCGAATCTGGTTTGGATCAAGGCCCGTAGTGGGCTCATCCATGATCAGGACGTCGGGCTCGTGAAGCAGCACCTGCGCCATGCCGACCCGCTGGCGATAGCCCTTGGAAAGCTTGGCGATGGATTTTTCCAGGACAGACTGGAGGAAGCATTGATCGACAACAGATTCGATACGCGCGCGGAGGCGGTCACCGGAGAGGCCTCGCGCGGCGCCGAAGAAACGGAGCAGGCTGAGCGGCGTCATGTCCGGGTAGAGCGGGCCGTTCTCGGGCAGATAGCCGAGGCGTGCGGCGGCCTGGAGGCGCTGTGTCTGCACGTCGAACCCGGCGATGCGCGCCTGCCCGGCCGAGGGCGCCAGGTAGCCGGTGAGCAGCTTCATCGTGGTGGATTTGCCGGCGCCGTTGGGGCCGAGGAACGCGCAGACCTGGCCGCGAGGAATGGAGAAGGACACGTCGCGCGTGGCCGCAAAATCGCCGTAGAACTTGGAGAGTCCTACGGCCTCAATCATGGCTTCATCGAGCATAGTTTCCATCAGAGACGGATGGGTGTTTTCCTATTTTACTCAAGCTGGCGGCCGCGTCAAAAAGATCAAAAGTGTCGAATTGTGTCGGGTGGCGGCGT
>JAYTKJ010000112.1:0-18650 GCA_043730365.1 Acidobacteriota bacterium | reverse complement strand
CGTTGCCCCCGGAGCGCAGCATCGAGACGCCGGCTTCGGTGGCGAGCGGGTGCGCGGTGCTCACCATGCCGGAGGTGCTCTCGGAAAGCTGTGCGAAGGCTTGGATGACAAGCGTGATGGCGAGAACAAACAGTTTCATGGATCGATCCCTGCGAAGGTTATCACACTGAGCGTCATTCCCCAGCGTGGCGCTACTTGCCTGCTACGTGGTGATCGAAGCTGATCACGCGTGCGATCTTCCAGGCGCCATCTTTGTATTGCCAGAGGTTGATGAATTTGCCCTCGCCGATCGGGCTGTTCGACTTGGGATGATGGAAGCGGTGAACTCCGATCTCTAACGCGCCATATCCGTCCATACGATAGACCTGGAGCGTACCAGCCACCAGTTGCCGACGCCAAGGATCACACCATCACCGCCGTGATAGAACTCGAGATTGTCCGCGAAGAACGCGCTAAACTTCTCCAGGTCACACCCGGTTATAGGAGTCAAACAGAGCGGTGCCAAGGGCCGCGATGGTTTTGTACAACTCCTGCGGCGACTTCGTGCTTTGCGGAGGCTGGGCATCTGCCTGGCTTGCGAGCAGCGCAAGGAACGGATAAAACGAAACCTGCCGGCTTGGCTAGCCAAAAGTTTCTTTTACCGGGAGGGAACACTTTCGATCAATTCCGTGTCCTGGCAGCCGAAGAAGCGTCGGCGCCGGATGATCTCGGCGATTTCCACGGGCACCATGCCTTCCCAGGAAGAGTTCCCGGCTTTGATCAATTGCAGCACATCGCGCGAGAAGATATGCAGAACGGATTCGTCGTAGCTATCGAGTTGCTTGATTCTGCCCCGCTCCACCAGGTGCCGATAGAGATTGCGCATCTCATCCTGGACCTCCAGATTGTGGGCCGTGCGGATGACGCCCTCTTTGTCACGCAGAGGATAGACGTAGATTCTCAAATCTTTAGTGAACAGTTTTCCGAACGCCTCCAAGATCCCACCTTCGAGCTCGGTATAGTACTCTTCCTTGAATAAGTCCAGCAGACTCATCACACCCATCGTGACCGCAATCGGCTCCGAGGTGTAACGGTTCAAGTAAGCCGCCAGCCGGTAGTATTCAAAGTAATCCGAGATCAGCACGGTCTTCCCCGCCGCCGCCAACACATCGGCGCGAGCCAGGAAATCGCCGAGGTCAATCTTGCCGGTCACCAGCAGGTTCCGCATCGTGATTTCCATCAGTTCAACGATCTGGCCCCCCTTCACTTCCGGCTCGGCGGCGAAGCTGGCGCGCGCGCCGTTGATCATGTCCATATTGACCTTGGTAACCGGCCGAAAGCTACCTCGCGCCACCAGAATCGGCCGCTTGCGCAAGACCTCAGAGGGTTGCAGCACTTCGCCGGAAGGCCCGAACATCGCCGCGCCCGTAAGCCCCAGTTGCACCAGTTTCAGGCTCATCACACGGTTATCGACATGCCGGAATTCGATGCCGGAGAATTCGATCATGTCGATTTCAATGCGGTCAGTGGTTAGGTTATCGAGGAGCGATTCCAGCATCAGTTCCGGCTTGTGATGGTAGAAGAAAGCCGCGAACAGCAGATTCACCCCAACAATACCGAGAGCTTCCTGCTGCAGGCTGTTCTCATGGTCCAGCATCCGGACGTGAATCGTAATCTGGCTGTCCTCATCGCGCGGATGCGCCTGGTATTTCACGCCCATCCAGCCGTGGCACTCATTGGTGCCTTGAAAATTGCGTGCCGATACCGTGTCGGCAAAGGCAAAGAATGCGGTGCTGTCCCCGCGCAGTGGCCGCAGCCGCTCCAGATTGAGACCGTGCTCGTAGTCAAGCATGCTCTGCAGCCGCTCGCGCGACACATAGCGCTTGCATCGGCCGTAGATCGCGTCACTCACGGCCATATCGTAGGCCGAAATGGACTTGGAAATCGATCCTGCCGCCGCGCCCACTTTAAAGAACCAGCGCGCCACTTCCTGGCCCGCGCCAATCTCGGCAAAGGTGCCGTAGCGAAGGGGATCAAGGTTGATCTTCAGCGCCTTTTGGTGGGTGGGGAGCACTGGCCGCTCCTCGACAGACAGGCTGCGGTCACGAGGGATTCCAGCGTAGGTTGCCACACAGTCTCATCGTCCTGGCCAAAGCGAACGTGAGGAAAGCTCCCCGCGGCGTCCGGATCCTACGAAGGAGCTGGTACCCAGTTGCGCTGCGCTGGCCCAAATGGGGAAGTGTGCTTTAAGCAACAAAATAGCTTTAATCGAGGGCAGACCCAGACCAACTGTTGCGGATTGGTTGCGGGCAAAACCAGGAGGAGATAGAATGCATTTGCGTGATAAGCTGCTTTGACAGCGCTACTGGCTGTGCGCTCCTGTTTAAGGGCGCGGCCGCCACCGCCGCTCAGCCCTCGAAGATTCCATTCACGTTAATAGCAGTCGACGTTCCCGTTCCGGGAGCGGGCTCGACTATGGTCGTAGGGGTCCACAACCGCGGAGACGTAGTGGGTTCCTATAACTTCATCCCCGGAGCAGCAGCACTAGGACTCCCCGCCGGGTTCCTTGGCAAAGCGTTCGTTTGGCGCAGCTTTGCCAGCCACAAGCGGGAACATTTAAGAATTGCTATTACATCGAGGCAAGGGGAATCAACGAGCAAGGCGATATCGTGGGAACGTATTCACAGGATGTGCTCTCCCAGCCAGGCGGCCTGCTCCGGGCTTTTTACCAGAAGGCCGGCGGTCCCTTTACGAGCTATCTTTTCCCTGGCCACACCAATACCATCTTCCAGCGGATTACGACCTCCGGTCTCATCTACGGCTGTTTTCATGATGAAGGCATAGACGCTAGTCCGCAAGAGTCGATGCATGCGATTATCAACCCACTGCGACCCAACGGCGCCGTTCAAAATCTTGATTTCGAGACCGGCGGCACGACGATGAACGTCGGCGGCAGTCCCGGTGCGCAACGATACGCAGGTGTTTGGTACACCTTCGCCACCAAGCGGCATAGCTCCTACGTTGTCGAGCACGGCCCGGAGGGTCAACTTCGACATGCCCGGTAGCAATATGACCAACGCCTGGGACATGAACACCGAAGGCGAAGTGGTCGGAGTTTGGGGCAATAATCCAGACCCCATCCAGCTCGACGGAATACCCTTTCACGGATTTCTGTGCGATCGCCGTGGCAATTATGTCAGCAATGAGCGGGGCGATATGGTGGGTTCGTATGTGGACAAGAACTATAAGATCCACGGCTTGATCGTCCGGCAGGGTGACCGCCGGGAGGATACGAACCACTCGGCTTGGCCCTCAATGGGCGCGGATCCGAAGGTGGTTGTCGCGATGATGCCCGTTATTCCCAAAGAGCGGCCGCTGCTCGCTCCGGCAAAGTCGCTGCCGGCCTGCCATCGTCTCGGGAAAAGGAACAACCTGTCCCGGTAGGAAACCGCCGGACCGTCAACTATCCCGCCCCAGCGGGGTCACGGATTGACCAACACCAGCCGCCCGGAGACCGCACCATGTTTAAGCCGCTCGAGCGCAGTGGCGGCCTGCGCCAGTGGCAAGGTCTCAATGCGGCAGCGCACAGCGCCGGTCGCCGCCAGGTCTAGCAGCTCATGCAGATCCTCCCGCGTGCCCACGGCCGAGGCCACGATGCGGATTTCGCCAGACACCAGCGCCACCATGGAAACAGGCACGGCTTCGGGCGGCATACCCACCACGGCCAGCGTGCCCCCCTTGCGCACGCAACCGAGCGCGCTTTCGTAGGCCGACTTGCTGGCGGACGTGACCATCACGATGTGCGCGCCACCGAGGGCCCGCATTGCCTTGCGCACGTCTCCTCCCGTGGCCACGTTGATCGTGTGCGCGGCGCCCAGTTCGGTAGCCAGAGCCAACTTCTCGTCGGCGATATCGACGGCAATGGGCACGGCGCCAGCAGCCTTCACGATTTGAATCGCCAAATGACCGAGGCCGCCCACGCCGAAGATCGCCACGCGCTGCCCCGCTGCCAAGCCGGAAGATTTCAACGCGCGATACACCGTCAGCCCGGCGCAAAACAGCGGTGCGGCCTCTTCAAACGACAGCGCATCGGGAAGCCGGGCCACGTGCGACGCCTTGGCGAGCACGAATTCGGCATAGCCGCCGTCCACCGTAACGCCGTTGATGGCCTGCTTGCCGCACAGAACCTCGCGGCCCTGAAGGCAATACTCGCACTCGCCGCACGTCCAATGCAGCCAAGGAATGCCCACGCGGTCGCCAGGCGCGAAGCCGGTGACGCCGGCTCCCACCTTGGCCACCGTGCCCGCCACTTCATGACCTAGCACTAGCGGCAGCTTGGTGATGCGTTTGAGCGCGTCCCAGTCTCCTTCGGCCAGATGTAAGTCGGAGTGACAAACGCCGCACGCGCGCACGGCAATGACCACTTCTCCGGCCGCGGGCTCGGGCGTTTGCAACTCCTCCATCGCGATGGGATGGGTGAAATCTCGAAGGACAGCAGCTTGCATAGGAACCTGTTCATCCTATTATGGATCTGGTGGAAGATATCTTTGACGGACTGGACAGCGCCTTCAAGACCGGCGGCGCTGCGGCAGCTTTCGACACGCTCCTTGAGCGCTTGAAGGCTCAAGGTCAGCACGCGCACCGCTTCGAGGCGCGGCTCATGCAGAAGCGCTACGAGCTGGGATTGCCGCTCAACGGCGACACGGCGAGCATCCCGCCGGGGCAGCGCGCCGAGTGGGACGCGCATGTGGCGGCTGAGGCGCGCCTGGCCGGGGAGACCTATCTGGCCGAGGGCGAGATTGCCCGCGCGTGGCCGTACTTCCGGGCGTTGGGGGATCCCGGGCCGGTTCGCGAGGCGATCGAAGAGCTGCCGGCTGCCGACGCCAAGGACGAGATCATCGACGTGGCGTTGTATGAGCGCGTCCACCCGGCGCGCGGCTACGCCATGGTGCTGGCCACGCATGGGTCCTGCCGAGCCATCACGTGCCTCGATCAATACCCGGATCCGGAGTCGCGCGATGCGGCGCTGGAGTTGCTCACCGGCGCGCTGCACGCCGAGTTAACGGAGAATCTGGCGCGCGTGATCGAGAAGCAGGAGGGCGTGCCGCCGCCGGATCGCTCCATGACAGCGCTGCTGGCTGGCCGCGATTGGCTGTTCGGCGAGTACGACTATTACATCGACACCTCGCACCTGCTGTCGGCCCTGCGCTTCGCCGTGGAAGCTGAGAATCCCGTGGTCTGGCGGCGCGCGCTGGACTTTACCGAGTACGGGCAGAGGCTGGGCGCGATGTATCATTACGCCGGTGAGCCTCCGTTTGAGCGCCCTTATGCCGATCACGCCATGTTTCTGCGCGGGCTGCTCGGCATTGATGTGGACGCCAGCGTCGCGCACTTCCGCCACATCGCCGATTCGGCAGACCCGGAGAAGATCGGCACGTATCCTGCGCAAGTCCTGGTCCGGTATCTGTTGCGGTTGAAGCGGCCGCAGGAAGCCATCGAGGTCTTCGAGCGGCATCTCCTCGAAAGCGATCCGCAATACCTGACGTGCCCCAACCTCACGCAACTGTGCCAGATCGCCGGAGACCACGAGCGGCTCCGCAGTGTGGCGCGCGGACGTAACGATGCCCTGAGCTATATGGCGGGCTACCTGCTTAAGCCTGCGCCTTGAGCATCGGCCGCATCATCAGGTTCACCACGATCATCAGCACGGAGAAGGCCGGCAGCAGCAGGAGCGCGGTGCGAAGCCCGCTTGAACCGGCGACGCTGCCGATGATCGGAGAACTCACCAGCAAGCCAATCCAGCCGCTGGTGATCACGATGCCCATCGCGGTGGCGGTGCGATTCGGAAAAGCGCCGCCCACCATGGCCAGCGTGGTGGGGAACACGGGCGCCATGGCAAGGCCGGCCAGGAACACGGCAATGCCAGCCGAAGTTGGGTCATTAGTCTGCAGCATGGCGTAGGTGGTGATCGCCATCAGGACCGACGAGGCGAGCGTGACGGTCGCCGCCGGCACCTTAATCAACACCGGGGCGACGGCCACGCGGCCCAGCAGAATACCCAGCGCGAAGCCCAGCGAAAGGATGCGCAGCGCTGTCGATTCCGGCAGGCCCTGGGCGATGAGATGTTTGGCGAGCCAGTTCCAGACGCCAACTTCACAGGCCACATACAGGAACAAAAAGGCGGCCAGCAAGTAAAGCACCGGCTGGGAAAGTAGCGAGTTCATCTCACCCGCCTTGAAGCCGCGCTCGCCCGTGGGCGCAGGCATCTTGGTCATGAAGTGAACGGCCAGGGTGATGGTGGTAAGCGCGGCTGCGAAGTACGCCAGCTTCACAGGGTCGCCACCAAGCAAGCCGGAAGCCAGCAGCGGCGTAACCAAGCCGCCCAAACCGAAAAAGAGGTTGAGGCCGTTCATTACCGAGCCGCGATTGGCCGGATTGATATCGCTCACCAGCGCGTTGGCGCCCGTGACAATGATGCCCCCGCCCAGGCCCAGCAGGACCGCGAAGGTTACCGTCATCTCATACCCGGCAGTGATCGCCAGGCCATACAGCGCTACCGCCACCAGACCGAGGCCAAGCAACAGTCCCACCTTCTTGCCTTTGCTGTCGATGAGCGGGCCCACCGAGATCGAGGCGATCGTCAGGCCCAGGGCCTGCGCCGTGAAAATAAACCCAACTTGGGAGTCCGATAGGGCTAACTGCTTAGCCAAAGCCGGAATGATCGTTCCAAACATCGCGGCAATGATGCCGTACACAAAGATGGCCAGAATAGCCGCAAGAATCAGCATGACGCTCCCTTTCTAGAACCAGTCATCGCTTGGATGGATGACGAACTGGCCAGTGTAACAGAATACGCGAGGAATCACCGTCATGGGGTGATATCCTGGGGAGCGTCATTAGGAGCAAATGCTGTGACCATCCGGACTCCCCATTGCGACGATGTCGAGAATCTCGTTGAGATGGGCTCACGCATGCACAGCGAAAGCGCCTACTCCTTCCTGCCTTTCGACCGTGACAAAGTGCGGCGGCTCATCCTCGGGCACATTGCCGACACCGAGACTCAATGCGTTTTCGTCGCCGAAAGTGGCGGAATAGTAATTGGCATGATCGGCGGTTATCTCACCGACTACTTTTTCTGTGAAGAGCGGCTAGCGTGTGATACGGTGCTCTTCGTGGACCAGACCAACCGCGGCACGTCGGCAGCCGCACGGCTGATCGAGGCGTTTCGCGAGTGGGCCGTCCAACGCGGCGCCAGGGAGTTGAGTCTCGGCGTGACGACCGAGATTCGGGCCGAGCAAGTGGGCCGTTTCTACGAATGGCTCGGGTTCCGGCGGGCCGGCGCCATCTACAAACAAAGATTGGATGCGTGAGGAACTGACATGTGCAGTTGTGGAGGGTCTCGCCCGAAACCGCCGGCACCGCCGGTGGTCGCCTGTAAGCCCCATTCGATCACCGACGTCATCGCCAAGACCCCGAAGCTAAGTGAATTGCCGGAGAAGATCTCAATCCCGCCGGACGTGTGCAAGAAAATGCAGGCGAATTGGGACAAGAGTATAGATGCTTCCGGCAATTCCGAAGAGCACGGAGGAACGATTGCGCTCGACAAAGACGGCAAGATGGTGATCGTTAACGAAGGCTCGGGCGGGAGCGGCACATTCAGTCCCAACACCACTGTACCCGCCGACCACACGTATAAAGGCACCTTCCACACCCATCCATATGGGAAGAATGACGGAGATCTGGACGGCGCTCACACGACATTCTCGGGCGGCGATTTGGGCACTCTCGACGATTACAAGGAAGATGTCAGCATGCTTCAAAGCGGCAACAACAAGTATGTGATCGTTAAGACCGCCGAATCGCCCGCGACGCTCGACAACGCGAAGATCGAATCAGAACGGCAGAAGATTCGTGATGACGAATACGCCAAGCTGATCAAAGCGGGCAAAAAGCCTCCCGAAGCATGGGGACTGGCTTGCGACAAAGCGACCGAAGAGATGCTCAAGAAGATGAAATACGGATACTACAAAGGTACGGACTGCGCTAGCCTTTCGCGGGTCAGTCCGTAAGCGGCTAGAATGAGGGTCAAATGTTGAGGATTGTCTATCCCAGTGGGTTCCGCGAAGAAATCGCCGCTTCCGCGCCTGACACCATGAGCGTACACGCCTACGGCCACGATGGGCATGAGATCTTCTCGCTGAACGCCCACGGAAAGGGTGCGGCCAGGCAGTTGAAGTCCGTCCTCGATCAGATCCGGTCCCATGGCGCCACCGTTAAATCCGAGGCTGGCGCTGGGGACACGCGGATTGAAGCCATGCCCCAGCCAGGCGTGCCTGCGGCCGTGGTTGCAACCGCTGATCTCGGAAACCTGCCCGCGCTACGAGAGTCACTCCTTCAGCTGGACCAAGGCGGACACCTCGCACCGGCCACGATGAGGCATTGGCTGGAGGCGGCCGAATCACGCCAGGCCCTGCACCAACTCGAAACGGCATTCCAGTGTGGAGTGGCGGCCCTTGAGCGTGGGCGCCTTCCGCACCTCCGGCTCCGCATTAAGGATGACACCAGTGACAAGCAGATGGCCGCCAGGATCACCTTCGACAACGGTAAGCAGGCAGATGGAGTGGCGATGATCCTGCGGCTCGCCAGAAACTATCTGAAGCTTCTTGAAGACGCCTGGAAGTAACGTCGAGGTAGCAACATGTTCACCATTCGGAAAGAGCAGATGGAGGCGTTCGAGCTTGCCTCCGCACCTCGCTTCGCCGAAGCCGCCAGGGAACACTTGAAGGCTGCGTTTCCCAAACACTGCGCCCAACTCGGCGAAGCTGGTGTTCGCGAAACAGTTGACTACGGCATTGGGAAGGCCGCCGCCTACGGAGTTATCACCCAGGCCGGCGCCAGCCTCTTCCTTGACCTGATGTTGTTACTTGGCCGGGGGTTCGACACCGATTTCCAACTTCCCTGGGCGACAGAGATTTTGACCGATGCCGCGCTCCCCGATGAACAGACCCGCATCAGCCTCCTGCATACCGCGGCCATGGAGTATCTGGACAAGGTTTCGGGCCCTGACAATGAGTTCATCGACGAAGCGCAGCGGCGCATCGGGCTTGAGTCAACGGAGTGGGTCTCAAAAACTGAACCCTTCGAAGTCTACATGCTGACCAGACTTCGCATAATCTTTCCGCAGAAATGCGATTGCCTGGGTGATGAAATTCTGAAGAAGCTAGTTGGCAAAGCCATCAGCAAGGCCCGGCAGTACGAATTGAAAACCGAGCGTGGCGTGATGGTTCTCGCAGGCCTGCTGCTGATGCTGGGATCCAGCTTCGATAAAGATCCGGTGTTCGCTTCGATCAATCAGGTGCTTCAAAACCGGTCCATTGCCGATCAGCAGGCCCGCTCCAAGCTACTCCACGAGGCCAGCCTCGAGTACCTGAAACGATGGTGCGGATAAACGCTTCCCGCCGCTGGTTCCAACCATCGCGCGGTTGGATGACGAACTGGCCGGTGTAACAGACTGCCCGTCCAGACAAATTGACCGGTCGAGTTCGGCACCGATTGAAAGCGTGGAGTTTAGCAATTGGCCTCGTCCTTGCATCAAGAGCAGCGTGACTAAACTGTTCAAGTCCGCAAGCGCTCTGCTCCTGGCTACCGCGGTTCTGTCGGCCGATCCGAAGATCTCCAAAGACCTGGAAGGCGTGTCGCCCCAGGCCATGGTACGGGTGAACGTCCGGTACAAGCGACCCGTGGATGCCGGCAAGCATGAGCGGATCGGGAAGCAGCATGGTGGGTCCGTGACTCGGGCGAACGATGATGTCCGCGGGGCCACCTTTCAACTGCCTGCCAATTCACTGAAGGCGCTGGCCCAGGACGCCGACGTCGACTACATCAGCATTGACCGGCCGGTGAAGGGCTCGCTGGACTACACCGTGGAAACGTCCGGCGCGAACATCGCCGCCCAGTACGGTTACGACGGGCGCAGCATCGGCGTGGCGATCATCGATAGCGGCATTCGCGACTCGAACGATTTCAAAGACCGAGTAAGCGGCAAGTCCAGGATCGTCTACTCGCAGAGCTTTCTAGCCTGCCCTTCGATGGAGATGTCCAACACCACGAATGGGATCGCCTCGGTTGCCCCGGTCGACAGTCCGGTGACGGCGCAGAGTGTTCTCCTGACCGATACCACCGTTAAGTCGTCGGCCTGCACCTCGCGAACCAGCCCGGCCGACTATTATGGCCACGGTACGCACGTCGCGGGCACGATCGCCGGCGCTGGCCAGAATTCAACGGGCTCTGCCTATAGCTACACCATCCGTGGCATCGCTCCGCGCGTCAACATCGTCAACCTGCGCGTGCTGGACGAGAATGGCTCCGGCTACGATAGCTACGTGATCGCGGCGATCAACCGCGCGATCCAACTCAAGTCAACCTACAACATTCGCGTGATCAACCTTTCGCTAGGGCGGTCGGTCTCGGAGAGCTACAACACAGACCCGCTGACGCAAGCCGTGAAGTCCGCCTGGGAAGCCGGGATCGTCGTGGTGTGCTCGGCCGGCAATCGTGGCCGCGACAACTCGATGAACACCCAAGGCTACGGCACGATCTCGTCACCCGGCAACAGCCCCTGGGTCATCACCGTGGGCGCGATGAAATCGCAAAGCACGATGTTCCGCGCCGACGACACGACCGCCAGCTACAGTTCCAAGGGACCCACGGTGGTTGACCACGTGGTGAAGCCGGATCTGGTGGCGCCGGGCAACAAGGTCGATTCGGTGGCTTGTGCCTCCTGCACTCTGGCAATTGCCAACCCAGCCAATCGAACGCCTTACCCGTCCTACTCGAGAACGCAGACGGGATCGTCACCGGACTACTTCTCGCTTTCCGGCACCAGCATGGCTGCGCCGGTGGTGAGTGGCGCTGCCGCCCTGTTGCTTCAGAAAGACCCTTCGCTGACGCCCGATCAGGTGAAGGCGCGGCTGATGAAAACCGCCACTAAGACTTTCCCGCGACAGAGTTCTACTGTAGACAACGGCGTGACTTACATCAGCTTCTACGACGTCTTCACAGTGGGCGCTGGCTACCTCGACATCTGGGCGGCGCTCAGCAGCTACGAAAAAATCTCCGGCCGCGCGCTGTCGCCGGTCGCCGCCTTCGACAAGGTGACCGGCAAGGTCAAGCTGATGTGGGCCAACAACGTCATCTGGGGCGAGAACGTCATTTGGGGCGAAAACGTCATCTGGGGCGATCGCCTGATGTATGGCTCCAACGTGATCTGGGGCGACAGCACGGTCTGGAACGGCATCAGCGCCAGCAACGTCATCTGGGGCGACAACGTGATCTGGGGCGACGGTGGTACCAGTTCTAACAACGCCGAGATGAGTGGCGAGAACTAGACCGCCCTACCCGATGATGGTCTTGCGGGACTTAGCGTCCCAACGGACCATCTTCTTGTTCCGCAACGCCAGCGTCGCCATGTGCCCGGAAACAGCAGCCTGCTGGCCAATTTCCACCGGAGCCACCAGTTGAGCCTTGCCCTGGATCGCCTCCACCAGATTCCGGATGTGGGCTTCCACGGCGAGGTTGTCGTTGCCTAATAGTTCCACAACCGCTTCCTTGCGATTGCCAACGGCCTGCCCATTGAACTTCTGCGGCGTGAAACGAAGCATGGAACGGTTGAGCACCTCCACCGTACCTTCATTGCCGCAGAACTGCTCACCGTACCCAAAGTTGTCGTTGCCGAAGTAGCAACTATAGTTCAAGTGGAACTTGTCGCCGTACTCGTAGATGGCCGACATCGTATCAGGCACTTCGCGATCGTCGTTGGCATCGGTCCAGCGATAGACGCCGCCAGAGGCGACGCAGGTATCGGGGAACGTCTTGCCCAAAACAAAATTGGTGATGTCCGTCTGATGCACCAACAGATCCGTCGAGATGCCGCCTGAGTAATCCCAATAGAGCCGCCATTGATAGTAGCGCTGCTTGTCGAAGTCGCGCTTCGGCGCTTCACCAAGGAAGCGCTTCCAATCGGTATTGTCCGGCGAAGCATCCTTGGGGACGGTATAGCGCCACGCCGGCGCGCCACCGGGAAGGGCGTTGCGATACCAGAAGGCGCGCACGTAGTGGCAGTCGCCAATGATGCCTTGCGAGATCATCTGCTTGGCCATACCGTAAAGTGAGTTACTGCGATTCTGCGTGCCTACCTGAATCTTGCGATTGCTGGCGTTGGCGGCCTTGAGAATCTCTTCGCCCTCTTCGATGGTGTGCGAGAGCGGCTTCTCAATGTAGATGTGTTTACCGGCCTTGATGGCGTCCAGCGTCATGCGGTGGTGCAGATGCTCCGGCGTGGCGATGATCACCATCTGCACGTCTTTGTTGGCCAGCACCTGTTGGTAATCCGCCGTTGCCTCGGGCGTATTCTTGCCCATGGTCTGAATCCGGTCCTTGATGCGATTCAGATTGCCTTGATAGGTGTCGCAGACCGCGAGCACCTTCACATTGCGGCTGCCCACGTAAAGGCGCTCGGTGAGATAGTAGCCTCGCCCCCCAGCGCCGATGACGCCTACCGTTACTTCATCGGAAGCCGCCATCAGAGGAAGGGCGGCGGCGGGAGCGGCGGCGGTGGCCACCTTCACAAAGCTGCGTCTGGACACGTGTTCTGACATGACCAGATTAGGATAACGCAAGCGCTTCAGCGGAGGCGAATCCTCACGACATTGGAGACGCGCGCATCGGTCCGGAAGACCTGGTCTTCCTCACCCAGCCCCGCCAGTTCAGGGCCGATCTGTAGCACCAGCCTGTCGTTGTAGGCAACCTCCGGCTGCGGACCGGCTTCGACAATATGGACGTGGTGGCCCCCAATGGTGGCGCGCAGTGGCTCGGTGGCGTTGCGGAAACCGGTGCCGTAAATGTGGACCAGCGTCGACCCATCGCGGGCGACGTCAACGGGGACGGTCCTGCAGTCGGCCACGTCGTCGCATTCGAACAAAGCATGAGTCGATTCGCGCGCGAGGGCGATACCCACCGCCGGCCCACGTGCGTTCATCGTCGCGCTGAAGAAACCCGGCGCCACCGGCGAAACGATGATCGATCCTTCGGGCTCGGCACCGGATGACCCTCGCCGGAGCAGCGTGGTGCGAGCCAGCCCTGGCGCAGTGCCCGGATCGACAAGGAAGTTGATGCTGCCGATCCCGGCATAGAGCAACGGCGCCAGTCGCTCGACGCCTGCCGCATCGGTGATGCGCACCGACACGCCTCCAAGCTCGGTAGGAAGCGGCCAGGTCGTGGCGGACTCCGGAATCTGGGTGATCAGCGCGTAGCCGATAGCGATGCCGCCTTGCGGGATCTCGATCGCACCAGCACCTGCGCTTACCGTGATCAGGTTGTCAGGCGTCATGCTCCACTGATGGAGCTGCACCTCGAGGCCAATGCCTTGCGCCGGGGACTCGGCAACTCCGCACTCAATGCCTTTACAGAGCTGAGTCGGCTCCATCGATTTCAGCGAAAAGATAAGTTTGCCTGGCGTGAATGAGGATGCCGACCACGAGATCTCGTGCGCGTCGAAATAGTTGAGATGGGACCGAGCCAGCGCCCCGGCGCCCTTACTATCTCGCGGTACAGACCGGCACTCAGCTTCGTCGCTCCCAAGTTCCGGATCCCACCCCGAGGCCATGAGCGGCACGCGGGGGGCGAGAAAACCAAAGGCGCGATCGCGCGCGGCGTCGCTGGCATGGAACCTGTTCATGGGGCAGACTTCATAGATAACGCTAGCGGCGTCGAGAAACCAACGATCGCCAAACCCCTGCAGCAGCATCTCGTCGTCAAAAACCATGGCCAGGATTGGCTGCGTCGCGCCCGTGGAGCGAATCGCGGTGGCCAGCGCTTGCATGCCGATGATGGCGCGGCCCTGGGTATCAACGCCGCCGTTGCGCCAGAAGCGCCAGTCGCTTTCGGTGCGCGTGCCCTGGCGGTGACCCGGCACGAAATCGGGCTCGGGCTCGCCAAAGAGATCGAAGCCAACCAGGGGCGAACTCTTGAAATGCGCGGCCCACTTGGTCCAGAAAGCCAGCGTCCGCCGTGTGGGCAGCGGCGCTCCTTCCTCGATCGCCACCAGAATCACGAAGAGTTCGGATTGGTTGGCGCGCCTCACCATTTCTGTCACGTGAAGGATGTAGGCCGGGTCCCGCTCACTGCGATCGACGCTGACCGGCAGCCGGACCATGTTCATGTTCCAGCGTTGGCGAATGGTGCTGAACATGGTGCCCGCGTAGTCCAGGCCGAGATAGATGGGTGCCTCGGTGCCCTGCAGCAGAATCTGCCGGCCGTTACCGTCGATCAACTTATTGGCCTCGACGCGCAAGCCGCCCGTTACCGCCGGCCTGATCGCCAATTGGGCGAAGCCAATTGAGGAGGTGATGAGTATGGCTGCCGCGAGCCGCATACCAGCAGGCTACAACACCAGCATCGGATGATACAGATTCGGAAGTCTCGCTTCGCCCACCGCCAGCAAAACCCCATCCTCGGTGATGGCCTTGACGTAGCGTGCGTCGGCGGGTGTGCGAAACGGCGAAGTGCGAAAATCGCGGCCCTGCCGGATCTGACCCTCTGTGATCCGGTCGACTATGTAGCTCGGAAACTCGGGGAGCAGTTCCGCCCCAGGCAGCAACGCTTCAGCTAAGCGGCCCGCCGAGGCAAGCTCCTGGAGTTGATCCAGTGTGTGAGCGCGTTCGATCGAAAAATCTCCCGCGCGGAGCCGCCGCAACGCCGACAGGTGCGCGCCCACTCCTGCCGCCTGACCCAGCTCATGTGCAATTGCTCGCAGGTACGTGCCGGACGAGCAGTGCACGCGAATGCGAATATCGGCTCCATCACAGCCAAGCAGTGTGAGTTCGTGCACAGTGATCTCCACCGGCTTCAACTCGACCGGAATGTTCTTCCGCGCCAGCTTGTAAGCAGGTTGCCCGTCGACCTTCTTGGCCGACACCGGCGGCGGAGTCTGGGCGAAAGTGCCCCGGAACGGCGAGAGCAAAGGCTCGATCGCTTCCGGTGTCGCCAGGAACGGCCGGGGCTCAGAGATCGGCGTGCCCTCGGCATCGTAGGTGTTGGTGGCGAAGCCGAAGCGCACGGTACCCTCGTACACCTTGTCGTTCTTGACGAAGAACTGCGCCAGCCGCGTGGCACGGTCAATCACGAGAGGCAACACGCCAGTCGCCATGGGGTCAAGGGTGCCCAGGTGCCCGATGCGCCGCGTGCCGGCGATGCGCCGCATCTTGCCAACTACGTCGTGACTGGTCCAACCCTGAGCCTTGTCGACGACGATCACTCCATCCATCAAGGTTCAGGGTATCAGGGCAAACAAGTGGGAGTCGGAACGCAGATAGATCACGCCGTTCGAGATGGCGGGGCTGGCCATCAGCCGCTCGTGAAGTTCCAGCTTGCCGCGGAGTAGGAAGCGGTCGCCAGCTTCGAGCCAAAATAGCTCACCTGCCGTGGTAGCCACGAAGAGCGTCGTCGATGCCGCCACCGGGCTCGCGTAGCATTCGCCCTGCGTCTGCAATCGCTGCTGCCAAACGAGGCGGCCATCGCGCGAGTCCAGGCAAGAGACGATGCAATTCTGGTTCACCGTGAACAGCCGATTCACGGCGTGAACCGGCGAGGCAACGTAAGCGCCTCCCCGCGAAGCGCGCCACGCCTGCTCACCGGTCTGCCGCAGCGCCAGCACGGTGTTCCCGCCCGGCCCGTTGGAAGTAGCGAACAACAGACCGCCGGCGACAATCGGCATGGGGACAACGTACGTGGACAGGCCCGATGTTGTCCACAAATCGTGGCCGTCATCCAGGCTATATGCCATCACGCTCTCATGACCGGCCACGACAATCGTGCGATCCCACACCACCGGCGTCGAGTACCCGGCTTGGCGGGTCTTGCGAGGAACGCTCCACACCACGCGGCCATTGCTCTTGTCGATGGAATAGAGGAAGCTCGGACCGTCAGTTTCCGCGTTGAGAATGATGCGATCTCCGGCAAGAATCGGCGAACTCCCTGCCCCCATATGATGAGGAAACGGCCCGATCTTGGTCTCCCACGCTGGCTTGCCGTCCATGGTGAGCGCAACCAAACCGAACGAGCCGAAAAAGGCATACACGCGCGACCCGTCCGTGGCAGGCGTGGGGCTGGCTGGCTTGTTCACGTTAGTGGTCTTCTCGATCGAATTGGCGCGCACCTCGCGCTGCCACTCCACGCGGCCGTCCTTGCGATTCACGCCAAGCACCAACAGGCGTCCTTCCGTCCCCGCCAAGCGGCGCAAAGTGGAGGTCTCAGGCTCGAAGGCGGTGAGAAAAATGCGGTCATCCCAGACGACGGGCGAAGAGTGGCCTGGCCCCGGCAGCTTGGCTTTCCAATGCAGGCGGAGTGGGCCGGAGAAAGATTCGGTGGAAACACCGTCAGCGCGCGGGCCCCGGAATTGCGGCCAGTTTTCGGCGCCGCCAAACCCGGCCAAGGACAGCGCCAATGCGAGAAATCGGCGGGTCGCAGCCATCTCCGAATCTTAGCCGACCCATCTTGTGGTCTGCCTTGATGACCTAAGTAGGGCCGTGCTTGAGACCGAATCGGGGGCGGCGGATAAAAGCATCTCCAGCGCCCATCGCGCATACTCGGCCACTAACTCGTCGTCCGACGCCGCCAACCGCTCCAGGGGTGCCCGAAACCGCGCCTCCCCCGCATTCCCCATCGCCACGCACACGTTGCGTAGGAAAACCTGATAACGCGCGCGCGGCACGGCCAGCCGCTCCAGCGGCGGAGCCAGCCACGCCTCCCTCGGCGCAAAGGCGCGATCCCTCCCTCCGCCGCCCGTCGATTCCACGGGCACACATGCGGTTCGACCGGTACGGGCAGGCAGACGCTGAAGGCGGTCCGGCTGTAAGGTCATCATCGAAGATCAGAGAATCTCAGGCGGCCAAGGGACGCAGCCCGGCCCGGCTTGGCCGAAGTGCTGAGCCGTCTGAAGAAAGGTGGCGTTCCTGTTGTCTGGAGGCTCGACCGTCTCGGCCCACTCGCTCGCGCATTTGATCCAGATCATCGCATAGGCAGTCACGCGAACCGCTTCACGAGCAAATCACACGCCAAGTGGCCAAGGCAATTCGTGAAGGCATCCTGCCTCGCGGCTGCCGGCGCAAGCAGCTATCTACGGCAGCCACGTCAGCCCAGTGGTAAAAAACCCGCAACTGAGGGCACCCGCTGTCAGTGCGATAAGTCCCCACCGGCGTTTCTGTCTTAGGCGGTACCACATGTAGTAGCTGCTGAGCACCATCAACAGAAGGCCGGCGGCCAGCGCATCCATTACGACTACCCAGACTGTGGTCAGCGCCCAGTCCCGCTGCGTTTTCGGATTGTTGGTGCGCGTGCCGCTGAAGGTGTGCAGCGCGTTCATGACTCCCCATGAGTTGATGTCAATCTGCTGCACGGCGGCGCGCCGTTGTACAAAGTCGACACGGATTCGATTCATTCGGCCGGGGCGGTTGACATTGAAATCCAGTCGGCCAGTATCTAGCTGGCGGTCCGGCCAATCAATCTCACCCGCCAAGTTTAATTGGCGCATCACATCCTTGGCGCGGTCAACATCGTTTGTGGCTGACGTTGGCTCGATCACCTTCTCAAGTCGTGTTTCCTTCCGTAGAGACCAGAATTCGCCGAATCTCCACTGAGGATGATTGAGAAGCAATCCTGTGAACGAGAACAGCCACAGGAAGAACAGGAAGTATAGGCCGAGGTAATAGTGCAGGCTCCGGTTTGCTATCTCCAAGTTGACCGTAGACCGTCGGCGACCAGGATTAGGCAATGACGACATAAATGATTCCACCGAAGGAAACGGCTCCCGCAATAAGCAAGATCAGACCGATTTTACGTTCTGACCTTAGCACCGTCCACAGGTAAATCCCACTCATCGAAAGAAACAACGCCAAGTAAACCGTCGCGTCAGCGAGCCATCGCCACACACGTGTCCAAAGCCAGTTTCCCCTTAAGGCTGCATTGTGCGGGCCTGGTGACTTGTGCAGGTACGACAGTGTCTCCCAGGTTGTGATCTTTCGGCGCGTCACGGTAGCCGTGCGCGCCTCGACATTGAGGTCGATCGTGGTCTCGACACCGGGTTTCACCACGGGAATGACCAGGCGACGCTCTTTCGGGACGTAGCGAATGAAGTTAATCTCTCCGGTCACTCCCACCTGCGCGAGGATTTCCGAGGCCTGGTGCAAACGTTCCATGCCCTGCGCCGCCTCGATGCCTGAAGGAATCTGCAGGCCATGGGTCGTGACTGTGGTCGTCGTGGCCGCAGCCACAGGCGTCTGGCCGTGGTTCAGAAAGAACACACTTGCCGCAAACAGCAACAGGAACGGGCTGACAAACAACCCGAGGTACAAATGCAGATCGCGTGTCCAGATGTAGAAGCGCTTGGGCACTGGCCGTTAGGTTATCACAGGTCATGTCTTGCTAACAGTTTGTCAGGCGGCGACGCCACTGGAGGGCGTAACTCTAGCGCGAGGAGACCTTTTTTTGAGTAGGCGCGCAGAACTTGGAGTTCGATGTCAGAGAAGAGAACTTCGGGGGGAAGTTCCGGAGTCTGTCGGCCCAATAGAGTCATCAGCATGATCCGCCACGCAATGACGAGGTTGATCGCAATCGCC
>JAYTKJ010000111.1:0-7384 GCA_043730365.1 Acidobacteriota bacterium | reverse complement strand
CTGGAGAACGAGGGACGCCTCCCGGAATCGGTGCTCGAGATGCGCGCGGCCTATGACGTCGCCGTCAAGGGTTTCGGCCCCACTCATTTCAGAACCGCCCTCACCGGCGTGCGCCTCGGCCGGCAATTGGCTATCACGGGCGCCGCCAAGGAGGGCTTGTCGATCCTGGAGAAGAACGCCGCGCTGCTGGTGCAGGGCGGGCATCAAGGATTGCTCGACGGAGCCATTGTCGACCGGCTCCGCGGCGAAGCGTTGGGAGCGGCGGGCGATCCGGTGCGAGCCCGGCAAGCCCTGCAGCGCAGCCTTGACAGGTTAGGCTCGCGCGTCGGCCCGAATCACCCTGAAACCAAGAAAGCCCGCGCTGCCCTGGCTGCTCTGAAAAAATGAACGCTCGCCTTTAGCGCATAGGTCGAGCGTCTTCGCGGCGAAGATCGTCAAATTGAATCAGGCGCGCCGGAGCGCCGGCGGCTGTACCTCAGGTAGCTTGGGCCGGTTACCCCACCAATCGCGCGGGTTCGGGCTCTTGCTGAGATCCACGGCTGGCTTTTTACCGTGCGCCGCGATGTTGGCGACGATCGTCTGCTCGCGACCGTTCTCCAACTCGCTCCGGCTATTGGAGGCAGCCACCACGCTCTCGACGGTTCCGGTTCCGCCCCACGGCTGGCCGTTGAAGCTCTCAAACTTGATCGCGTTCACTGGCACGGCCCACATGCGCAGCGCCATGATCAGGGCGCGATAGTTATTCAGATGTGGCCTGTAGTGGCCGCTGTTGAAGCGAATGTTGGTGATCCTGCCCATCTTGATCAGCATCGTGCCGGAACACTGGACCGGCGACCCTCCCACATAAGAGGAGTGATAGAACCCTGATCCGCGTTTCCCATCGGTGGCGTGGTGCTTGGCCATGTAAAGATCCCGGCTCATCGTCAGCACAAAAAACCCGTAGTCAGGCGCCGGCAGGCAGGCATCGTTCGTCGCCATCGCGCCCGGGTCAAAGGCGTGCATGGAGTCAGCCAATTGGGGTTCCTGCTCCGCCGTCGGATTCCACCAGGGCAGCTGATAGGCCTTGCCGCCCTTGAACCAAAGCCGGTAGCGCGCTACCTCGGTGCTGTCCAGGTATTGGGCAAGGTTGTGGACCTGATCGACCCATACTCCTTGCGCGCTCAACTCGCGGCCCCACATCAGCTCCAACTCCCGCGGCAAGCCATTGATCGTGCACTTGAACGCCACGCAGAGCAGTTCCGCCGCACAGACAAACAGCGCGTACACCGCCGGCTGCCGGCCCTTCTCCATCGAGCCTCTGGTTTTGTAGATCTTCAGCCAGTAGTCCGCCGTGAAGAACAGATCGCACAGGAAGATAAACTTCTTGCTCTCGTCCCGCGTTGTCCAATAGTGATCCAGCAGCTTGTCGATCCGATCGAGAATAATATCGTCCTTTCGGAAGGCGAAGGCAACGCTGGAGTCCCTGTGCCATGTGAAGGACGAGGGCAGCTTCTTCTCGTATTTCATGTCTGATCCTCATTTCGCGGGGCCGGCTTTTTTCTGGTCTTGCATCGGCCGTCACCAAGAGAGGCGCAGAAATCGGCTGGGCTCTATCAGGAAACATGAGGTACGTGAGAACAATTCGTGGGTTTATTGAGCAGCTTAGCGCGCGGACAACCTTCCGCATCGGTTCGATCCGCGATCGCATGACTTGCTGGCGCCGGAAATCCAGGAACTTGCCCCCGCCCCGGCCGGCGGTTCGTAGTCCCAGAACTGTTGAAAGTCTTCTTTGAGGAGGCAGGCCCGCACAGTCTGCAAGTTGTTACGAAGCAAGTCGCGCGACCGGACCTGCTGTTGGCCGGTAAGGTTCCCGGTGCGCTTGAGCACGCGGAACTCATCTCAAAATAGTATGCCAGCGCGGCATGAACGTCACCGAGAGTATTCGTGGAAACGTGGCCGGCAATTTCGCCGGGAGTCATGCCCTGATACTCACTGAGCGCCTAAAGCACTGGTGTTCCCGGTTTGTAGTCACACAGCTTGGCGGTAAGTGAGTTGCCCGCCGCGTCCTGCGCGATGCGGACATACGTGGGGCGGACCATATCGTAGCTCGCGAAGTTGCCGGCCACCATATCGCGCACGAAGGCTTCGAGATCGGCGAGGGGCAGCAAGGCGCGATTGGGGTCCAGGATCTTGCGGGGCAACTCAAGCAGGTCGGCCCAGGTGCCGGAGTTAAAGTATTGGCCGCCGCCTTCGAGTGTGACGTGCTTGGCCAGGTGCGTGTGGCCGAAGACGACGTGGCGAACCGGGTGGCGCGCCAACGTTTGCGCCTCATCGCGATACTCGGCCAGCGTCTCCTGGGACCGGTCAAAGCAGTTCTGCCCTTGAAACGCGAGCAGGGCGTCACGCAGGTCGAACAGCCGGTCTTCAAACGTCTCATCCCGCTTGCCGCTGAGTAGGGACCAGAGGCTGCGAGCCTTGTCGATCAGGGCGATCTCGCGGACCGCGCCATCGTGGCCGCCGGCCGGCGGTTTGGCGAAATCGCGACGGCCCACGGTTCGCTCGAGGATGTCTCCCAACGGATCGATGGGCGGCGCTTTGGCAGCGGCTGGCAGGGATTCGAGGGCGGAAATGGTCCCCATGCCGGTCCGGCGTTGCTGCTGCTCACCATACCGATGCTTGCCTTCGTAGAGCATGAGGGCAATGCGCCCCAGTTCGCCGCGGCGTCCGGGTTCGAGCGCCAGAATCACGGGGAAAGCCGCCTCCACTTCCGGCTTAAGCAGGTCTATGAAGCTGTACTTGCTCTTAATCCTGTTCATGACCTGGGCCACCAGCTTGCTGCCGGCGGGTGGATCGAATTCAAATTGCGGCCGGACCGCCTTGCCCTGCGTGAGCAACTCACAGAGTCCACCGATGGCTTTGTAGTCCGCAAAGTTCATTTGGTCGACGCGGTTGCCGTGCTCGATCAGCACGTCGTTCCCCGGCCGATACGCTTTGCCATCGAGGATGAACTCGTAGTCGGCAGAATCAATGGCGCCGCCCACCGCTTCGCGCAGACGGTGGCGGACGGCGGGCAGGTTGAGTTCAAGGTCGTGATTGCCGGGCAGGATGACGAGGCGGTGATGCGGCTGGGCGAGGAATCGAGCGAGGGCGTGGAAGACGGGAGCGGATCGCTTGATGATGGCATTCAGCCGGTCCAGCGCGTGGCTTTGAGGGAAGTGAAAGGCGGACCAGGGGTGGTCTTCGTCGCCGGTGCGCTCGGCGAGGAAGTCTACGATGTCGCCGTTGATCACGAGCTCGACCGCGGGTTGGCTGATCGCCGTTAGGGCGTCGATGAAGGCGGCGAGTTCGGCTTCGTGCGTGCAGAGGCGGAAGCCGCGCTGGCCGTCTGCGGCTTCGCCGCCGAGGTGGAGGTCGGAGATGATGTAGATCAGGCCGGCGGGTTCGGTGGCGGAGGTGGACATGGCTACATCCTATCCGGCTGCGCCCTTTGTCTTGGGGAGGTTGGCGATGAGGTTGCGGATGTATTCGAGATCTTCCTGCCACCCGGCGTTCGTGGGATCATGCACCACCAAACGGTCGACGATGGCGAGGCCGGCTTCGAATTCCGCCCGCGCCTCGCCAGCCGCCCCCAGCGCCTGGTACACGCTCCCCAACCGGTTGTGCGACACGGACAGGTCGCTCTGCCAATTGGTGTTGGTGGGGTCGAGCACCGTCAGGCTCTCCATGATGCGCTTGCCCGACTGATACTCGCCTAGCGCCTCCTCCAGCTTCCCCTGCGCCTGGTAAACGCTCCCCAGATTGTTGTGCGAGACGGACAGATCATGCTGCCAATCGGTGTTGGCGGCGTCGAGAGCCGTTAGGCTCTCCATGATACGCTTGCGCGACCGATACTCGACCAGCGCCTCCTCCAGCTTCCCCTGCGCCTGGTTCACATGCCCTACACACTGGTGCGAGACCGAAAGGTCCCACTGCCAATCGGTGTTGGCGCGGTCGCGCGCGGTCAGGCTCTCCATGATGCGCTTGCTCGACTGATACTCGGCGAGGGCTTCGTTCAGCTTCCCCTGCGCGTCGTACACGTTCCCCACATCGCTGTGCGCGGTCGACAGGTCCTTCTGCCAATCCAGATTAGCGGGGTCACTCTCCACCGTCAGGCTCTCCATGATGCGCTTGCTCGAATGATATTCGCCCAGCGCCTCCTCCAGCTTCCCCTGCGCCTGGTACACGCGCCCCACAAAGGTGTGCGAGCCGAACAGGTTCCGCTGCCAATCGGTGTTGGCGGGGTCGCGCTCCGTCAGGCTCTCCATGATGCGCTTGCATGACTGATACTCGGCCAGCGCCTCCTTCGGCCGCCCCTCCCTTTCGAGGATGCGGCCCAACAGACTGCGGGCGTCGGCGTAAGACGCCTCGGACCCAGTGGCTTCAAGTAGTGTTACAGCCTCACGGGTAGACTGCTCACTCTGTTTGAGCGGAATCCGAGCAAGACGAATCCAGCCGAGCACGAACAGCACTCGGCCACGGGCGGAGTCCGCAAGAGGAACGCCGGTCAGCTCATCCAGTGCCGTGCCGAGGGCTTGCGTGGCTTCGAAACGGCCCGCGAAATCCCACTTCCAGTAGGTCCTTTCTAGCCGATCGGCGCCCGCTTCCGGCTGCGAAATCAGCGAGTGGTAGAGCGCTTCTATTTGGAAGACGACATCGTCCCCGGCTTCCTCCCAGTAAGCCGATGCTTTCGCCGAGAGTTCCAGGAAACGGTCGGGCCGGCTGCTCTGCAGCTTGCGGCGCAACGCCAGCCTAGTGGCCTCATGGACATTCCACCCCTTCCTTGCTGCAAAGGACTCAACCATGGGCAAGGCCACGAGGCGCTCACGCAGGACAGCCGATTCAGCGGGGTCCGCATCGAGGAGGTGGGCCAAAATTCGCTCGTCGAACCAGTGCGGGATCGCCGCCGCTTCCAAGGCCTCGCGCAGGCGTTTGTCCTGGCCCGCCAGCGTTACGTCGACGGTGGCCAGGGCTAGCTGTTCGGGGTCGCCCTTTGCCTCTTTTAGGCGCGCAATGATTTCGTCAAACGTCATCCGCGTCCGTCCCCTGTGGCTCTAGCCGCGAGCGCTGCATGTTTGGGCTCAATGAACCGCGCGAGGCTCGGGCTGATGACTCCGGGAATGCCTTCTCCAGCGCCGGCAAGCGCCTCTACGTGATCCCTCGTGAATCCACCGGCCGGCCATTTGCGATGGCTGTAGTCCATCCAGTCATCAACCGAGTAAATCGGTCCAAGCGGCCGATGCACTGCGAGGGAGCTCCACTGCGAATCCAGTCCGCTATCCGGCACTTCCTGGCCCGCGATCAGGACGACAACTCCGGGCATCCGCGCCAGCCGAGCGAGAAACTGTGTTTCGATCCAGTTGCGAGTTTGGTCGGAAGACTTTTCCCACGTGTCAAGTGCGACGAGGAGCGGCCTGTTCAAACCGCCGAGGTCTGCAATTATCTGAGACAAGCCCGGTTCGCCAGCGGCTAGCCGGGCGGTGGGCAGAATCTCGTCACCGAGGTCGAGTACCATCGCCCCGAAGATGCCGTTCAATTCTGGGCAGCCCTTCAGGTCAACATACGCGACCGCAATCGGGAGGCTCCGAGCATACTTCACCAGTTCTTTAGACAGCACGCTCTTCCCGGAGTTGGTCGTCCCTTCGAGCAGGAGAACGCGCGATGCGCTTTGCCCGGTGATCATCCGCTGGAAGAGCTCGAACTCGGGTTTGCGGTCAGCCAAAACCGGGGCACGTGAGGGCGAGGGTAGTGCTGGCCAGCGGATGGGGCCGGTGGCCGCGCTCTTCAACAGGTCGCCACAGGCCAACACCACCTGCTGGATCCGGACGGCGTGAACGATGCCGCCACTGCTCAGCTCCTGCTCGTCAAGAAAGGCCGTGCGAAGCAGCCCAACCACGCAACCGTTCACGATGACTGGTGCGCCAGAGTGGCCTTTTACAGGTAGTCCAGAGCCGGAATCAAATTGCAAACCGATAACCGTGACGCCGCCTTCGAAGGGGTCATTCGACGATGACACCGTACCGATGGCCGTGAACCCCGTGAGCTTGGCGATGCCGAACCCAGGCGAGGAAAACCGTTCTTCTGTTCGGCATGCGCCGCCGAGGTGCAGAGGTTTTAGTTGCTCCGGAAGAGGGTTGAGGCATTCGAGTACCGCGAAATCCTCACTTATGCTCGACCATTCTTCGATAAAGCGCGCGTCCGTTTCAAACACCGGGCTGCCATCGCCGAACTCGGCGTCGGGAAAGAACCGCATGATGATGCGCTCGAAGGGCTGGCCGGACTTGTCCGCCACCACGTGCAGAGCGGTGAGAACGTGTTGGCGGGTCACCAAAAAGCCGGTACCGGAATGCTCACCGTCAACTGCAATTTTGGCGATCGAGGCCCACGGGGTTTTCAGTTGGATCGCCACACTCTCAGCCTCTTAGCGTTTGAAGACGGCGTCCAACGTCTTGGCCGTGAGCACGCGTTTACTCCAGGCCAGCAACTGGCGTTCGGAGGCGCCCTCGAGTTTGTCTGGCACCCAATCCGCTAGTCGGTTGCCGAACCGCTGCTTGAGCAGGACGGTCAGGACGGTGGTTTGGCCTTGATGCGCGCCCCGGAGCACGGCTGGCCCCAGGACCTTGTTCTCCATGATGTCGATCATTGTTAGCCTTCGCACGACGGTCTTTCAAGCGCCCTCAGCCCCGAGATTACCACGAACAACCGCGCGGCCTCCTCTTTCTCGCCGCCCGGCAATTTGCGTAGCCGCTCCTCGACCCGCCGCAACACCCGATCCTGATCGCAGCGCGTGAGCAGCGCGAGCATGTTGTCGCCCAAGTCCTCGCTGCTGAGAAGCGGCTCGCCATCGAACTCCCGCATGTCGAGCAGCCGGAATTCGAATCGCATTGACGGCGTGGTGAACGCGCCCGTCACTCGGAGCGGGCGTTTGCCTACATAGAGCACCACCATCTCGACGTGAGCGCTGAGCCGGCGGTGGAAACCCAGGTAATATTCGGCCACGCGCCGGCCTAGGTCTGCCCTTTACCCGTAAATCAGTCGGAGCTAGTGTCACAGGGTGTCGTCTCTGAGTCTCTGAGAGTGAATCCTTCGCACATTAGTCGAAGTTGGGAGTAGCCTTGCCACATCAACTGATGACCCGGCGCTGGGTCGTTGCCGCGTCCCAAGTGTCCTCCAATGCGCGCCACAAGGCGCACCATATCTCCCAGGGTTGACGGCGGTTTCAGACGGTTGTTTTTGAGTAGGCGCGCAGAACTTGGAGTTCGATGTCAGATCAGAGAAGAGAACTTCGGGGGGAAGTTCCGGAGTCTGTCGGCCCAATAGAGTCATCAGCATGATCCGCCACGCAATGACGAGGTTGATCGCAATCGCC
>JAYTKJ010000110.1:0-10643 GCA_043730365.1 Acidobacteriota bacterium | reverse complement strand
TGCCAGACGCGCATGGTCATCGCGTCAGTGGGAGCGATTTTCAGTCCGATCGCGTTCACAGGAACGCCGGATTTTTTCTGAATCTCGATCCACGATTGTTTGATGTTGGGGGCCAACGCCATAGCTTTCGGTACCTCCTTTCTCTTGGGATCATCCGGGGCAACGTGCTGATTGCTCAGGCGCCACCCGAGAAGGGGGGACCGGCCACGGCTACATGCAGACGCTGTTGCTCCTGATTGACGCCGCCCAGGCGGCGCGCCTCATCCTGCACGGCTTCCGCGGTGGCGGCGTTGATCCGGTCCGGAACGTCGCCGCCATCGAGCGGATGGCCGAAGTAAAGTTCTTGAGTCGCCAGGCGGCACATGCGCGTGTAAACGTCGCCTGACGAGATCAGATGTTGGGACCGCAGCCGGTTTTTGGCTCCGATCAGTTCCTCGTCTTCCACGGGCTCATCCCCGGCCACCAGGCGGTTCCAGGTGTCGAGCGCGATGTCGACGGCCATTTCGGCGCAGTCCGGACGAGTGGCTCCCTCAATGACAATCATGCCCGCCTCGGCGTAGGCGTGGTACTCGGCATGGACGTCGTAGACCAGCCCGGTATCCTCGCGCAGACGGCGAAACAGACGGGACGAGAATCCGGTGCCGAGGAACCCGGTCAGCAGGTGCGTCGCCACGCGCTCGGAGTACGTGTAAGCGGGAGCCGGGATGCCGATGGCGAAATAGGTTTGCGCCGAGGCGATGTTGTCAAAGCTGACCCCTGGCTGGAAGACCGGTTTCACCAAGCGGGGACGTTCGCTGTCGCCCATCAAGCGCCAGAAGGCATCGCGGCAATCGGCGACGAAATCGTCGTGATTAATGTTGCCGGCCGCAGCCACCAGAATCCGGTTCGGCGTATAGTTCCGGTGAAAGAAATAGATCAGGTCTTCGCGCGTGTGCCTGCCCACGGCGCCGGCCGTGCCCGCGATGGGCCGGCCCAAGGGATGGCCTGGCCACGCCTGCCTTTTGAGCAGATCCAGCACGCGGGTGCTCGGGACGTCGCTGCCGCCTTCGAGTTCACGCACGATGGCGCTCTTCTCGCGGGCCAGCGTGTCTTCGGGAAATGTGGAATTCAGCAGCACGTCGCCAATGAGGTCCAGCGCATAGTAGACGTGATCGGCCAACACCACCGCATGCAGGCACGTGTAATCTCGCGTGGTAAAACCGCCGATCTGTCCGCCGGCGAAGTCCATCTGGCGCGCGATCTGCAACGCGCTGCGGCTGCTGGTGCCTTGAAATAGTAAGTGTTCACAGAGGTGAGCCAGTCCGGATTCTTCCAAGGTTTCGTCGCGGGACCCGCATTCGATCAGGAGGCCAATCGAGGCCCCACGGGTTTCCGGAATATGCTCAGTTACAATCCGCAATCCGTTCTCGAGCACCGTGCGGCGGCACCCGGTCTCAAGCGTCGCGGCGGCCTGCGGCGGCCGGCAGGTTGAAGGTGTTTCAACCACGGACTCGTGCTGATCGCGAAATTGCAGTAACATCGCTGGGGCTGCTTTACATCCACACCTGATCAAGCGAGAAGGTTTGTTCGATCTCGGTCAACACGCCGCCCACGTCGAGGATCCGGATCAGCCGGTCACCGTCTTCCACAGTGGCCGTGATGTTCCTGGTAGCCTTGGCCGCGGTCAAGTCCGGAATCGCGGTCATCTTCGCCGGGTCAAAGCCGACGATGCCTTCGATATCGTCCACCGCGAAGGCCGAGACCGCTTGCCGGTCTGACGTGGTAGCCACGAAGATCTTGCCCTTTTTGGGAATCTCCGGATGGGGCAGGCCTAGGATGGCGCGCAGTTCAAGCAAGGAGACGATCTCGCCGCGCAGGTTGATGAGGCCCCGCACCGAATTCGGCAGGCCGGGGATGCCCGTCCAGGTTGGCATGTTGTCGATCTCAACGAGATTGTCCAGGTTCACGGCGAACTTTTCGTCGTTGATGCTGAACACCAGGTGACGCCGCAGATCCAGGCGTCTTGTCCCAGCAGACTGATCCCACTGCCCGGCGGGCAGGCTGGTTTCAAAGTGCGAAACCGCGGACGCCAATTCCTTGCCGTTCCCGGAGGGGGCCGGCATTGGCGGGACGGCGATCTCCTCCCACTCCGGTTCGGCCGGTGTCAGGGATTGCAACCCGAAGGCGCGCTGCGGCGGCGCCGCGATTGGTTCGGGTTCAAGTTCAGTAACCTCCGCTGGAGGTTCGACAACAGCTTCTGGCTGAACCAGGGCTTCGGGTTCAAAGACGGCTTCAGGTACAACGATGGCTTCGGGCTCGACGACAGCCTCGGGGGCGGTCGTTTCCTCCGCCTCAAACGCCGCTTCCGGTTCAGTGAGCACTTCGGGCTCAAACATCGCGGACGGCTCTGCCTCCGGAACAGGCTCGTCCCAGAGATCGAAAGAGGTCTTTTGCTCGTATAAGAGCGAGGTGAGTAGGGCCTCCTCGTCGGCAGCCATCTCCAGTGCCGCGCTCTCTTCAGTGGGCAGCTCACTCACGAGCATGTTCACGGCCGCTTCGGGCTGGTCGTCCACCTGTGGCAGGGGCGGAGCCGTTTCCGCCGCAGGCTCCGGCGCCATCTGTGGTTCGTCGGTGGGCAACAGCAGCACAGCCGGTTCCGGTGAGGCAACTACGGCCTCGGGTTCTGCCTCCACCACGGCAAGCTCTTCGATTACCTCGGCGGCCGGCGCAACGGAAACTGTGTCGACCTGGACGATTTCCGGCTTATTTTCCGGCTCCGGAGCCGGCGTTTTGGTTGGCCGCGAAGCCTTGAGGGCAGACAACGCTGCCGCGAAATCCACTAGCGCAGGTGTCGCAGATGAAACTGCGGTAACGGCAAGCGGGGACGGGGCGGCAGCGGGCGCAGGGACAGCCGCCGTCTCCGTCGCTGACACCACGGGCGGAGCGGCGGAGGCGGCGGGGGGAGCCGATGGTTGAGCCAGCTTCCATTGAAAAGCCGGCTTGGGCTGTTCGGCCGCCGCCGGCGCCGGCGGGGTTTCAGGCCGGTCTTCGGGGGCTGGGGCCGCCACCGTCGTTGGGGGACTCGGCTTCCATTGAAACGTAGGTTTGGAGAACTGCGGCGCGGTGTCGGCCAGAGGATCGGCGGCTGCGGCTTCCGCCTTACTGCCGGCAGCAGACGCGCTCGGCGGCGGAGCCGGTTTCCATTGGAGGACAGGCTTGGCATGTTCCAGCGGCGGCGGCGCAAAGGCCGCGGCTTCTCCCTCCCAGTCCGGAGTTGGGGCCGGGGCAGTGGCAACGGGATCCTGGGTTGGAACGACCACCTTGATGGGCGTGGTTTCCGGGCACGACGTCTCCGTCCGCGAGAGCTCCGCCAGGGGCTTCCATTGGAAGGCAGGCTTTGAAACAGGCTCTTCGGATTTCGGAGCTTCGACCTCGGCAGCTTTGGCTGGAGCGGGTTCCCAGGAAAGGGAGGGCCACGGAGTCTGGGCGGTGGGCGGGGCTGGTTCGTCGGCGACGGGTTCCGGTACCGCTGCCAGCGGTGTCACCGGAGCTTCAACAACAACGGCCGGAACGGAAGGAAGATCATCAGTCGCGTTCAACGAAACAGCCTCAGCCAACTCCGGAAGCGCCCGCACAACCGACGCAATCCCGGGGGTCTCGACAATTGTCCCCACCGCAGCCTTCGCCGGTTTGACCGGGGCGGCCGTCGTCTTGGTCCCTCCGGTTTCCCAATCCTGGAGTAACTGCTCCAGAAATCCCTGCATCGGATCAGATGGTTTGTTCATCAAAAGTCCCTCTCCTGCTCGAATGTCCCTAGCGGCCAGTTAGCGAGCGGTCTACGCCGCCTCGTTTGTGCGGCGCAATGTGCTTCTCAACGCTACGAATAAGCGAGTCGCCTTCAAATGGTTTGGTGATGTACTCGGCCGAGCCAGCGAGTCGGCCCTTGACCTTGTCGAAGAATCCGTCTTTGCCGGACAACATCACGACCGGCACCTTTTTCGTCGCTTCGTCTGATTTCATGACCTTGGTTACCTGATAGCCGTCCATGCGCGGCATGTTGATGTCCATGAAGACCAGGTCCGGAACGCCCTCTTCCTGCAGCATCGCCAGAGCCCGGACGCCGTCCTCGGCCATCCGTACGACATAGCCCGCCGTGTGGAGCGTGTGGGCCACCAGATGGCGGATCGTGGCGCTGTCGTCCACAACGAGGACGACCGGGCAGCGTTCCAGCTTGTCGAGCGCCTCGAACAGATCCTTGCGCTCCGGGCTTAGCTTGTGGGCCGCCCTCAGATACTCGATCGCCTTGGTGAAATCGTGGAGATTGAGGTATCCAAGAGCCAGTGCCAAGCTGCTCTCCGGGGTGGCCTTTTTCTCATGCTCCTGCTTCCAGCGCTCTACTCCGGCGCGGATCACATGAAGATCGGTGGCCCGGTTGGAAAAGACGTCCTGCATGGATCGAAGCGAGGCCATGGCTCCGCATCTGGTGCATTGCTGACGGCGCAAGTCCAGGTCCGATTGGCAGAGCACGCAAGCCGTTTGCAGGGATGGCCGTGGACGTGGCGGAGCCCCCGGCGTCGAAGCCGCCCCGCCCTGCGTCGTCAGGGAGCCGATGCCCCGCAGGGCCAAGGCCGCGCTGCTGTCCGGAGTTGTCTGGCGCAACGGAGGAGCCTGCGTGGCGCCGTCACTGTTGGCATACCGCAACAATCGCAACATCGATAGCCGCTCTTTGGCCATCTGGTTGTCGGGCTCAACCTCCAGCACCTTCTCCAGGCAATGCGTTACCTCGGCCATGCTATCGGCCACGCCCGCCATCCAGAGCCACGCTTGCGGATTCCGCGGGTCGTCATGAATGATTTCGCGCAGCAGGGTTCGCGCCACCGCCCGCTCGCCCTTCTTGACCGAGGCCACGGCTTCGCGCAAAAGCGCTTGGTGCTTTGATGAAGCTTTCGAGCTGCTGAAGATTCCTGTTGAAAACATGAGCTTCCTCTCCGAGGCAATCGGTGGCGCCAGCTGGTTCCCGGCTCCCTTCACTTCTTCTTGAAGAGTTTCTCCTCCATCCCGTCCAAAAAAACCAACCCGGATTCACAGCTGGGCAGCGCACATGGAGCCCAGACAAATAAACCCTCCCCCTTAGGTTCGTGAGGTACTCCGGGGTACAGGATAGGGGATACACCTAGGGAGGTACCTAGAAGGGCCTTAGGGCATAGACCCGGTGTTAGATAGGTTCCAGGTCGAGGGGGTGGGAATAGCCGTATTTGAGGGAGAGGGACGAGTTTCCACAGTCTGATGCAGCAGCTTGGCGCTCCGGCAAGAACACGCTCGTCCGTTGGCTGAACCAGATGCAGGAAACCGCCCGCAGTCCATGCTGGTACCGCCGAAGAGCAAGCTTGGCGAGGCGCAAGCCTTCACGATCAACCAATGAGTCCGGCTCGCGCGTCGCCCTGTGAGCACTTGGCCAGCATCTAGGCGGGTCCGAAGATCCCGGCGATTGCTTCGGGTGGGGCCGGTCTATTCGTCCTCAGCCGCAAGCTACCGATCGAAAGCGACGGTCTTTGGGCATTCGGTTCTGGCCAATTTTTCGCGGCAGGAAGTAACATCCTCTTCTCTTCGTTCTCCCTCCGCCGTCTGAACCGGCCCGCTGGCGTGCCGCAATCTCGGGGCATAATAGAACGACCATGACGCACAGAGCTTGCATAGGAATTAGCCTGCTTTGGCTGGCGCCACTCGCCACCGGACAAGACCGCGCCGCCAGTCTGCTCAAGGATCTGCTGATCTTTGACGCCCACATCGATACGCCACGCTACTTCGTGGACGAGGGCTACAAGCTGGCCGATGAGCACGCCTACTACGAGCTTGATCTGCCGCGACTGCGCAAGGGGCACGTGGGCGCAGTCCTGTTTGGCATCTACGCCCAGCCGCAGGATTATGCCCCCGAACAGTGGCTGCCGCGCGCGCTCGAGTGCCTCGAAGCCCTTCGGCAAGAGGTAAAGGCCAATCGAGCGGACATCGAGTTCGCCTACTCAGCCGACGACCTGGAGCGGATTCACAAGTCGGGCAAAGTGGCGGCGCTGGCCAGTCTCGAAGGCGGACACCTGATTGCCGACAGCCTGGGCGTGTTGCGCACGTTCCATCGCCTGGGTATCCGCTACATGACACTGGCGCACTTCAAGGCCAACAACTTCTCAGACTCGATGACGGATGGGCCGGTCCACAACGGGCTATCGCCTTCCGGGCGCGAGCTGATCCGGGAAATGAATCGCCTCGGCATGATGGTAGACGTCTCGCACATCTCAGACAAGGCGGTGCTAGACGCCACGGCAGCCAGCCGCGCCCCGGTGATTGCCTCGCACTCTTCGGTGAAGTCGATCGCCCCGATCCCGCGTAACATGCCGGACGAGGTGATCCGGGCCATCGCTAAGAACGGCGGGGTCATGTGCATCAACTTCCATGCGGGTTACTTAAACAAGAAGGCGTACGAGGTCTACATCGGCAACCGCGATTCCCGTGATCGTGAGATCAAGAGCGTGCTCTCGCTGCGGGCCAGCGATCCGGCGCGCTGGGAGCTGGTGCGAGGCATCCAGCGGCGTTACTTCAAGGCAATGCCGCCGGTGGATGTAAAGGTGCTGCTCGAACATATAGACTATGTGGCCAAGCTGGTGGGGCCGGATCACGTGGGGCTGGGATCGGACTTTGACGGCATCTCCGGCATGGCTCCCACCGGCATGGAGGATGTGTCGAAGTATCCGGTGCTGGTCAAGGGCTTGATCGAACTGGGTTACTCGGACGGCGACATCCGCAAGATCATGGGGTTGAACCTGGTGCGGGTGTTGCGCGCCAACGAGCAACAGGCGGCCAAACAATGAGGCGGCGTGAGTTCCTGGCGACGCCCCTGGCGGCGGTGGCGGCTGACGGCAGGAAGAAGATCGCGGCGCTGTCGAGCACCTATCACGTGCGGTCTCACTCGGACAACTTCATCACGCGCTTCCTCGAAGGCTACTGGATCCACGAGCAGTATCATCCCGCGCCCTTTGACGTCGCGTCACTGTGGATGGATCAGATCCATCCGGCCGACATCGGGGGGCGGCTAGCGAGAGCTTACGGTGTGAAGCAGACTAAGTCGATTGCCGAGGCCTTGACCTTAGGCACGGGTAAGCTGGCGGTGGACGGCGTGGTGATGGTCTGCGAGCACGGCAACTATCCGCACAATGACCGCAATCAACAGCTCTACCCGCGCTACGAGTTCTTTGAGCAGGTGGTGCAGGTGTTCCGGCAGAGCGGCCGATCGTGTCCTGTGTTCACCGACAAGCATCTCTCGTATGACTGGAAGAAGGCCAAGCAGATGTACGATTGGTCGCGTGAATTGCACTTCCCGTTGATGGCGGGATCGAGCGTGCCGGTGACATTCAGAAGGCCGGAGTATGATCCCCCGCTTGGCGTGGAGCTCGAGTCCGCGCTCTCGGTGGGAGGTGGCTGGGTGGCCGACGGCGGCATCTTCCACATCCTCGAGACGCTGCAAGCTTTCGTCGAGCGAAGGCTGAAAGGCGAGACAGGCGTCAAGGCCGTTCAGATGCTCAAGGGCGCGGCGGTATGGGAGGCAGCGGCACAGGGGCGCTGGGATCGTTCATTGCTCGATGCGGTGTTGAAGCGTGCGGAGAAGACGGGTTCCGGACGGCCCGAGGATTCAACTAAGTGCGTGCTAGGGCTGGTGGAGTATCGCGACGGCTTTCGCGGAGCAGTGCTGGCGGGTGACGTAGTAAGTGAGTATATGGTGGCCGTGAAGCCGAAGGCCAAGCCCGCCGAGGCGACGCTCTGCTACATCCCGACGGAGAACTCAAACAACTTCAGCATGCTGGTACATGGCATCCGTCAGATGATCGCGACCGGCAAGCCGGCGATCCCGGTGGAGCGGACGCTGCTGGTGAGCGGCACGCTGGCCGCGCTGATGGAGTCCGGCTATCGGGACGGCAAGCGGATTGAGACGCCGGAATTGAAGGTGTCCTACAAGGCGCCGCCGAAGTCATGGTTCGCGCCGGGAGTGGGGTCCTAACTATGCCCGAACGTAAAATCACACAGGTAGCGACGGGCTTCGACTTCACCGAGGGGCCGGTCTTCAGCCGGCGAGGCTACTTACTCTTCAGCGACATCCCGAAGCAGCGAATCTACAAGATGGAGCAAGGTGCGACGTGGTGGGTCACCAGGCTGTCGGGACCCAACAAGTCTGAGGGAGCCGCGGTCACGGTGCTGCGGGAGAACAGCAACCGCGCTAACGGCCTGACCTTCGATCATCAGGGCCGCCTGTTGATCTGCGAAGGCGGCGGACGGGTGATCCGCATCGAGAAGAACGGCGCGACAACGGTGCTGGCTGAGGGTCTGCAAGGGCCAAACGATCTTGTCTACAGCATCGATGGCAGTGTGTACTTTAGCGATCTGCCCGCCGGCAAGGTCTATCAGATCACGCGGGAAAGGTCTGGCGTGGGCGGAGCGCCTCCCCGCGGCGAGGTGCGGGTAGTCGCCACCGATTGCGTGGCGCCCAACGGCGTCGCTCTGTCGCCGGACCAGAGCAAGCTCTACGTGGCGGACTCAAAGAAGCAACTGGTGCGGGTCTACGTCATCGCGCCCGATGGACGGCTCGAAGGCGGCCGGGATTTTGCCTCGCTCCGCTGCGACGGGCTTAAAACGGATGAGAGTGGAAATGTTTGGGTGGCCGCGCACGGCGCCATCGAGGTATTCGATGCCGCGGGCCGCGCCGTCGAAACCATCCCCATGCCGGAGGAGCCCAGCAATGTCGCCTGGGGCGGAGGCGGGCTCTATGTTACGGGCGGGAAATCCGTCTATCTGGTGGAGACCAAGGGAGTGGCCGGGACGCGGACGTTTTAGGCCAACTACCGCCAATAGCCTTGCCGGAAGCGATAGTCGCCCCGCCACGATTGCCAGTGACCCGGCACCCACACCGCACGCGGCCGCGGCGGGCGCTGCCAGGAACCGGCCACCCATTCCCAACTGCGCGGACCCCGGTTCCAATAGCCGTCAGCCCAAACATAGCCGCGTGCAGGCGCGTAGCCAACCACGCCGTAACGGGGAGGAGGCGGTGGGCCAAAACGGACACCGACACCGGCGACGTAACGGGGGCCCGCACAAGCAACGGCCGACATCATCGTAAGGGCGAGCATCGCCCCGGGCAAAAGTTTTCTGAGCATCGTAGTTCGCTCCTTCTGCCTGTATGAACGCAACAGCGGCGTGTGAGGTTGCGGTCTTTTTTACCTGGTGCGATATCGCTGCCAGACTTCGAGTACATCCTTGCCGCGGAAACGAATCGTCCGATCGTCAATCACCTCGGCGGCGGTGCGCAGTTCCGAGTCGATCGGTAAGGAATTGCGGGTCGTGTATTCGATCTCGAGCGTGCAGGGCCCCGGGACGCGATAGGGTTTGATGGAGGCGATCTTAGCCACGCTGCGTTGGGCGGCGCCGCGGATCATGCGCTGGGCGCTTTCGGCTGACTCAGAGATGCACACGTAGCGCCCCAAGCCCTCCTTGACTGCGGCGAACTCGGCTTCCGGCACAATCTCACGCAGCTCTTCCACGGCGGCTTTGTCGCCCGACAGCATGATGATCGGCGTCGAGAAATGGCCGGCCATGGCGGCAATCACGTCGATCTCGCCCACCGCCTTGTTGTTGAGTTTCATGTTCTGAATGCCGAGCGACGAATAGCTGTGGGCCATAATGCCGCCGCGGATGTTGGCCTTGCTGTGCTGGCCGACGAACGCCACCGCTGAGAAGCGCCGCTCCATCAGCATCGACGCGCCGAGGCCGCCCATCACCAGCTTGGCGCGGGGGTGAATGGTCAGCGTGGACAGCGTCTGGCTGCCATCGTGACCATCCCACACGATCACCTCCGTGGCCCCGCCGTCGTAGAAACCTTGCACCGCCGCATTGATCTCGGCGGTGAGAAGCTGCTGCATTTCGCGGTTTGAAGGTTCCACCTGATCCTGACGGCAAACACCGCCGACACCCTCGGCATCGGTGATGAGAAAAATGGTGGTGCGCGGTTGCGCGGGGGCTTGAACGGCGAGGAGAAGAAGGAGCAGTGTCGTGCGCATGTGACGTCTCATTGTAAAATCAAATATCCCATGGCAAGAGAATACGCCCTAACGCCCAAGACCGTCCCGCACGTCCAGACCAAGTATCGACGGATCGTGACCGAGTTGCCCGCGCCCGGTTCGCTCGCCGTCCTGGAGCGCCTCCAGAAGTACGAACCGGTGGCCATGCGAGGCCAGCCGCCCATTGTCTGGGATCACGCCGAGGGCTTCCAGGTCTATGATGCATTTGGCAATTGCTGGATCGACTGGTCCAGCGGTGTGCTCATCACTAACGCCGGCCACGGACGCCAGGAGATTGTTGACGCGGTGGTGAAGCAGGCTCAGCACAAGCTGCTCACCAACTACTGTTTCCCGAATGAAGTTCGCTCGCGCCTGGTGGAGAAGCTGGCCACGATGTTCGGCGAACCGGATCGCAAGGCCTTCCTACTGACAACGGGTTCGGAGGCGGTGGAGTGCGCCATCAAGCTTTGCCGCACGCACGGCGTCAAGATGGGCGGCCGCTCCAAGAACATCATCATCTCGTTTGAGAAAGCGTTTCACGGGCGCACGATGGGTTCGCAGCAGGCC
>JAYTKJ010000109.1:0-3296 GCA_043730365.1 Acidobacteriota bacterium | reverse complement strand
GCGCTTATTCCAGTCGTTTGTGGCGCAACCGGAATGGGCACGAGCCGATTCTTTCCGCGGAATGCAATTGGCACACTCGGCTTCGGCGGGTATCGGGGTGGCCACCCTTTGTCCGTCGTGGTCGGCGATATCCGCCGCCATGAGAGCGCGCTCGCTGCAATGCTTGCGATCAACGGCGCCACGAAGCTCGGCTAAACCGGGTCCAGGTGAGTGAAGCACATACCCAACATATGCAATTCTTATCAGCGGGCGACGCAGATTCCCCCGCCACTGTATGCATACGCCGTCCCGATCGAGACAGTCGCATTGGTTTCGATAGGCGGAACGGTTGTCGCAGGATGGACTATCGGACGGAAGCCGCGGAACAGTGAAGTTGACCTGATACAAACCCACATAGCCCTCGACGAGTCCCACATAGGTTACGGTGACGGCAATCTGTCCGGGCAGAGCTTCGGTGGTAACGGGGTGCGTGGTTGGCCGTGGCATCCCGTTCGGCTCCACCGTCACGCCCAATCTAAATCTTTCGGGTGAAAGCACGTCCGACCGGACCGATCGGTGCCCGGTCTTGGCGGGTGGCGAAGTTAGTCCCAACCCCAGGGCGTACATAGTTACGGTTTCGCCTTCTCTCGCCGGAGCGTCACGGCTTACCCGTGTTCCATCGGCATGAGTGATCACAGGACCGCAGATGGCCGGGAGCGCATCCACAGACTTCACGAACATGACATCGTCGCATGGATCGACTACATGGACTTGATCGAACACAGGCCGAATCGGAATGGGTGGTCCTTCAAAACCGTTTTCGGTCACGATGAGTGCCGCTCGAAGCGAGGACGCCAGGAGGCTGCCGGCGACGGGCGATCCCGGTGCGAGCTCATAAGGTATTTGAACGGTGATCTGAGCCGCGCAGCTCAACGCGTACCGTAGTTGCAAAGCATTAGACGCATCACAACTTCCCGGCGAACGCCGCACAGAAAGTATAGGCACCTGAACCGATACGGTGTATCCATTCAGGCTCTGCCTCAGATGTACGGAGATGCCTGCGACCGAAGTTGGAAGTGGCTCGCTTGAGACCAATGGCCGGTCCAGTTTGCCACCGATTCCCTGCACAAACAAAGTGGTAACCTGGCCGGGCGCGGCGGCTGTCAGATTCGGCTGACTATAACCGATCGCCCCAACCGATGGAGGCTGCGCCGCCACAGGAAGTAGCGGAAAAATAAATATCGCTAAAGCACGTTGCATACTGCCCTCCGTAGTTCGGAACCCGTGCCCATCTTGGGGCCGGTCTATGGTTTATTTAAGTCGAAGACCTTGCGCCAGAGCGATAGATGAGGAGATCGTCTGTTCTCCGGTATCGACCGCGACAGTCCTGTGACGGCAAAGCCGAGAGGGAAAGGAACGAAGTTAGGAACGAATTGAGGATGTTGCCGGTCCCCGGTGGATAATGTACAAAATTCTGGTAGAGGTCGTTCGTCAGGGGAGATGTCGATCCGAACTGCAACGACGCGGTCGCGTATGGATTCGAAGAGATATGCTTGTAATCGCCTTCTATTTAGCGGGTACTTGGACAGCGGGACAGACTTGGCGGCACCGGGTACCAAGACGTAGCACCGAGGCTTCCCGGGCTGCCTTAGGATATCATCGAGCGGCGCGTATCAAAGGCTTTAAGACAGTTTCTACGGAAGTTTACCGAGTACGTCGTGCGCCGTTGGAAGCTTGTCGATCCAGACTTGAGAGGGGGGCCTTGAATTGGATTTCGGCGGAGGCCCGCCGCACCCTTCGCGGCTTTGCATCTCTCATCGGCGTGTAATGGTTGCCTTACTTAACTCGCCTTCAAGATCAGAAACGTCAGGTCATCGTGCGGCGGCCCGGTTTGAATCCATCTTTTGAGTTCCGCTGACAAGGCCGCCGCCGTATCGTCCGCTGCCAACGGCGCTACCCGCCAGAGCACCTCCGTCAATCGTTCCCCGCCGTACTCGTCGCCTTCCGGGTTCATCGCCTCAATGAGGCCAGGCCGATCGACACTTGCCGGTTCGGCGTCGGCGCCAACGCGGTGGTGGAGTCCGGAATGCCGCCAACGACAAGGCCGCTGTTGTACAGGTCCGTCAGCGAACCCCACTCCCGCGACGAACGCGAGCAAGACCATCGAATCTCATAGCAGCGCCTGCTTCGCCGGTTTCATACGTTTGAAAGTCTCCCCGGTCCGGGCAGGGGGCACCGCGCCCGAATAGCGGGCAAGAAAGACCTATCAACGCCTTCGTTTATCCCCCGCTGACGGGACCGGCCTTCAGCCCGCAAAATCTCCCCTCGCGGGGCGATAGGCCTGCGCTCGCTTTCAACGCATTCTGGATATGCAAGGACCGCTTGGGAACGGGAAGTCCTTAGTAGAAATGGAGAATTCGAAAATGAATAGACTAATTTGTGGATCGCTGGCGCTGTTGCTGGCATCGGTCGCCTTCGCTGTCCCGCGGGAACCCGCAACGGGGACCAACACACCGGCCAAACACCGTGCCAAGCGCACTCGAGCCAAGCACGGCAAGTCCACCGGCGCCCATAGCAAGACCGGCACGGCCCCGCAAGCCGATCGTCAACCCACTGTGAAGTAATTGAGTCCTTTCCGGAGGTTTAGAATGCGCGCCTATCAATACCAATCGCCGCCGGCGGAGAACCGGACGGCAGCCCCTTCCTCAACGGCGAGCCACATGCGGTGGCCCGCGGCGACCGGCAAGTTGGTTTCCTTGCTCGTCGCCGGCAGCGGCATTCTGAACCTTATCTCACTCATGGGCGGTCCGGTTCCAACCGAACAGCCCGTCTGGCTGAAGGCCATCTTTCCGTTGGACTTCGCGGGCCTTTCGCGCACGTTCACCCTCCTGGCCGGCTTTGCTCTCATTCTCGCCGCCATTCACCTGTGGGGAAAAAAGCGCCGGGCCTTTCAGCTCTCAATCGCCCTAGCCGCGGCGTCGGTTGTTTTTCACCTGACCAAGGGATGGGACGTCGAAGAAGCTGTCTGGTCGGCGGTGATCGCGGGATTCTTGTGGTCTACCAGGCGGCAGTTCCCGCTCGGCTCCAGCAGACCGCCACTGGGTACGGCGCTAGGGCGCGCGGCGATTGCGTTCGCCCTTGCCGGCGCGTACGGAGCGGCAGGCTTCTGGCTGCTCGAACCCGCTGAGTTTCACTACAATTTCCACTGGTGGGAAGCCGCCATTCGATCGGTTCGCGTGATGCTGTTCTGGGGCGACCAAGCCTTGGTGCCGCACACTCCCTATGCCGTCTGGTTTCTCGATTCCTTGTACTGGATG
>JAYTKJ010000108.1:0-2539 GCA_043730365.1 Acidobacteriota bacterium | reverse complement strand
GACTGAAACCGGCGGCGAACCGCCTCGGCGCCATCCATGCATTCAGGATAGCCCAAAACATTCAGTAGTGGAAATGTTATTTCTTAACGCTGCCTAAGTGGACGCTGAGCTTCACGCCGGGCAGCCCCGTTTAGGCGATCACTTCTTTGATCACTCGCCCGCCGATATCGGTGAGCTTCTTATATCGTCCGGCGTTCAACACCGTGAGGCGATTCTGGTCAAGGCCCATGAGGTCAAGAATCGTCGCGTGGACGTCGCGCATGGGAATCACGTCGCCCGCCGCACGTGTGGCGAAGTCATCGGTTTCACCGAACGTCGACGCGGCCTTCACGTTGCCGCCGGCCATGAAGGAAACCAGGCCATATTGGTTATGATCGCGGCCGGGCTTGTCAGTCACCAGGTTGTTGTCGAAGGCCGTGCGGCCCATCTCGCTGAGCCAGACCACGAGCGTGTCGTCCAGCAGCCCGCGTGATTTGAGATCGGCAATCAGACCGGCCACCGGCTGATCGACTTCGCGGCAATGCTTGGGAATCCGCGTAGCCACATCGCCGTGGTCATCCCAACGGTCTCCACCCGCGCCATGCAGGGTGAGCACGTAACGCACGCCCCGCTCCACCATGCGGCGGGCCATCAGACATTGACGGCCGAAGGGCTCGGAGATGGGGTCATCAAGGCCATACAGCTTGCGCGTGGCTTCTGATTCCTTGGAGAAGTCCACCAACTCGGGCGCCTTGGATTGCATACGAAAAGCCAGTTCATAGGACGCAATGCGCGCGTCGAGCTCGCTGGTGTTGGTGCGCTCGGAGGAATGCTTTTGGTTGAGCCAGTTGAGCAGGTCGAGCTCGGAGCGCTGCTCTTTTTCCGCCATGCGCGGACGCAGGTCGACAATCGGTGTCGAGCCGTTGCGGAACAGCGTGCCTTGAAACGCCGCCGGCAGATAGCCGTTGCCCCAGACGCCCGCGCCGCCAATCGTCGACCCACGGCGATCGCCCAGCACGATGAAGCCCGGCAGGTCCCGATTCTCGCTGCCGAGTCCGTACGTTACCCACGCTCCCACCGACGCGCTGCCCGGAAACTGATTGCCGGTCAGCGTGTGATAAACCGCCGGGCCGTGATTGTTGTTGTCGACGTGGATGCCATGGATAAAAGCGAGTTCGTCGGCCACGCCGCCCAGATGCGGCATCAACGTAGTCATCCATCTCCCGCTCTGCCCGTATTGCTTGAACGGCGCCACCGGCGCAATCACGCGATTGGGCGCCGCTGAAAACGTCGCAATCTCGCCCACCGTATTGGTGGCGGTGGGCATCTGCTTGCCTGCGTATTTCGTCAGCATTGGCTTGTGCTCGAACAAATCCATCTGGCTGACGCCGCCCTCCATGAAGAGAAAGATGCAGCTCTTGGCCTTGCGGGGGTGATGCTGCGGGCGCGCGGCGAGCGGCTCGGTGGTGACGGCGCCTTGCATCAGATCGGCGAGCGCCAGCCCGCCCAGACCCAGGCAAGACTCGGTGAGGAATCGGCGGCGGGCGGCAAGTTTGGGATCGTTAGTCATCGCGTCAAAACCTTCTTACTCAAGGTAAATAAACTCGTTGGAATTGAACAGCACCCGGCAGAGCGCGGGGAGCGAAGCAGCATGGGCGCCGAAGCGTTCCAGCTCGTCCGGGTGCGCCGGCCGATTAAGCACCACCTCGAACGCTCGCGCGATTTGAGCCCGGCGATCGGACCCGGCTTCCCGCTCAATGCGCCGCGCCAGATGTTCCGATTCTTCGTGGACCAGATAGCCATTCATCATGGCCAACGCCTGCAAGGGGGTGGTAGTCACACTGCGGCGGTCGCAGCTTTCGCTGAACACCGTGGCGTCGAAAGCAGCCATCATCGGCAAGGGCAGTGAGCGGCGCTGGAAGATGTAGACCGAACGCCGTCGCGCGTCCGCATCTTTTTCGTTGGGCTCCCACATGATGCCACCACCGCGGCCGTAGCGCGCAAAGTCGGCGAGGTCATCGGGGAGCGGAGGGAACATGCTGGGTCCGGCCATCTCCGGATTCAGGCGGGCGCTGGCAGCGAGGATGTTGTCGCGAATCGCTTCGGCTTCCAACCGCCGGCGTTCGAAGCGCCACAACAGCTTGTTCTCCGGGTCGGCGGCATGGCGTGCCATCAACTCATTCTCGGAGGACTGCCGATACGCCGCTGAATTCACCATCAGCCGGTGCATGTCCTTCACACTCCAGCCGCGGTCCATAAACTCCACCGCCAGCCAGTCCAGCAACTCCGGATGCGTGGGCCGCTCACCGTTCTTGCCGAAGTCAGATGGCGTGGCCACGATGCCGCGCCCAAAATGATGCTGCCAGATTCGATTGGCCATCACGCGCGCCGTGAGGGGGTTTTCAGGAGATGCAATCCAGCGGGCCAAGGTAAGCCGCCAGCCGCGGGTGGGAAATTGGCGATAGCGGTCCGTGATCATCGTCGCGGTGTCTTCCTTGCCGGCGATGGCCGTGGGGAAACCGGGCGTGACGGGCTCACCGGGCTGACGATAATCGCCGCG
>JAYTKJ010000107.1:0-1595 GCA_043730365.1 Acidobacteriota bacterium | reverse complement strand
GGCGAAGAACACCAGATCGCCGTCGAACAGTGCCGCGCCGTTCATCCGTTGGTAGAGCGGCCGCAATGGCGCCGGTACCAAGCCGAGTTCAGGCCCGCTAGTCGGCGAGCCAATTTCATGTTCGGCCTCCGTCGCTTTAAGGAATGCGAGAAAGCATGAGAAAATTTCACCATCCATCATTAGAACAATACTTTCATAACCAGGACGACGACGCGCGGCTGATTGCCCTGCGCCGGATCCAGTTGCCCGAAGCGCGAATCCGCGACATTGTTTGCGCCACCCACTAGACGGCCGAAATACGGTTGGTCAAAGGCGTTCTGGAAGTCGGCCCGGAGTTGCAGTTTCAGGCGTTCCTTCAACGTGAAATTCTTATAGGCCGACAGTTCCCAACTGGTCAGCACGGGACTCCGCACGTCGGGAAAGCGGGTGGGGAAATCACGCAATGTGAACGGCGCCTGCGCCCGGGTGGGGAAGATGGAGGTGTCGAAATACTTGTCGAAGAACGGGTTGAATTCCGTGCGGCCGGCTTTGCGGGCTAGTTCATCGCGCTGCTCATTGGTCAGCTTCGCGCTGCGGGCGTCGGTGGGGGCGGCGTTGGGGAAATCGATGGGCTGGCCTCCGCGGCGGAAGTACTGGGCGCTGATGTTCCAGCCGCCAAATACGGCTTCGGCGGCCGAGTTGACGCCGCTCAGGAATTTGCGGCTTTTACCGAACGGCAGTTCATAGGAACTGACAAAGGAGATCGTGTGGGGAATGTCGTACTCCGCCAAACGCTGCTCTCCGCGAGTGGCCCGAAGGTCATTCAGATTCACGTCCTGCGCGTTTAGGAGGCTGACGCGTTCGAGCGTCTTCGCCCATGTGTAGCTGGCCTGGGCCGCCAATCCATTGGTGAACCGGCGTGTCGCCTTCATCTGCAAGGAGTGGTAGCTCTGGCTGCCGGCGGCGATGTTGTTGATAGTCGCTTGTTGAAAATGCGGATAGGCGAACAGCAACTGCTGGCGCGGTACGGTGGCGCCGTTGAAGGCGGAGCCTGGCAGCAGACCGGCCATCGGGTTCGGAACCTGCTGGTTAAAATAGGTTGGGCGGTCGGCCACCGGGATTGAATTTAGCGTCTGCGAGGGGAGGAAATTGAGTCCGGCGGCGATCGGCAGATCGCGGGTCAGGTTGCCCACATACGAGGCATCCAACAGCCAGCTTTGGCGGAGCGTCCGCTGCAAACCGAACGAGAATTGGTGCGATTTCGGCAGTGGGCGATCCAGCAACTGGGCGCCAACGCCGAGCCCGAGATTGGTCGCCAGTCCTTGCGAAGAGCCGATGGGCTGCAATAATCCCGCCGGGAACAGGTTTTGCGGGAAGGGATCGGAAAGCGTGGCAGCGGCCGTCAGGTTGTTATCGGTCGAGGCAATCATGTCGGTACGGCGGCTGAAGCCGGCCTCCGATCCGGCGGCGTTCTGGCCCAGGTAATACAGACCATAGCCGCCGCGAAGAACCCACTTGGGGGCAACATGCCAGGCAATGCCGATCCGCGGTTGCATGTTGTTCCAATCGCGATTGAAGGCCTCCCGCGCCGTGCCGCCGGACCCGGCAAACAAGAG
>JAYTKJ010000106.1:0-17552 GCA_043730365.1 Acidobacteriota bacterium | reverse complement strand
CCCAGTGGATGGCGGCGGGCTTGGTCAGTGCCGCCATTTTCTCCACCCAGTTGAGGAGATGCTTGTTCTTGCTGAGGGGCCGGACAGCGTTACCGACTTGCGTGCTCATGGTCAACATGCGTTTTCCTATTATCTTCCATCGGCTGTCGGCGCATTATCATTAAGGTATGGGCGCCAGAGGCGCGGCTTGGGCCGCCACCATTTTGTTGGCGCTCTGGGTGTGTCCGCCGGCCGGCTCGCAGATTATTGAATTCGAGTCAGGCGGCCTGCATTATCAAACTCAGACCAAAGGCGGCGTGACGGTCATGTTTGCGGCGTTGCCGGTGGTAATCCGGGAATTCACGGTGATCCAGGTGGCAATTTCGAACGGCTCCAATCGCGTTTGGACCTTTCGGCCGCAGGACTTTAAGTACCTTCCCGATGGCGGCGCGGCCAATGTCGGGGCCGAAGCCCGCGCGGTGGTCACCGATTTCATGCAGAACGGCGGCCGCGAAGACGTGGTCAAACTGGTGACGGCCTACGAGAATGGGCTGTATGGCATGAGTTCGCTGCGATCTACGAATGGGTATGAGCAGCGGCGGCAATCGGTGATGGCCGACATGACATCCAGCAAACTCAAGGCTGCGGCGGCGGCCTCGGCCATCGTGCTGGTACCCAGCAAGCTCAAGCCCGGCGAGTCCACCGATGGCGCGGTGTTCTTCGTCACCCGCGGGCAACATATCGGCACCGGTAAACTGCTGGTAGAGGCCGGCCCGTCGGTCTATTCGTTCCCGACCGAAAGAACTCCGGCGCACGCCAGCTCGCGCTGAGCGGAATCGGGCGGCTAAAGACCAGTCCCTTTTTTGCCGAAAGAGGCCTATCATGCCCTTTGCCGTCAAACTGTGGGACGTTACTCATCCGGGACAACGCACCGGCGCAGGGGAAATCGCGATGGACGGGCCCCGCACCACCGCGCGCAAGCTGATTGAGGCGCGAGTCCGGCAGGAAGTGGAACGGGTCAATTCCTCGCAGGCTGAGGCGGCGATGCAGGTTCTGGTGGAGGTGAGCGAGGCCGAGCGGCTCTTGAACGGCGAGCGGCAGCGGCGCGTCATCGATCCGGTCGTGCAGGTCGCGCGTGCGATCAAGGCATTTCAGAGCAACGGCTTCTTGCTGTTCGTCGATGGCACCCAATTGACGGACCTCGATGGACTCTTCGATCTGGCAGCCGAGCCCGAAGTCGAATTCATCAAGCTGGTGCCCTTGGTGGGAGGGTCTGCCCATGTCTGAGTTCATGCGCGAGATCATCGAAACCACCGGACGCCAGCCCGAAGTCTTCACCGAGCGGGATGCGCTGAAGTTGGTGGCCGAGCCATTGCGCAAGTTGAAGGCGGCGCCGGCCGATGAGCAACTGGCATTCGTATTTGAGGCGTTGCAGGGGCAGGACCTCGGTACAACCTTTTCCTTCGAGTTGGCGTTGAAAGGCGTAACGGCGGCCTTGTTACGGGGTGGTCTTGAGTTGAACTCGCTACAGGCCCTGCGAATCGTGGAGATGGTTTCGCGGACCCGCGGTTGGTTTCCCTACAAGGCGATCCTGAGCGCCTTGACGCCAGTCGCGCGCACCGAGGCTTTGAAGGCCGCGCTAAAGAAGTTGCGCCCGTGCATTGATGAATGGCACGGCGGAACGTTGATGAAAGAGTTGCATCAACGGATCGATGAGTTGGTGGACGGACCTAAGCACGCTCCGGTGGCGCCGGCCTCGCCTGGCTGGACGATGGAGGTGTTGGGGCAGATCGATGGTTCGGAGCGGCGGGTCGAATGGCTCGAGCTCTTTGACCACGCGCGCTCGCTCTCACAAAGCACGGCTCCGAAGAAGTGGCTGGATGCGGCGGTGCGTTGTGTCGAAGCGGTAGGGCGTCCGGAGTTTTTGGAGGCGGCGGCGCGGTGGCTGGCGCTGGGGCCGACGCCGGGGCTGTCCCCGCAACTGCAGGTGCCGGACGAGGAAGCGGATTACCAGAAGGGCTTCGTCTGGACGGTTGGAACTCTGGGAGAAGTTGCGCTCGCGCCCGCGCTGGCTGACTTCGCACTGGCTTGCTTCCGGAAGATCCCGATGATCGGGGCGGTATCGCATCGAGTAGGCAACGCCTGCGTGAATGCTTTAGCCGCCATGCCGGGTTTGGCGGCTGTGTCGCAACTGAGCCGGCTGGCCAACCGCGTGAAGTACGACGTCGCCAAACGGCTGGTGGAGAAGGCGCTCACCGAGGCCGCGTCGCGCAACGGAGTGACGCGAGACGACCTGGAGGCGATGAGTGTGCCGAGTTTCGGGCTCGACGCGGCGGGAAAGCGCGTGGAGGCGGTGGGCGAGTGTGAAGCACGCATTGAGATTCGCGGGTCGGGTGTCGGGATGGAGTGGTGGCGCGGCGGGAAAGCGCTGAAGAGCGTGCCGGCCGAAGCCAAGCGAGCGCACGCCGAATTGGTGAAGGACCTGCAGCGTTCGGAAAAGGAACTGAGCGCGATCCTGTCGACGCAGCGCTTGCGGTTAGAACGATTGCTGATGTCCACCGGCTCAACAGCCTTCGCTTCGTGGCGGCAATGGTATCTTGACAACCCGGTGGTGGCAGCGATGGCGGCCCGGCTCATCTGGACCTTTGAGCGGGAAGGGAAGACGGAAACAGGGTTTGCGCACGAAGGCCGAATCGTGGATTGGGCGGGCAACGAGGTAAAGACGGATTCAGCGACGCGCGTGCGCTTGTGGCATCCCATTCAATCGGACGTGCAGACGGTGGTGAGCTGGCGATGCTGGCTGGAGGATCGCGGGATTCAGCAGCCTTTCAAGCAGGCGCATCGCGAAGTTTACCTGCTGACGGACGCCGAGCGTGTAGCGCGGATCGTCTCGAGGCGGTTTGCGGGACACGTTTTGAAGCAGCATCAGTTTGCGGCATTGGCTCGTGAGCGGGGCTGGCAGTATAACCTGATGGGCCAGTGGGACTCGCACAACACTCCCTATCTGGAGTTGCCGAATTACGGGATGCGCGCCGAGTTTTGGGTGGAGTTTCCGAATGGCGATGGCGACGACGCTGAACTAACGGGGCACGCCGTCTACAAGCTGATTGGGACTGAGCATGTAGACTTCCGGTCCTTGACCAAACTGGATCGCCCCAGCCTGAATCCGTACCCTGAGATTCCGCTCGCGGACGTGCCTCCCGTGGTTTTCTCCGAGGTGATGCGCGACGTCGATCTGTTTGTCGGCGTGACGAGCATCGGAGCCGATCCGGCGTGGGGCGCCAACCGCGAGAACCCGCATTTCGATTACTGGCGCGCGTTCTCCTTTGGAGAATTGGCCCACGCGGCCGAGGCGCGGCAAAGCGTGCTTGAACGGCTGCTGCCGAGATTTCCACTACTGAAGTCCCGTTGCTGGTTCGAGGGCAGGTTCCTGGTGGTGCGAGGCAGTCTGTGTGAGTACCGGATTCATCTGGGCAGCGGCAACGTCATGATGGAGCCCGGGAGCCGCTATCTGTGCATCGTACAGGGGGCGGGCGATCCGGCGGCGACGGTGCATTTGCCGTTTGAAGGGGACCGGATCCTGTCTTTAATTCTGAGCAAGGCGTTGCTGCTGGCCAGCGACGAGGCGATCAAGGACGAGACGATCTTACGGCAGATTCGAGTTTGAAGAAAAGGACTCCGCGGCAAATGACTGCAGTCGGGATGGTGCCTGCTTCGGGATGTTGTGGTCCTTGTCCGTGGCGAGCCGGCCGGCGGAGCGTATGATCATGCTGGCAATGTTGTCGGCGACGTTTTGCTTTGGCCGGCCGGAGATCAAAGCATCGGTCGAACTAGTCAGGGCAAGAGTACTGCTGGCGGTCGGTTTCTTCATCTTTATGTACGGTGGAGCCCGGATGGCGGATCTTGCGATAGGCGTCGGCCGGCGATGGCTAATCGCCAAACCGCATTAATTCCCTTAAGTCGACCGAGGCAGCGACTCGGGCCAAGCCGCGCCTCAAATACGATCAGTTGAATGCCGGAGTAACGTCCATGCCTCACGGTTGTTTGCCCGTGGGTGGGCGGCGCGAGGGGCCCTGGTATTGGAAGCGGGGTGTAGTAAGGAGGTCGAGATCGACGTCGATTCCCAGGCCCGGTTGGTCAGGCGCGGAGATGGCTCCGTTCTTCTGCGTAGGATAGCCGCCCCGAGTGAGTTCAGTAAACACTCGATCATGCACGGCGTCCCACTCCTGCATGAAGAAGTTGCGGCAGGGCGTCATCGCGTGGAGCGAAGCGACGTGGGCGATGGGACCGTACCACATGTGCGGGGCCATCTCGGCGCCATAGACATCGGCCAACAGCGAGATGCGGCGCAGTTCGCTGATGCCGCCACAGTGGATGACGTCTGGCTGCAGAATGCGCGCGCCTTTGTGCTCCAGCAGCGTGCGGAACTCGTAACGCGAGACGAGACCCTCGCCGGTGGCAATCGGGATCGGGCTCGCGGCCGCCACCTCGCCGAGGACCTGCGGGCTCTCGCGCCAAGTAGGTTCTTCCAGGAAGAGCACCCGGTGTGGGGCCAGGGCGCGGGCGAGGTCAAGCGTCGTGCGGATGGTGAACGATTCGGCGAGCTCAAGCGCGATGTCGAGATCGGGCACGGCCTGACGGACGGCCTCTACTTCGGCGACGATCCGGCGAAGGCGCTCAGATTCGCTGCCACCGCGGAAGGCGATCCACTTGACGGCGGTCCAGCCGTCGGCGCGCGTCGCGCGGGCCAGATCCGCTAAGGCAGCGGGCGTGCGCGGCGAGACATCCTGGCTCCAATGGCTATAGTAGACTCGCAACGGCTTCGCACGGCGTGCGCCCAGCAGCCGCCAAATCGGAAGGCCCAGCCGCTTGCCTTCCAGGTCCCACAGCGCGATGTCCACGGCGGCCAGTGCGGTGTTCATCACCGAACCATCGCGCCAGCGCGAAGCCTCATAGTAGAGCCGGTTCCAATGATCTTCGATGCCGCCTGGGTCTTGATTCAACAGATGCGGCTCAAGCCACCGGATCGCCTGTTCGACGATGTCGACACGTCCCGGCAGCGAGCCTTCGCCGAGACCGATGAGGCCGGAGTCTGTGTGGATGCGCAGGATCAAATGGTCGCGGCCGGACAACGTGAACTTGTGCGTGGTGAAGCGGGTGATCTTGGTGGGGGTAAGGGCGCGGGCCGCCGTTGCGGACGCGGCGAGAGCCAGGAAACTACGACGCAGCATTCTCACTATGGTATGCTCGGCGATCTTGCACCTGGTACGCAGTCTCAACCTTCTCCAAGCCACCGCGCTCAACATGAGCAACATGGTGGGCGTTGGTCCCTTCCTCACCATCCCGCTGATTATTGCGTCCATGGGTGGGCCGCAGTGTATGTTGGGATGGCTGCTGGGCACAGTGCTGGCGGTGTGTGACGGATTGGTCTGGGCCGAACTCGCCGCGGCGATGCCGGGTTCAGGCGGCACGTTCGTGTACCTGCGCGAGGCGTTCCGCGGCACCGCGTTGGGCCGCCTGATGCCGTTTCTGTTCGTGTGGCAATTCATTTTGAGCGGACCGCTCGAGATCGCTTCAGGCTTGATTGGCTTTGCGCAGTATGTAGGCTATTTCTGGCGTGGCATGGGACCGATCGAAACCAAGCTGGTAGTGATTGCGGTTGGTCTGATGTCCATTGGGTTGCTCTATCGCGGCATCAACGGCGTGGGACGGTTGACGGTGGTATTGTGGGCCGGCATGCTGGCGACGGTGGTCGCCGTGATTGGAACCGGCCTGCTGAAGTTCGAGGCCAAGATAGCGTTCGATTTCCCTCCGGGCGCCTTCGATTTCTCGCGCGGATTCTTTCTCGGCATGGGCGGCGCGCTGCTCATCGCGATGTACGATTTTCTCGGCTATTACGATATCTGCTATGTGGCCGGCGAAGTGAAAGAGCCCGGGCGGGTGCTGCCGAAGGCGATCCTGATCTCGGTGGTAGCCGTGGCGCTGATCTACGCGTTGATGAATCTGTCGATCATTGGGGTAGTGCCGTGGCGCGAGGCAATGGTATCCACGACGATTGCATCGGACTTCATGGAGCGGGCCTGGGGACCGTCGGCGGGCGCGGTTATGACGGTCATGATTTTGTGGACGGCGATGGCGTCGGTCTTCGCGCTGTTGCTGGGCTACAGCCGCATTCCCTACGCAGCCGCGGTGGAGGGATTTTTCTTCGCGCCGTTCGGCTGGCTGCATCCAAGCGGCGGTTTTCCGCACGTCTCACTGGTGGTGATCGGGCTGCTGTCGATCGCCGCTGGCATGTTCTCGCTTGAAACCGTCTTGCCCGCGTTGATCACCGCGCGAATTCTGGTGCAGTTCATCGGACAGATCGGCGCGCTGCACTGGCTACGCAAGCGACGGCCGGACCTGGCGCGGCCCTTCAAGATGTGGCTCTATCCGCTGCCGAGCATCGTGGCGCTGGCCGGTTGGTCCTACGTGTATCTCACCTCGGGTTGGACCTACGTGCTCTACGGGCTGGGCGTGGTGGCGAGCGGCGTGGCGGCGTTTGCAGTATGGAACCGGCGGCGCGCATAATCGAAGCAGGTGCTGAGTTATTACAACTGGCTGGCAGGTCTGGCGGCGCTGTTCATTGTTCTCGAACGCCTTTGGCCGCGCATCGCCGGCCAGCCGCTCTTGCGCCGCGGCTGGTTAAGCGACGTAGCTTACATCGTCTTCAACAGCAAGTATCTCGGCATGTTGATGGGTTATGTCACGGTCCTGTGGATTGGCCCGCTCGACAGCGTCTTTGCACGCGGCTGGGTGAAGACTTGGCCGTGGTGGTGGCAGTTTGCCTTGCTGCTGCTGGCGGTGGACTTCCTGAAATGGTGCATCCACAATCTGCTGCACCGGGTGCCGTGGCTCTGGCAATTTCACAAAGTCCATCACAGCATCGTCGAGATGGACTGGATTGGCGATTGGCGTTTTCATTGGGCCGAGATCCTGGTCTACAACAGCTTGCTCTATGCGCCTACGGCGCTGCTGGGCGTTCGCGGTGACGTGGCATTGGCGGTGGGTGTGTTCGATACGCTGATCGGACACTTTGCACACGCGAATCTGAGCTGGAGGATCGGCTGGTTTAAGTATGTGCTCAACTCGCCGGAGATGCATTTGTGGCATCACAATCATCCTGAGTGCGGGCCGATGAACCGGAACTTCGCGCTGACTCTCAGTATTTGGGATTGGATTTTCGGCACGGCGCATGTGCCGAACCACGATCCGGCGCGATTGGGCTTTGAGGGCGTGGAGCGGTTTCCGGCGGAGTTGCCTGGTCAATGGGTCGCGCCGTTTAAAGCCGTGGCTGGAAGGTAGTGACGGCAGGTGGAAGCTCCGGCGCTGCTAGAGATTGTTGAGCGAGCGTTGCATGCGTCAACCAGCGAGTGGCTGTTTCCGCGGGAACTGCGGGTGGGTACCGGCATGCGGCCATCGAGTTTGCAAAGGCTCGACGCCTTCGCGCTGAATTCACTTCCGCATACCGGCATGCGGCGCATTTGTTACGAGGTCAAGACCAGCCGCGCCGACTATCTGGGCGAGTTGAAACATCCCTTGAAGCGGCGAATCGGGATGCGGTACTCCAACGAATTCTACTTTGTCACGCCAGCCGACTTGGTCAAGCCCGCTGAGATTCCCCCGGAGTGCGGGCTGGTGGAGGTGGGAGTGGCTACGCCGGAAGAGTGGCGGGATCTGATGCCGCGCCAAGCGGGGTTCTTCAGCTACGATGCCGATACGCGGGCCTACGGCTTGATCACCGTTCCCGCGCCGTGGCGCGATACTCCGGGGCCCACGTGGCAACTGGTAGCGGCGAGGAGGCGCAATCAACGCAGGGACTTGGTGGAGCGGCCTCCGGCGCCGATTGCGCAGCAGAAGCTTGAGTTTTCCTGAACGCCGCGCTGAGGCGTAACATTGAACGTATGTTCATTGGGCGCACGATCCCTTTTTCCCTGCTGTGGCATTTCGGCTGGCGCCATGGGTTGCGCATGACGGTGCTCAGCGCAGCCGTCTATACGGGCTATGAATGGCTCTACTGGAAATGGCTGGCCATCCCGTTCCTGCCGGTCTCGACCGTCGGCGCGGCCGTCGCCTTCTACGTCGGCTTCAAGAACAATTCCGCCTATGAACGGCTCTGGGAAGCTCGACGCATCTGGGGCGGCATCACCAACACTTCACGAAGTTTCGCTATGTCTGTTCTCAGTCTGGCCGGGCACCGCGGTGTGGCGCGCGTCGACATCAAGGCGCTTCACCAGGAATTGCTTTATCGTCATCTGGCCTGGGTGAATGCGTTGCGGCTCCAACTTCGCCGGCCTTCGATCTTGAACGCGAGCCGGGACACGCTGCCGCACGTGACTGCCACCAAGCAGGGAGAGCGCGCCGAATATGCGACTGACTTGGCCGGGGTGCTCGAGCAATTTGTTGCCGTGGACGAAAGACCAAGCCTGGTGCGGGCGTCAAGCACGACCAACCTGCTGCTGGCGCGTCAGGCCGACCAACTCGCGGAACTGAAACGATCAAAGGCGCTGGACGAGTATGAGCACTCCGACCTGATGAAGCACGTCGTCGAATGCGTACATCATCAAGGGGCGGCCGAGCGCATCAAGACTTTCCCGTTCCCCCGCCAGTACGCAAATTTCAGCATCCTCTTTATCAACATTTTCCTGCTCCTTTTGCCGTTCGGGTTGATTCGCGAGGTGGCGAGCGTGGGAGCGGGTTCCACATGGATGGTGATCCCGTTCAGCGTCCTGATCGGTTGGATTTTCCACACCATGGAGCAAGTGGGAGACGCCAGTGAGAATCCTTTTGAGAACGCCCTCAATGACATCCCGCTTAGCGCGATGTGCCGGAATATTGAGATCGACCTGCGCGAGTTACTCGGCGAGTCCAGCTTGCCGGATAAGCTTCAGCCGGTTAACGAGGTTCTGCTCTAAGACAATCAGCTAACAGCACTTGGCTCGCAGGTAGCGCGCTCGCAGGCGATGGTCCCAAAACCGGCGCCACTCGCGGGGTGAGTGTCGAGTGGCGGAACCGGCCAGATGCCGGGCATAAGCGTTCTCGTCGGCCAACTCACCGCTTAACGTGACGCGGGCCATGCTCTCGGTACCGAGCGCGCTCGGGACAAACGGAGACTCCATAATCCGCACCGGCTCGCCGCCGGTCAGGATGTTGTACCAGAGGCGAATGGAGTCGATCAGAATCGTCGTTACCAGGACCAGGAACACAGCACAGACCACCGCGTCCAGGCGGTTGTTGAAGATCTGCGCTTCGGTGGCCGCGATCTGCGCCGCCGGGATCTTACCCGCAGCCAACGCCGCCGAGAGTTGATTGGCCAGCGCGAGGAAGCCCACTCGCGGAAGATCGGAGAAGATCTTTTCGAGGGCAGCGGAATAGCAGACCAGTACCAGCCAGCTGAGCGGCACGGCGGTGATCCACATGTAGCGCGCCCGATGCATCTTCACCAATACCGTCGTCGCCACACACATAGCAATCGCGGCCAGGAGTTGATTGGCGATGCCGAACAGCGGCCACAACGAATTGATGCCGCCCAGCGGATCGCGGACGCCTTGGATGAGGAAGAAGCCCCACGCCAGCACAATCGCCGCGCTGGTGACGATGACGCCCAGTAATCCTGGTTTACCCAGCGGCTTGTGAATCTGTCCAAGGAGATCCTGCAGCATGAAGCGGCCCGTGCGCGTGCCGGCGTCGATGATCGTTAGAATAAACAGCGCCTCGAACATGATGGCGAAGTGATACCAGAAACCGAGAATCGCCTTGCCGCCTCCTGAGGCCGCGAAGATGTGCGCCATGCCGAGCGACAGGGACGGTGCGCCGCCGGTGCGGCCGAAAAGCGAACTCTCGCCTACGTCGCTGGCCAGTTGCGACATGGTTGCCGCGGTCACCGGGAAGCCCCAACTGCTGATGGTCTTCACGGCTGCTTCGGCGGTTTGGCCGACTACGCCGCCGGGCGCGTTCACGGCGAAGTAGACGCCGGGATCTAGCACGCAAGCAGCAATCATCGCCATGATGGCCACGAAACTTTCGAGTGCCATTGAGCCGTAGCCGATGGCCCAAGCGTGTGACTCGTGCGCGATCATTTTGGGTGTCGTGCCGGAGGAGATGAGCGAATGAAAACCGGAAATGGCGCCACAGGCGATGGTAATGAAGCAGAAGGGAAAAATCTTGCCGGCGAAGATCGGGCCCGTGCCATCGATGAATTGTGTGAGCGGCGGCATCTTGAGTTCGGGCCGCACGAAGAGAATGCCAATGCCGAGCATGAGTACGACGCCGAGCTTCACGAAAGTGCTGAGGTAATCGCGCGGGGCCAGCAGTAGCCAGACCGGCAACGCGCTCGCGCAGAATCCGTAGACGATGACGGCCCAGGCCAATGCCATGCCGGACAACGTGAACCAAGGCGCCCAAGAGGCGGACTCGGCCACCCACTGCCCGCCGAAAATGCTCAGGATGACCAGCGCGAATCCGATAACCGAAATTTCGCGCACTTGGCCGGGCCGCAGGTAGCGGAGATACAACCCCATGAACACGGCGATGGGCATGGTGGCGGCAATCGTGAACGTGCCCCAAGGGCTGTCCTTGAGTGCATTCACTACCACCAGTGCAACCACCGCCAGCAAGATGATCATGATCAGCAGCACGGTGACGAGGGCCGTGAAGCCGCCTACTTTGCCGATTTCCTCGCGCGCCATCTGGCCGAGTGATTTGCCATCGCGCCGCATCGAGCAGAACAAGATGATGAAGTCCTGCACGCAGCCGGCCAGGACCGCGCCGAAGATGATCCAGAGCGTGCCGGGCAGATAGCCGAACTGCGCGGCTAGGGTCGGTCCGACGAGCGGGCCGGGGCCCGCGATGGCGGCGAAGTGATGGCCGAAGACGATCCATTTATTCGTGGGTTCAAAGTCATGCCCGTCGCGGAGCCGCTCGGCAGGGGTGGCGCGTGCGTCGTTGAGCGCCATCACGCGCGCGGCGATGAACGAGCCGTAGAACCGGAACCCGAGAAGATACGTGCAGACGCTGGCGGCCACCAGCCACATGCTGTTGACTGACTCGCCACGGGTGAGGGCGATGCCGGCAAGGAAATAGGCGGCGGCGACGGCGATGGCGCCCCACAACAGCTGCGTCTTTAGTCGGTTCATCTAGAGATTGTAGCCCCAATGGGGACTTGGCTATTCCATCACGAACAGTTTTTGCTGGTTGACTCGCCGAGGCAATCGCTCGTGGACGTTTACACTAAGAGAAAGCATGATCCGGCCATTCATCGCCATCGCCACGGTTGCCATCGCTCTTTTCTCCTCCTGTTCCGGCCTTTATTACGGAGCCATGAAAAAGTTCGGCAAGGAGAAGCGAGACATCCTCGTCAACCGCCTCGTCTCTGGACAGAAAGCGCAGCAGGAAGCCAAGGAACAGTTCAAGACCACTCTCGAAGTTTTCCAGAGCGTGACCGGTTTCAACGGCGGTGATCTGGAGAAGGTCTACAAGAAACTCAACGGCACGCTCGAGGACGCCGATGACCGCGCCAAGAAGGTGACCGAGAAGATTGACGCCATCGAGAAAGTTGGCAACGATCTCTTCAAAGAGTGGGGCACCGAAATAGGCGCCATGAGCAATACCTCGCTGCGAAACCAGAGTCAATCACTGCTCCGCCAAGCGCAACGCCGTCATCAGCAGCATCTGAATACGATGCGACTCACGGAAGAGAAAATGGGCCCGGTGCTGCGTGCTTTCCGCGATCAGGTTACTTTTCTTAAGCACAACTTGAACGCCAAGGCGATGTCCAGTCTGAAGCAGACCGCCGCCGGCCTCGACCGTGAAGTGGGCGCGTTGGTCAAGGACCTCGAGGCTTCGGTGAAGGAAGCCGACACCTACATCGCCACGCTGTCGAAGGAATCTGACTAAGTAGGAGTTTCGATGAATCGACGCCATTTCTTGGCAAGCCTGCCTGGCCTGGTGGCCGCGGCGGATCAATCTTCACTGCCGCTGTTCGACGGCCGGTCGCTCGCCGGTTGGACCATCGCCGATGGTCCCGAGTCTTCTTACTACGTCGAGGACGGGGCGATTGCCGGCAGTTCCGCCGCCGAGTATCCGGCTTGGTTGCGGTCAGCCAAGCGCTACGAGAATTTCGATCTCGAATTTGAGTATTTTCTCAAGGGCTGGATGGATGGCGGCGTTTATTTCTCAGCGCCCGAGCACGGCTCCCGTTCGCGCGGCGGCTTCAAGGTGAGCCTGTTCCATCAGCAGGATACCGAGATGCTCCCCAATTCGCCGGGAGCAATCTTTCCGCTCATCCCGCCGCGCCTGGTGAACGTGAAGAACAAAGGCGAGTGGAACACCATGCGTATTCGCATGGACTGGCCGAAGCTGGAGGTTCGGTCCAACGGCGAGGTGACGCATGCGCTCGATGTGGAGTCGGTACCCGAGCTGCGCCGCCGGCTGCGGAGCGGGCGCATCGGTTTCGATTCCCTCTCCTACCCGCTACGCTTCCGCAATATCCGCATCCGGGAACTACCCTCGAAGACAAAATGGGAAACGCTGTTCGGTGGCGCGGCCGACCTTGCTCAGTGGACTCCGACGGAAACCGTCGTGCGCTCACCGGCCCGATTCGAAGCACTCGGCTGCGTACTTCGCGCCGACGGGCTTGGGAACCTCACGACGAAAGAGAAGTTTCGTGACTTTGCGCTGCAGATGTACATTCGCGGTTCGCGCCATCACAACGGCGGCGTGCTGTTTCGCTCCCTGGGCGGGCGTGACCGCTACGAGATTCAACTGCACGATGTGGAAGAAGCGCATTACCCAACGGGTTCCTTGTACACGTTTGCCCGCGCGCATTATCCGCGCATCGAGCCCGAAGTATGGTTCCTCTATCAGATGTGGGTGAAGGACCGTTCTGTGGTGATTCGCATCAACGGGGACACCGTGCTGGAGTACGACAAGCTGGAGCGGTTGGACGCCGGAGCGATCGAGTTACAGGCGCATCAGGCCGGGCGGTGGATCGAGTATAAGGAGATCCTCATTCGCCCGCTGTGATCAGGCCGCCTGCACGGGAGCCGGGTTGGCGACCGCCGCCGCGGCGTGAGCAATGCCGGCCATAGTTCCAGCCGGAGCGCTATGCGGGCGGAAGACGGCGACCGGGACCCCGGCTCGATGAGCTGCCAGGCAGATGTCCGCAGCCGGCGGCACGCTGCCTGCGAGCGGGATGCCGACCATCCGTTCGATCTTCTCGTTGTTGGGGCCGTCAAGTGAGGGAGACTTGTTGACCACTGCCAATTGCACCGCCTCCTGCGTGACACCGAGCTTACGAACCTGCTCCACCACCATTTGCGCGGCGTCAATCGACAGGTCATTCCGTTCCGACACCAGCACGACCGAATGAGCTTTGCGCAAAATGGCCGGGTGAGCGGCCGACCACGCCGCCGGCAGATCGATCACCGTGTAGTCCACCATCGATTCGAGCAGGTCGAGGAGTTGGGCCGCACGTTCGGCGCTGGGTGAATGCTGCCTGTCGAACACGGCCGGGCCTAGCAGCATGTAAAAGCCGAGCTGCGAGTTGACCAGATATCGTTCCACTGTGGCAGCGTCCAGAGCCGGTTGCGGCAACCCGAACAACTCCGGTACCGACGGCCCAGCCAGATTGTGAAAGTGCGCCGCAAAATGCCCAAAGCCGGTGGTGAATTCCACCGCGCACACCAGCCGGTCTTGCGCCAAGACGGCGGCGGCATTGAGCGCCAGGGTAGTGGTGCCCACTCCTCCCTTGACGCCCAGGAGGGCGATCGACCGCCCCCCGGCGCTATGACGCGATTTGCTGCGATGCCATTGCAGGCTGCGATTGCGCTCCACCGCGAACCGCAGCGCACGGGCGATGGCGGAGCCGTTGGCATGGCCTTTCACCAGATAGTCCTGAGCACCGATCTGCACGGCGCGCAATCCAGTGGCTTCATCTTCAAGGCCGGTCAGCAGTACCACCGGAACTTGCGGAATCTTCTCGTGTAGCCTGACAAACGTCTCGAGGCCGTGGCTATCGCCGAGGTTCAGATCCAAAAGTACGACGTCAAAAGGCATAGGCGTCAAGTCCTTAGCGTGCTTGTCCACCAGTTCCAGAGCCGACTGCATTTTATCGGCCCAGTGGAGGCGAAAGCCGCCCTGTCCTTCTTCCTTCAACTGCTCCAGCAGCAGCCGGGCGTCGCCGGGATTGTCCTCGACGATCAGAATTTTCATGGGTGTTGACATCAGGCGGACTCCGCAAGTGTGGCCGGTCCGGGCAGGCGCGCGGTGGACAGCCAGAAATTCTCAATCGAGGCGAGCACAGCGAAAAAACGATCGAGGTCGCCAGGTTTGGTTACGTAACAATTGGCCGCCGAGGCGTAGGCTCGCCGGACGTCCTCGTCAGCTTCCGACGAACTGAAGACGATCACCGATACCAGACCGAGCCGCGGATGCCGGCGAATCCAGTCGAGCAATTCGCAGCCATGCCGCCCAGGCAAGTTCAGATCGAGCAGAATCAGATCCAGCCATGGTGACGAATCGGCCGCCAGGAACGCCTCGGCCTCGTCGCCGTTGGCGGCGATGTGCAATATCTTGGGGACTGGGCCGCCATTGAGAGCCTCGCGCATGAGCCGCACATCGGCGGGGTTGTCCTCAACCAGCAGGATATGGCGCGGCCCGGCACTCATTGACGCACGCCTTCGGGAGCCCGGACGGTGAACCAGAATTCGGCGCCCGGCCCGGCGTTGTTTTGCTCCACGCCGATCTGGCCGCCGTGACGCTCCACGATCCGCTTGGCCAAGGCCAAGCCGATGCCGGCGCCAGGGTACTTGTCGGGCGCGAGGCGCTGGAAGATTTGAAAAATACGCGACCCGAAGTGAGGATCGACCCCGATCCCATTGTCGCGCACCGTGAAGCGCCAGAACTCGCCGCGCCGTTCGGCGGCGATCTTCACCTGCGGAGCCTCGTCACTCCGGAACTTGATGGCATTGGCAATCAGGTTCTGGAACAGTTGCGTCAATTGCATTGAATCGGCGATCACCGCGGGTAGTTCATCCGGCACCTGCACCGTGGCTCCGGCCTCGCCAATCGCCATCTGCAGGTGGACTAACGCCGCGCTGAGGCTTTCGCCGGCGGCTACCGGTTCGAGCCGCTTGCCTTCGGCCCCCACCCGGGAATAGGAAAGCAGGCCGCTGATGAGTTTCTGCATGCGGGCGGCCCCGTCAACCGCGTAGCCGATAAATTCATCAGCGTCGGCGTCCAGCCGTCCACGATACCGCCGTTCGATCAATTCCAGATAGCTGCGCACCATCCGCAGCGGCTCCTGCAAGTCATGCGAAGCGGCGTACGCGAATTGCTGGAGATCCTGGTTGCTCTGCTCCAGCGCTCGCGCCAGCTCTTTCAGCTTGCGCTCGGCCGCCTTGCGCCGCGAGATGTCCGACACCTGACCGATCTGGAACGACGGACGGCCCTGCGCATCGGGAGCCAGACAAAGATTCCATTGCACATCCACCAGGCGTCCGGTGCGAGTGCGGAACACGGCATCGGTTTGCAACGCAGGTGGCGCTTCGGAACCCGCCTCAAGGCCGTTCAAGATCCAAGAGAGGTTGCGCGCGGGCTGCCCGGGTTCGAGGAAATCTTCCCACCGACCCGGCGTGGCGGACTCGGTGGCCGGCAATTCCAGGATCTTGCGTAACGCCGGGTTGACCTCCAGGAACTGGCCCTCCAGATCCGCCAGGACCAAGCCGATGGGCGCATGCTCAAACAGCGCCCGGCCCGCGAGGTCAAGCGGCGCAGGGTAGAGACTCGAAGGTGAGGCAGATAATTGTGCGGCCATGGTCTTGTTCCACCCAGCAATCTCCGCCGTGGCGCTCAGCCAACCGGCGCGGCGGTCCCAGATCGGGGATCACTCCGGTTGGCTTATCGTCCGTGGGGCGGGCTTCATAACGAAAAAACAGCACCGGAATGCCGTTGTGTAAATATGCGCCGGCTTCCACGCGGCGATCGCCGGCGCTCTGGGAGGCGTCTTCAAGAAGTTGCTCCAACATGGCCGAGACTGCGGCAGCGTCTACTGAGACCGGAGGCATCTCGGCGATACTCCAGGCCGCCTCTATCGCCGGGATTCGGTGTTGCACCCGGTGCGCGGCCCGTTCCACCAGCACCCCCCAGTCACAAACCTGGCGAGCCAGCGGTTGGCTGGCCAGCCGGCACGTCTCTTCCAATGCAGCAGCGCGCGGCGAAGCTAGTTCGGCCAGCAGGCCGGCGACGGACCCCAGGTGACGGCGCTGCGTGGTGACTTCAGCCGTAAGGGCGGAAACTTCGGCTTGCAGCGCCGCGATGTGCTCGCCTGCCTCAACCCGCGCCGTGCCATCCATGATCTGGAACAGCACCGCGTCCCCGACCGGCTTGCACCAGACCGTGCCCAGACGCCACTTGCCTTGCGCCACCGAGATGCGAGCCTCAAACCGAACGGTCGACTCCTGGCCTTGCATCAAGCGTCCAAACTTTGTCAGCGCCCGCCCGAGGTCTGCCGGGGAAACCAGATTCCACCAGTTCCGCGACGGCAGCTCGGCTCCGTCGACACCGGCCCAGTCGGCAAAGGCATGATTGGCACGGCGAATGGTCCCGTTGGGATCAACCAGTGCCATCGCCACGGGGGATTCGTCGAAGATTGCATCAAACTCCACACGCCCTCTTATCGACCGCCAACCGGCGAGTCTGAACCGGGGCCACGGCAGTTGAATCTACGGTGCTACATTGATATAGTCTTTGCGATAGCCGCGCTCACCCATGTAGCTGGACATGGCGTGGCTTCAAACTGATCGAAAAGGAAGGTGTGGCGTGAGTTCTAAAAAAGAACCCGAGCTGAAACCCGCCCCTGAGAAAGGCTTCTCGCGACGTGGATTTCTCCACGGCGCCGGGGTCACGAGCGGCGTACTTGGCGTTGGAATCCTCGAGCAACAAGAAGCGGAAGCGGCGCCGCCGGCAGCGGTAACCCCGGCCGGCGAAACCAATATCACTCTGACTATCAACGGCAAAGCCACTCAGGTTGCCGTCGAGCCGCGTACGACGCTCCTGGACGCCTTACGTGAGCGTCTGCAGATTACGGGCGCCAAGCGGGTTTGCGATCGCGGTACATGCGGCGCCTGCACGGTGATGGTGAACGGCAAAGTGAACTACGGATGCACGGTGCTGGCGATCGATGCGGTGGGCAAGCAGATCACGACGATCGAATCGCTTACAGCCAACGGGCGCGTCCATCCACTGTTGCCGGCCTTCGTCAACAACGACGGCTTACAGTGCGGGTACTGCACACCCGGCATGGTGATGGCGGCCAAGGGATTTTTGGACCGCAATCCCAACCCCACCTATGAACAGGTGAAGGCGGGCATGGGCGGTAACCTTTGCCGCTGCGGAACCTATGTGGGAATTCGGAAGGCCGTGCTGGAAGCGGCTGGCAATCTAAAGGGAGGGCGCAATGCCTAACTATAGTTATCCGCCGATGGAATCGCGCAAGGTCATGGGGCGGCGCATCTCGCGCGTTGACGGCGCCGACAAGG
>JAYTKJ010000105.1:0-11268 GCA_043730365.1 Acidobacteriota bacterium | reverse complement strand
ATACCAACCACGGCGACAGCCGAGGGGTTGGCCGCCGGCGGAATCGCCGCGTCACTCGCTTCTTGGTTGTTACTGCCCATGTCGCTCCCGCAGGTTCCGCCTGCCGTCAAATTGATAAACTAATATTACTCCAAATCAATTTAGAATAATTGCCCTCCGCCGAAACTCGCGATCTGTGTGCGGCGCGCTTGAACTTCCTGGGCCAATCGTGCTGCAATACCATATGCCTGAGCGACGCCAGTTTCTCGCAGCCATGTCCCTCCTGTCGATGGATCCCGGCGCCGAAGCCGCCGAAGAAACCATCTACATCCCCAGCCGCCAACTCGAAACCGACCGCGCCTTCATCGCCGACTTTATCGATGAGTATTCCTTTGCCATGGTGGTCACGGCCAAAAACGGCATCCGCGTTACCAACGTCCCGACCCTCTTCACTCGGAGCGAGACTGGCTGGGGCAAGATCTGGTTTCATCTGGCTAAGAATAATCACCAGGGCGAGGCTCTAGACGGTCTCTCCGAAACCCTCGTCGTATTTCACGGGCCCCACGGCTACATCTCGCCCAATTGGTACGCCAACTCCGCCGCGGCGAACGTCGTACCCACCTGGAATTTCGCCGTTGTGCACGCCTCCGGCAAGGCCCAGCGCCTGGACGACGACGGCGTGTTCGCCACCAGTCTCTCCAAACTCGTGGCCAGGAACGAGGGCAGATACGGCGGCGGACCCTGGGACTTCGCCAAACTGCCGGACACCTACCTGAAGGGCATGCGTCAAGGCATCACCCAGTATGAGATGACCATCGAAAAGGTGGAAGCGAAATGCAAGCTCGGCCAGGAGCGCGCTCCAGCGGACCAGGAAAGCATGTTGAAAGGCATGGCGGCGGCCAGGAAAGATCGTGGCCTGCCGGAATTATCGCGCGCCTATTTCGCCAAGGTCGCCGTCCGTGCCAAGGCCGGAGCTTGACGAACGGATCAGCGGTGACTACGGCGAATAATGCCGATCGTCTTCAGGTTGATCCAAACAAAACGCCACGCTTGCCACGGCAGGAATGTGCGCAAAAAACACGGTCCAGCCGGTGGGTTTTGTAGCGTAGATCCAGGGCTTGGCATGGGCTCTGGCGATGGCGGATTCTTCACTCGGTTGAGTTTGCATGGTGGTTCACTCCGGGATCAAAGACCACCCAGGGCGCGGCACGTTTGCCTTTGTCGATCAGGCGGTGAGTTTCCGCGAGATCAGTGCGATGTTCAAGGTTTGAAGTCGATTCACTATCAGTAGCTGAAGCGCAGCCCGAACTGAATCTGTCGCGGCACGTTGACCTGCGACAACCGGATGCGGCCAAAGTCGGCCGACGTGACGCTGGTTTGCGGACCCGCGAAGATCACGTTGTTGAACGCATTGTAGATCTCGGTGCGGAAGTCCAGCGAATAGCGCTCGGTGAAGCTGAGGCGCTTTTCGATCAGCAGGTCCCAGTTGTAATTGCCGGGCACGCGCACATCCGGCAGGTTGCGGCTGACCTTGCCGAAGCTGAACTGTGGCGCCCGCGCGAAGGCATGCGGGTTGAAGTACAAGCGCGCCGTCCAGACGAACCCAGTTGATCCAAGTACCGGTAATGGTGCCGGCAAATTAGAATTCCAGCTTGAATACGATCTGCTGGTAGGTCCGTCCGCCGAGACCGGAGAAGCTGCCCTGGTTGCCGTTGATTTTTCCAAAGTTCTGCGGGTTGCGGAAATCGACGGTCGAATTCGGCTGATTGAAGAAATAGTATTTGAAGGGGTTATTGATGTCGTAGCGGAGCGTGCCCTTCAGTCTCTCCTTGATCGTAATCGTCTTCGAGATGCTCGCCTGGTGCCAGAAGTTGCCGGGACCCGTTAGGATGTTCCGGCCGGCTGTTCCCGCCGTGTAGGAAGCGGGATTCGCGAAGGCATTGATATCCATCCAGGGCAATGCGTTCGCGGTCTGATGACGGAAAGGTCCCTTGCGGTCCCACGGGATTCGGAAATCGTCGTATGTCTTGCCAGGAGCCATGCTTGCACGAACCGATCCGGGCAGGTAGACGTTGGGTGAATTGGCGATGCCGAACGTCATCGGGATGCCGCTCTCGGCGGTCTGAATCGCGTTGAGTTCCCATCCGCCGAGGATACCGTTAACAAACCAGTTGGAGTCGCGCATCCACTTGCGGCCCTTACCAACCGGGATTTCCCATAGTGCGTAGGTGACCCACCGGTGCGTTACGTCGAAGGCGGCACGGCCCTTCTCGAGGCGCCGGTTGTAGAAGGTGATGCCGCTGGCCCCGCCGTCGTCGGAGGCTTCGTCAATCGCCTTCGCAAAGGTATAGAACGAAGTAAGCGACAGCCCGCGCGAGTAGCGCTTCTCCATTTTCACCGTACCGGAGTGGAACGACGAGTGGCCGTAGTTGGAGTAGTGGAAGATGTTGCCGAACTGGGTGACCGGCCGGAAATTCTGGTAGGAGGTCCGGATGCGCTCGAGCTGCGCGGGATCGCGCGATACATCGAGCGGCACGACATTCTGATCCCAACGATTGAGCAATCCGACGCTCGCCGATCCTTGATAGTTCACTTCGAGGAGCACGCGGTTCGAAAGCTCATACTGCACGCCGCCGTTCCAGTTCATCGTGTAAGGCATGCGCATGTTCGGGTCGAAAAACGAAGCGCTGCGTCCGGCGAAGTTCGTGCCGACGAAGGGAGAAACACCCTCGGAGTTGATCGGGAACGTCACGCGCCCGGGTCCGTTGCGCAGGTAGAAAGCCGCATCGGGATTGCCTGGCGCTGGTTGGACGGTGGTGGTGGCCAGATACTCGTCGAAGTTTTCGTTAAGACCATTGGTCCACAGGTCGAGCGTGTTGATGGCGAAGCCGCCGCGGAACACCAGGCGCGGATTGATCGAGTAGGCCATCCCGATGCGCGGCTGGAAGTTATTCAGGTCGCGCTTGGAGAGCAAGCCCTTGGGATGTGTAATTGCCCCGGGACGTCCGGAAAGCGCGTCGATCGCGGTGGGGCTGAACGCGCTCTGCTGGCCCCATTTGGTCGAGAACGGCGATTCGTACTGCCACCGCACGCCTAAGTTGAAGGTCAGTTTACGGTTGATCTTCCAATCATCCTGGAAGTAAGCCGCGTGGGACCACCAGCGCGGCAGCCAACTGGCGAGGTCGCGATTGAACGTCGCGCTCCCCACCGCGCCGAGCATGAACGACGCAAACGGGTTGCCGGTGTTTGGGCGGAACGGGAACTCCGTGCCGTTGAAGCTGTACTGGCCGGAAGGCTGCGTGGCGACGAGAACATTGTGCCGGGTCCGTAGGATTTCGTAGCCGGTCTTGAATGTGTGGCGCCCGCGAACGATCGTGAGGTTCTCCTGGAGGCTCATATTTTCGGCGATTTCTTGGGATCCGCCGCCGGGGAAGGTGAAGTAGATTCCCTGGAAGTTCGGCACCGTCTCGGGACCCACGCCGGGGATACCTAATTTGCTGGCCCAGTCCTGCCCATTAGCCTCGGGCGCGCGCGTGAAATTGCGCCGGTTCCCTCCGAAGCGGACCTCGTTGATTATGGTGGGAGAAACGGTGAACGTGTCGGAAATCACCAGTTGGTTTTGCTCGATGGGGATCTTGGGAACGTTGACGTCGAACAGAGGCTGGGCCACGTTGATCTGCCAGCGCCCGTTGAACGAGCGATGCCGAAAGTACGATTCGCGGCCAAAGATCTTGTGCCGGTCGGAGAAGGAATGATCGAGCTTCCAATCGAACCCGGTGCGATAGGAGCGGTATACCGTGTCGGCCGATATGTTGTTCTGTGGGCCGCGGCGGGTCAGGAACGCCTGGTTGTTCCGGTTGTTCTCCGGGTTATACGGATTGAAGCTCATGAACTTGTTAAAAACCGGGTCCGTGCGAGACAACGGGATGCGATTGCCGGGGAACTGAGTCCGCGCGTATTGGGTCCCCGGCGGGAGGCTCGCATCGAAAGTGAGCGAAGCGGGATCGTAGATAGGATCGCCGAGGCCGCCGAAAGAGAAATCTCCGGCGAGCATCGCCGGGGAAGGCACCGTGGCCTCGGCGTTCTCCGAAGCCTTCTCGTGGTGGCGTTGGAAGCCCCACAGGAAGAATGTCTTGTTGCGTCCGTTGTAGAGTTTCGGAATCACAACCGGTCCAGAGATCGAAGCGGACATCAGGTGGAAGCCGAAATTGTTGGTCGGCTTGGCGGCGTCCTGCCAGTTGCGGTGGATGAAGTGCCGGGCCATGTACCGCTCTTCGGCAAGGCCGTGAAGCTGGTTGGTCCCGCTTTTGAAGACGATGCTCATCACACCGCCGCCCGAGTGGCCGTATTCGGCGGGCAGCACGGTGGTGATCACCTTGACCTCTTCCATGTTGTGCTCGGCGGTGGACATGTTGCGGCCGGTACCGATGACGCCGGTGCCGGGCGTGAGAGCGGATACGCCGTCCGTGGTCATCGAGAAAGATCGGGACCGGCCGCCTGCGGCGTGCCCGTTGCCGCCCTGGCCCGTCACCCCCGGAACATACCAAAGCATGCTCTCGATTTTCATCTGTGGCGACGGCAGTTTGCTCAACTGCACGCCGCTGACCAGGTGGCCGGTCGAAGATGTTTCCGTTTCGAGCATCGACGCTTGCGCGCCGACTTCGATCGATTCGGCCACCGAGCCGACCTCGAGGATGACGTCGAGCCGAACCGTCTCCGTCGCGCGCACCTGAATGGTGCTGCGCACCAGACGCTTGAAGCCTTGGGCCTCGAAGGCCACCTCATAAACACCTGGGTTGAGATAAGGAGCTCGGTAGAGACCCTCCGCGTTGGTCGCCGGTGAGTAGTTGAACTTGGTGTCGCGATCGGTGACGCGCACCGTAGCGCCGGGGATGACGGCGCCGGATACGTCAGTGACCGAGCCGACGATGGTTCCTTGCCCGGTTTGGGCGTTCAGCATCGCGGTGGACATGCCCAGAACTATGAGCGCGGATTGCAGCCGCATCAAAAAGGTCGACGAGAAGTTTGTCAAGATACCCCTTAGCGATCGCGTTGAAATTCAGCCAGAACCGCACAACGCTCTGCGGGTATAGTATTCAATTCTGAATCCCTCGTCAACCCCGGTGGGCTTTATGCCCAACGATGTTTGTCTGCCTGACGTGGTAAAACGGGTCAGTCAAGTGTTTTGACGGCGGTCACTGCTCGGTGTGGTGATTGCGGCGTCCGCTCGAAGTAGCGCCACCAGTTGCTGCGCACTGGGCGATCTGCACTGTGGTCATTCTTTTCCAACGAATTCCAGCATTGCCGGGCACCCGTAAGCTAGTACCACAGCTTGGCAACCAGCAGGCCGGCGAACTGGCCTCCGAGGCAGCACCAGCCTCCTACCGTGCCCGTTGGTTTGCCAAACAGCCCGGGGTTGACGATGTTGACGCTGGACGATGGATTGCTGAAGTTCGGCATCTTGAAGATGTTGTTGATGTCGAAACGGATGTCAAGGTTGTACCTCTCCTTGACCGTAATGGTCTTGGCGAGGTTGCCTTGCGACCAGTTGATGCCGGGCCCATTGATGACGTTCCGCCCCAGGGCCCCTGGAGTGTAAGCGTTTGGATTCGAGAATACTCCGCTGTTCCACATCGAGTTCTTCAAGCTGTTATTGAACCGGTCGCCGATGGACCAGCCGGGGACGTTGATCTGATCGTAGGTTCCCTGGATGTTCGGACGCACGGTGCCGGGCAGATAGCGGTTGGGGCTTCCGGCGATCACGAAATCGATCGGCGTCCCGCTCTGGAAGGTTTGTATCACGCCGATTTTCCAGCCGCCAAATAGATAGTCCTTAAATCCGCCGCCGTGCATCCACTTCTTGCCCTTGCCGACCGGTAAGTCGTAGGTCAGGTAAGTAACCTGACGGTGGCGAAGATCGAATCCTGCCCGAGCCTTCTCGATTCTCCGGTTGTAATAGGTGACTCCCGAGGCGCCGCCATCGTTGTCGGATTCATCGATCGCCTTGCCGAACGTGTAGAACGACGTCATCGTGAACCCCTTTGAGAAGCGCTTCTCAAACTTGACGGTGCCGGAGTGGAAGCTCGAGTGTCCGAAGTTGCTCCATAGATTCACTGTTCCAAAGTTGGTTTGAGGCCGGAACGGTTGCTGGTTGACGAAGATCCGGTCCAGCGTCGCGCGGTCATTGGAGACGTTGAGCGGGATAACGTTGGTATTCCAGGCGTTCAGCAATCCGACCCCCGATGAACCCTGGTAGCTCAACTCCATCAGCCAGCTATCGGCAAACTGATATTGATAAGTGCCGTTCCAGTTCATCGTATACGGACTGCGCATGTTAGGGTCGTACTGTGTTGCGCCGCGCGACCCCAGGTTTGCTCCCACAAAGGGGGAAGTGCCGTTGGCCAGAATCGGATACTGGACCGTGCCGGGACCCTGGCTGATGTTGAAAATGGTACGCGGATCGCCCGCGGGGTTCTCGCGTGTCACGCCCGTGAAGTACTCTTCAAAGTTCTGATCGAGTCCCACGGTGTAGAGATCGACAGTGGTCAGACCGAAGCCGCCGCGGAACACCATTTTGTTGTTGAGCTTGTAAGCCATCCCCACGCGAGGCTGGAAGTTATTGAGATCGCGCTTCGAAAGCGCTTTGCCGGGGTGAGTGATCGCGCCTTGTATTCCGGTTAGCGGATCGATGGCTTTGGGGTCGAATTGGCTGTGCTGCCCGTACTTTGTCGTGAAGGGCGACTCGTAGGACCATCGGAGGCCAAGATTGAAGGTGAGCTTGGGAGACACGGTCCAGTCGTCGTGAAAATAAAGGGCGTGGCTCTGCCATCGCGGCAGCCAGTTGGCGAGCGCCGTGTTGAAATCGGCGCGCACCACCGAACCCAGCAGGAAGGCCGCAAAGTCGTTTCCGGTATTCGGCGTAAAAGGATTCTCGGTGCCACCGAAACGGTAGACACCGGCAGGCAACGATTCGGCGCGCGTGTTGGCGCGGGTCCGCACAAATTCGTAGCCCGTCTTCATCGCATGACGGCCGCGCACGACCGTAAGGTTTTCCTGCCAGGTGAAATTCTCCGTCACCTGATAGTAGGATCCGCGCGGCATGCTCGCGGAATAGAAGGCGCCGCCGCCGGAATTGTAGAACGACGGGAAAGTATCCCCGCTGATACCGGGAATACCCAATTGTTTCCCCCAGTTCTCTCCGATTCCAAGCGGCGTTCGGGACTCTTTGCGGCGGTTCATTCCAACCCGCGTCTCGAGAATGAGCGTGGGCCCGAATATGTGCGTGTCGGAGATGACGGCGTTGATCTGATCGCTGGGCGTCATAACGCGATTGCCATCCAGCAGTTCCCAGTTGAGCGCGATGGCATTTCCCCACGCTCTATTGCGCGCGTGCGAGTAGCGCCCGAAGAGGCGGTTGTTCTGGTTGACTATGTGATCGATCTTCGTATCCCAGCGTGTGCGGTAGGACCGGTACTTCGATTCCGTTCCGAAATTCTGGTGAGGACCCGTGCGGTCCACAAACCCCGCGCCACCCAGGTTATTGGCCTTGTTCCATGGTTGAAAGCTGAGAAACTTCGTGGCGACCGGGTCGAATCGGCCTCTGGGAACCACGTTGTTCGGGAAGGCGTCGCGCACCCACTGGCCCGCGGCGTTCTGCCGCGTCGAGGCCGGATCGAAAATCGGGAAACCTTGCCCGCCGAAGGAGAAGTCGCCTCCTAACATGGCCTCGTTCGGTACGTCGGCAAACACCTGCTGATTGTATTTCTCGTGGTGCCGGGACCATCCAAACAGAAAGAACGTCCGGTTCTTACCGTTGTAGAGTTTGGGGAGATAGACCGGTCCGCTCAGCAGGCCTGAGAGTTCGTGGTAGCTGAACGGGGCCGTCGGGCGAAGCAGGTTGAAGTACGCGCGATGAAGCAGGGGATTGTTGATGTAGCGGTCCTCTGCTTCCCCGTGCAGACTATTGGTGCCGGATTTGAAGGTGATGCTGAGCATCCCGCCAGCCGAGTGTCCACTGTCGGCGGGCAGTACCGTCGTCACCATCTTGACTTCTTCAATGGCGTTGTTCGTCGTGGACATGATGCGGTTCGTGGCGACGCCGCTGCGAATTGGTTCGGTGGCCGGAATGCCGTCTGACTGGTAACCGATGCCGCGGTCGCGCGCGCCGGCGATATGGAACCCGTTCACGCTGGTCACGCCCGGCATAAGGTACATGGCCATCCACGTATAGCGCTGCATGATGGGGATAGCATTCATCTGACGTCCGGCCAGCACGGTGCCGGTGGTGGAGGTCGCCGTCTCCAGCAGTGGCGTGGCCGCCGTCACCTGGATGTTTTCGACGACACTGCCGATCTGGAGTTGCACATTAATCGTCAAAGTGTCGTTCGAACGTAACGCTACCTCGGTGCGCCGCATGGTGCTGAAGCCAGTCTTCTGGAAGCTCAGGTTGTACACTCCTGGAGCCAGATAGAACGCGCGGTACATCCCCTGGTCATCCGCTACCACCTTGCTGGATACGCCGGTGGCAGGGTTCACGACCGTGACTTCTACACCTGGAGAGGCCGCCCCCGATGCGTCTGTGACGTTGCCGATGATGTTTCCCGTCGCGGTTTGCGCGGACAGTCTGACGGCAGCCACCGCCAGCAACCACGCGAGCCAAGCTGAATGTCTCAGTATCATGACAGCCCCCTTGTGTGTGGCCGGATTTACGGTCCCGGCTCGGTCGAGAGTCTATCACAGAAAATTTTGCGGAGTTGGACTCCGGCTACGCCCGCTGATCGGCTTGGCGGCGGCACTCTTCGACGCCGTCGGCGATGCCCAGCGATTCATACAACTCACCGGCCTCGGCCCACAGCGCGCGCGCTTCCTCGCGCCGCCCAGTTGCTGTCTTCAGGGCGGCGCAGGCGCGGATCGCATTAGCCAGATCCAAGGCGCCGGGCGAGGGGTGGCTTCGATACACGTTCAACGCTTCGACGAAACAACGTTCCGCTTCGGGCCAGTGCTGCTGCTCGGCATGGACGTCTCCCAAATGGCGGATTGTATGGGCATACTTCAGCCGATCCGCGGAGCCGCGCAGCAGCGCCACGGCCTGTTCGTAGTGCGCTTGCGCGCCGCTCAAATCGTGGTTGTCGCGCGCCAACTCGGCGAGTTCGCGCAGGGTGATCGCGCGTTCGTAATCCTGGTCTGGACCGCACATGCCGGCCGCTTTGTTCAGGTGCTGCCCCGCTTCGTGGAGATCTCCATTGCGGCGAGCGAGGCTGCCCGCTCGCACAACCGATGCGACCTCCTCTCGGGTTGCCATGTTCGCCAGTCTAGCCAGTCTAGCCTTCAGCCCAGCCGGTGGTTGGGCGGGTGCCGCGGCGGCTCAGCATACTTAGCCGGCCCAGGGCATTCCCTCGTTAGTCATCGCTCCTTGCCGTTGCCCCACCCGTCCCGCGCGGAAAAATTTGGGATCTTTTTCGTGCAGTTGGTCGAAGGCCGGAGTCTCGGCGTTGGTGCCGCGAATTAATCCGAGTCGTAGGGCATCCAGTGCACCTTGACTCGTGCTCTCGGGTTGGCGGATGAGCAATTCAAACTTGACCACGGCACAGTCTGTTGGCCGCGCGCGCCACGCTTGGTAGTGGCCCGGCCAATCGAAGTCAAGATCCGCCGGAGCAGCTGGTCGAAGCGCGGGCGCCCGTGGAGCAGTTCCTGGCGGCAGGCCTCGAGATTGGCGACGAACTGCCCGACCGGCGACCAGCGCACCACGCCGCAGTCCTCTATATAGTGAGCAAACGAAACCATGGCGTCGCGGCCGTCGCGCACCAGCAGGATCGCCGGACTGTCGTCGCTCGGCAGCTCGTGGGTCTTGACGAAGTAGACTTTGTTCGACACCCGCAATTTTGCCAGGGCCGTTTCGTCACTGTCGGCGGCTGCCTGCGAGACGACATGGGCTGGATCTTCACCATAGAGGGGGTAACGATTCCTGGCCGTACAGTTTCTCCACGACAATCCGGAAGAATGTGGCGCGGCGGGTCTCTTGATTGGCGCAGGGCATTGCGGACTCAGGGATTCCGTTCGCCGGTAGAGGCCACAAGCCCGGATTTAGCGTATTGCATCCAGATCATCCCTGGGGCGCTCTTTAGTCCAACTTTCGCGGGGTTATGGGTGACAAGAGTGACTCTGGGGAACCAACGTTCGATGTTTCAGCAGTGATACTTCAGCCACTTTGATGTCTTCCCCATCCACCCTTCCGTCGGGGAAAACGTGGCAGAATAGTCTTCGAATGTACATTCGGCGGGCTTTGATTCGGAATATTCGATCTATACAGGCACTCGACTGGAAACCGAACCAAGAAGGTCCTGGTTGGCACGTCATCCTTGGTGACAATGGCTCGGGAAAGTCGTCCTTTCTAAAGGCTATGGCACTTGCGCTAGTTGGACCCAAGGAGGCCCAGGCGGCGAGGCAGGATTGGAATGTTTGGCTGCGGACCGGAGCATCCATGGGATTGGCCCGAGTTGAGATCGTTCCCGACGCGAGTTCGGATTTCTTCTCCGGAAAAGGTCGCATCGGAGCTGCAAACTCAGTGGCCGCACTGGTAAGGCTAATTCGGACCGAGGAGGCTGGAGAACCAGTGCAATTGGTCAATCGCCGTTTAAAGGGTAAGCTGCCGGCTGAGCGTCACGTCTGGGGGAGTGGTGCGGGGTGGTTCTCAGCAGCGTATGGGCCATTTCGAAGGTTCACTGGCGGTGACAAGGAAGCAGAGAGAAGCTTTCTGTCAAACCCCAGACTTGGTGCCCATATATCCGTTCTCGGTGAGAATGTCGCTCTCACAGAGGGCCTCTATTGGCTAAGGGAATTGAACTATAAAAAGCTCGAGCACTCGCCAGAAGGGGGCTTACTGCCGCGCTTGAAACACTTTGTAAATCAAGACGGCTTCTTGCCGCATGAGATGAAGCTTGCAGGGGTCTCCTCGCGAGGAGTCACCTTTCGGGGTAAGAGCGGATTCCCTATCGAAGTTGAGGAACTTGGTGATGGCTATCGGTCGATCCTTAGCATGACTTTTGAACTAATACGCCAAGTGAGCCGGGTCTATCCAGAAGATGCGATCTTCGATAGCGAGAATCTACATGTCATGGTGCCCGGCGTCGTAATGATCGATGAGGTCGATGCCCACCTACATCCCTCGTGGCAGAAGAAAGTTGGCTTCTGGTTCCTCGGGGGACGGCCAAAACCGGCCAATGAGGGACGGCTGAAAACCGGCCAATAGGATCTCGACAAGACATTGAAGCGAAGAAGGGGGCTACCCTC
>JAYTKJ010000104.1:0-2394 GCA_043730365.1 Acidobacteriota bacterium | reverse complement strand
TTGCGGCCGGTCGCATCGAGAATCATGACCTGGTACATAACCCAAACCCGCCTCGTTTAGCATGATACGACATCCTCGCCCCGCCGAAGCCGCTGCCGGTAGTGTCCGCCGGCTGGCGGATCCACAGGGCGTCTCATGCGCTTCGTCCACCGCCGCCGGTACGGCCGCCCCGCCACCTTCCCCTCCTGCAAATACCAGGCGATCAGCCGCCTGATTTGCGCGCGGCTCAGCCCGGTCGTCTTCTCGCTGTAGCCTCGCGGCAACCCCTTCTCCGCTCGCGTCAGCTTCCAGTATTCATGCCGGCAAAGCAGCCCGTCCAATCACCCATATACCTCGCCCCGCTCCTCTCCGGTGAAGCCGATTCCCTCGCTCTCTTTCACAAATGCCCGGATCTGTTCCAGGCTCAACTCTTTCCCGTCTTCCATGCTGATCTTCAACTCCCCAGCATGCCCAGTTCCAGGCTCATCTTGTGTTGGAATCAATAATTCCCCCAGGCTCATCTTGTACTGGACAAGTCTGCGTGTCCGGCCGACCGCGTTGACGTCACTCCCGCCGCCGAGCGGGATCCGCGAAAGCTGGATCCTCACGTCCGAAAGCAGTTGAACCGGGATCCGCTCCGGCTGGAAGAGAATCCGCGTCCTCACGGAGTGGAGAAGTTGGAGTCGAAGGAGAAGCTCTATCGCATCTACGTGGGGCCGGGGAAGAACTACCGATCCATCTTTCAGATTTTGGATGAGGTCCTGCTGGTCCTGGTGGTGAAGGTGGGAGACCGGAAAGAAGTGTATCGCCGGTTGAGGTTTTGGGGTGTGGTAGACGGACACTCATCGATTCGGTCGCCAGCGAGGAAGTACGCCGGGCTGGCGAAGTCAGACCATCCAGTACTTTTTGACATGTACGGCAAATTGCCATATAGTTTAGCCATGGACAAGGAGATCACCACCGCCCGTCTGGAGGCTCGCCTGCCCGCCGACGTTCATGCGCTGCTGAAGCGCGCCGCCGAAATGCAAGGCCGCTCTCTTACGGACTTTGTGGTGACGGCCGCACGCGACGCCGCGGTGAAGACGATTGAAATCGGCGAGATCATCCGGCTGTCGGTCGGGGACCAACGTCGAATCGCCGATGCACTGCTCACCCCGCCGGAACCCACGGTCGCGCTCCGCCGGGCCTTCGAGCGACGAAATCGTCTGCTCGGCCCGGCATGAGTAATCCCTTCCGGTTGGAGCCGCTCGGCGAAGCGCATGATCGAACCGAGTTCGCCTGTGGACAGGACCCGCTCGACCGTTACTTCCAAACGCAGGCGACGCAGGACATCCGCCGTCGTGTAGCTACTTGCTTCGTCGCGGTGGAAGTGACCACAAAATTGGTAGCCGCGTACTACACGCTCGCATCGGCCGGCATTCCGATCACGGAACTTCCTCCGGACCTTGCGAAGAAACTCCCCCGCTATCCGAGTATTCCGGCCGTGCGTGTTGGGCGTCTTGCCGTGGATGCACGGTTTCAGGGCCGGGGGCTTGGCGGAGCGTTGCTGGCCGATGCCTTGCGCCGCGTGATGGGCTCGGCACCCGCCGTCTACGCGCTACTCGTTGATGCTAAGGACGAGAAGGCGGCGGCGTTCTATCGCCACCACGGATTCATTGCTCTTCTCAGCCAGCCGCTTACGCTATTTCTTCCTGTCGCGACCGCTGAGAAAAGTCTGCTGTGATTAATGGGGGAGAGTGAACCTGGCATTGTTCAATAGAGTCCGATAACTATAGTGGCTCCGTACGAGCGACGGGTCTTTCTTTAGCAGCCGCCGCATGGCGCGCATGTCGCCGCTCGAAATAGCTCCCAAACATCAGTGCCCGTACCGGTGGACCAGAGCAAAGGCCGATTCTTCCACAATTCCGGTGGGCGTCGCATAGGTAGATCATGGCGCGGTATCGGCTACCGGAGCCGGCGCATTTACATAGAGTCATTTTCAAACGGTGCGCACGACGTTTGCGCTGGGGCCTCTTTCAAGCTATGGTTGGGATATGACGATGGAATCCATCAAAGTGGCGATTGCGGGGTTGCCGGAGGGTGATCGGCATTCGCTGGCCGCGTGGCTAAACGAGCTTGATTACGACGAGTGGGACAAGCAAATGGTCAAAGACTTCTCGCCCGGTGGCCGCGGTATGGCTTGGGTTGCGAAAGTGAAGCGCGATCTTGCCGAAGGTCAGGCCCGTCCCCTGGAAGAGGGCCAGGCGGAAGCAAAAGCGAGACGGGAACAATTGCAGTCCCAGCAGTGATTTTCCAATCCAAAACGCTTCCCGAATTTTGGGAGCGTTATAACAAGTTGCCTGAGTACATTCAGCACCGCGCGGATAAGCAGTTCGCTTTGTTTGCCGGGAACCCCCGCCATCCTTCCGTTCAGTT
>JAYTKJ010000103.1:0-5017 GCA_043730365.1 Acidobacteriota bacterium | reverse complement strand
GTTTCGGCGATCAGCTTGGCCACCTTGCCTGGGTCAACGTCGTTTATTTTCGAGCGTTCGGCCCGCTGGGCGCCGAGGATAAGCTGCCGAAAAGCTACGCGGATGTCCGCACCGAATACCCGGTGGAGAACAAAGAGGCGCTACGCAAGTTCGTGGTGGCCGCGTTTGATTTCACGCTGGCCGTGCTCGACCGGATGACTGAGAAGGATCTGATGCGGACCGACATCAAGCCGTTCCCGAAGACTCAGCCGCACTCGTCCGTAGACATGCTGTTCCGGGCCTATATGCACACGGCGCATCACCGCGGACAGATAGTCACTTACCTCCGCGTAAAGGGACTGGTTCCGCCGGCCTGGAAATTTGAGCCGCACGCCTGAGGCGCCGGCTTGAAGTACGGCAACGGCGGTGGGAGCCGGACGCGCGTCAATAATGCGCGTCATTACGGCGTGGGCTCCGAGGCGGTTTCGACAATGCGCGACTCGGTCTGGAACTTCCGGAAGTTCCGATACCGGTCTTCCATGTTGAAGTCAATCTTCTTCCACAACGCCCGGCCTTGCAGGGTCACTCGCATCCACTCGGGATGCCACAAGCTATCGTTCACCCGCATCTGCTGCGAAGAGATATGCGCGCCCGGCGCCACAGTAGCCAGGAAGGCGCCAAACGTGAATTTCTCCAGCGTCTCGACGTCGAACTTCAGCCACTCATTTGATTCTTGATGGACCCATAGATGCCCGCGCAGCTTGGCCAGCATCTTGCCATCGCGGGACTTCGGTTTGAAATCGACGCGCCGCGTCCCGGCGATCCGCCACGCCTTGAATCCGTTCACCACGTCGTCGCCTTCGATCTTGAAGTCGAACGCCCGCAGCACGTCCTCGCGGAACTTGATCCCCTCGGCCACCTCTTTGCGCTCGGCGGCCAGGCGCTTGTCACGCTGTGACGGCGATTCATTCTTGCGCCGGGCGATTTCTTTGTCCATCTTCGCCTGTTCTTTGCGGGCCTCGGCATCCGGCAACGGGCGGCCGTCCTTCTCCGCCAGCTTCGAATAGTTTGACCCGTCTATAGAGAAGTGCTCTTTAACCTTCTTCTTCACGTGGCCATCCACCCGCACTACGGACTCCTCTTGCCATGTGTAGTTGGCCAATTGCCGCTGATTATGGATCTCGCGGTCAATGGCGATTTTGACGATATCACGGGCATCCGGTGGGGCCGCGGCCGCGGCGAAAAGGAGAGGCAGGGCAAACACGACCAGCATGCCTTTCATGACGGAGCAGATCCCCCTCAGGTTCCAAGATCAGGAAGTTTGCACGATGGACCGGATCCGTAACGGCTGGCACTTGGCGCAGAAAAAGATGTAGGCGTTGCTCCAATCGCCCCAGTTTTGACTGCTCGGATTCTCGAACCGGTCAGGCTGGGCGCGCCGGGCCGCGGGAGACCATATGGTGTTGTGCGAGTCCTCCTGGCTGGCGCACGTCACCAGCAGCCGCATCCGGCTGCCGCAGCTCGTGCATTCCGGTGTCTCGTCACCCTGAATCCATTGCGGGTAGCCGAGCAGCTTGGAGCCGGGCGCGACGGCCAAGTCATAGCTGTAGCGCCAGTGTGCGTCCGTTCCCTCGCTGCCTCCGGGGCGAGCAAGTAGCCGCGACGCCAGCCGATCCAGATGCGGCTGGATCTGGTCATAACCAAACTCTTCGGCCTGTGGGTACTCAACGATCTCCTCCGGATGCAGGGTGCATTCGGTCAGACCGGGAGACTCACGGGGCTTAGGCGGCTTGGTCAACACCGGGCCTACCAAGCGCTCGGTTCTCCACTTAAGCACGAACCCCGGGCTTTGCCGAGGAGGCTCTTCCGGATTGTGCATGCCGTTGCCTTCCCAATGCACGCGCGGGCACCAGAGCAATTGAAAGATGTCCTTGCCCGAAGGCCACGGCAGTTCGGGAAGCTCGTCGCGGCGAAGCTGAATCACCGGCAGGTAGGCGGTGTGGTGCGGCAGCTTCATTTGCGCCATGAGCGCGTTCATCTCGTCGAACGTCTTCCTGGCCTCGGCTAACTCGGCGCTGGTGAGTTGGGGCAGGCCGTTGGCCTTCTCGCGCTCAAACATCTGCTCAAACTGTTGGGCAGTAAGTTTGAGGTTGGTTCCCGGCTTGAACATTTTCTCCATGAGCTTGGCGTCGCGCTGATGCTCCCGGAAGTCTTCCCAGGTTTGGGCTTTGATCTCATGCTCAGGGTCACGCTCACGGCAAAACGGCCACGCTTCATTCGAGGGCCACAAGAACGCCCCGCCGATCTTGGACGCCGCCGGGGGCAGTGGCTGCGCGGCGGCGTCCGGATGCAGTCGAATCGCGGCGCGACGGTACGATTTGATCCACGGCCAGGTTTGTTCCAGATCAAGGGCGCGGGGTGGCGTCCAGCCGGTTTCGCGCTTTGGCGTGGCGGTGGCAGCGGGCATGGCAATGACGGCTCCTGAGAGGAGCCCGAGCGCGCTGCGCCGTGTGATCGGCATGACGTAGCATCGGCCAACGGCGGGCGTGGCGCGATTGGTGAAAAGACTTAGTGTCCGGGGCCGGTTCAGAATTGAGGAGCGCCCTGCGATGACTTTGCCAGCGCGGGAATGGTGAGGGGGCGCCCAAAGGTGATTTCGAGGTCAGTCTGCTCCTGAACCTCAACATCCTTGCCCTTGGCCGCCAAGTAAAAGAAGATTCCGGTAGCAACTCCTACGATCGGACCAACCGCGTCGCTAGCCACAGCGCCGACGGCCGCCTCAATCGGCGCGCTGGTGAGTTCATCGACTACTTGCCCTACCACGATCGCCACCGCCGCTGAAGCGATCGCGCGTTTCTTATCCTGGCTACCGCCCTTCAGTCCACCCTCGTCGTCCATCTTCACCGCCTGCTTGGCGTCGGCTTCAACGGCCCCAAGAGACGCCACGATTTTCTGGACGTCCCCCTCGGGTAGCGAAACCGATTCGAACACCAGTTGCATCGAGCCGGCCCGGCTCAGCCTGCGTGGAGCTGTCACTCTGGCAATGCGCCCCTGGAACAGGCACCCCTGCGGAAGAATCGTCTGGCCATCCTGTTTTATCGGCTCTTCCAGGCGGGCCAGAAATTGTTCGCCCTGCTTGTTCTGGCTGGTGTTCAAGGCATCTAGCAAAGTAAGCCGGGCCCGCGTGCCCATTGGAATTGTGATCGTCTTCTGTCGCGAAGCAGCCGGCGGCGGCGCCGCTGACAGTGCCGTGAGAACGGCCGTCTCGTCAAGCCTGAGTGTCAATTGCGGATGGCGATACTTGTTGATTGAGTCCTTCGCTGTCTTCTTGGCGTCTTTCACTTCAGCCGCCTTGTCTTTGACATCCTGGACAGCACCGCCCCCGATTGAGGAATTTCCCAGTTTGATGTCGCTGCCTTTTGGATGGAGCGAGACGACATCCCCTCCGCGAATGAACGAGACTTTCATTTCTTGCCTGGTCCCGTCGGGCAGCGTCACCATCGCTGGACGCAGAAACACCTGGTACGTTGTGGGAGCGCCGAACTTAAGATTGCGAGCTCGCTCGGCGCGCTCAAGGACTCCGGCTGGCTGCTTCTTCTTGAGCTTTTGCTTCTCGGTGCGATCAACCACGACATGGACTTTGGTCCCTTCCGGAAGTAAGAGCCGTTCGCCTGAATAGACAGGCCGGAGCAGGCGGCCATCCAATTCCACACCTGGTTTCAACTTGGAAAGGCGAAGGAAAGGGCGATCCAGTGCGACGCGAAGCACTCGTCCGGCCACTAAGGCGTTGGAGGTGTCAACGTCGCTCACGGCTGGCCCGTTTCTGGGTTTGAAGGTGCCTGGTGAGGGCTCCTGACCAGCCAGAGTGCAGATGAACATCACATACCAGAGCCTCGTCATTGTATTACCCCAAGAGGCCCGGTCACTTGGCGCTGTACTTGACCAATGCCATCTTGCCGTCCTTTACTTGACCGACGCGAGGCGCATACCATTTGCTGTCGCCCAGGAGTTTTTCAAGGGGGCTTGATTCCCGAACGTGAACGCATTTCTCGAATACGCCAGCTCTGGTTGTTACTTTCTCTTCCACCGACACAATCTCAACGCGGTCCATGGCCACGCCTGGCGCTAGTTCCTGATAAAATTTTTGCCCCGCTCGCGGCTCGGCGGGCATCATCAGGCCGAACTTGGCGCCTTTCACACCGGACAGCCAGGTCCCTTCGTGGTCCACGACTTTCCCGTCCTTGATGACATCCACTTCTTCGCCGAAGTAGTAGACGTCGTTGGTTATCGAGTCGATGGCATAGTAGTCGCGGGTCACCTCGGCGAGTTTGCCATTTTTCGTCTCGCGGTGTTCCACCGCGCGGGTCTCAACGCCGTCGATCATCTTCGTTTCCGGCAAAACGGTGATGGTGTCCGAAGCGCTTCCGTGCCGGTACTCCAAGGTGTAACCCGGCGTGAGATTGAAATAGGGATTGGCTCCCTTCACTCCAAGCGTCTTCTTGTCGACAATGAAAACCGCTTGAAAGTCATCCGCGGCCAGCATGGTCAGGCCGGTCAGTATCAATACGGTCGTCGTTGCCACGGTACGCATCTTCACTCCTCGTAGGAGCCCGGCAGGCTCACCACCATTCTGAACTCCGATTCTGAATGAACTCTGAAGATCCAACAGAAATTATCGGCTGTCGGCGATCGTCTAAATGCCTTCGGCGGAGGAGAAATCAGCGGGCAGGAAAATACCCCGGCGGTCCAGCTCGGCGATGATATGCTCTACCGCCGCCAAATCGGCTGAGGGCAAAGACTCCGGCGCAAAGGCGATCGCGCCCTCGGGAGCCGGGTCAAGCGACGAGCAGACCACGATCAGGCCCGCGCGATTGAGCAGCCGCGACAACGCCGGCAGCAGGTGCGACTCTACTTCGTCAGTGAGCGATTGCACCTGGCAGCCGCGGTCAAAGAGCCGGCGCTCCAGCAGCGAAGCCAGCTCTTTGCGCGCCGTGAGCCAAACGGTAACCGGCATGTGGCCAGCGCGGGCGAAGCGCTC
>JAYTKJ010000102.1:0-3390 GCA_043730365.1 Acidobacteriota bacterium | reverse complement strand
GGTGCCATACGATTTGAACGGGGCGCAACAGCGGGTGCGCGATTCGGGGTTGCCGCCGATGCTGGCGGAGCGGTTGGCTCGGGGGCAGTAGGGGGGCGGTGGCGGCGGCTGCGGGGGAAGCCCAGGACGGCGGCGGATGCGCACACTTTGTTGAGGAGCAGACCGGCTTGTTGGAGCGATCTTGAGATGACGACGATTTCCGAGTCTGGCTGGAATATGGTTGTATAGAAGGCTTTGATGGCGATTATGGCTCTGATCAGGCTAAACACGAGGCGGTAAGATAGAGGAGCATGCCCGAACTAAGTCGCTTTCTGGGAGTCGTGATTTGCATGTTCTACCGTGAGCACGGGCCACCCACTTTCATGCCGGATACGGGGAGTTTGAAATCACGGTGGATATCCACACGGGGATCGTCGCAGGGAAGTTTCCGCGCCGGGCGTTAAATCTGGTTTTGGAGTGGTACTCTTTACACAAGGCGGAGTTGGCCGAGAATTGGTCTCTTGCTCAGACCAAGAATCCGCTGAAGGCGTTTCAACCCTTGGAGTGATGAGATGTTTCTTCACGTTCTTGAAGCACGTTACGTTCGGGATTACTCCATGTGGCTCCGGTTCAGCGACGGCACCGCTGGTGAAGTGGACCTGGAAGAAGAACTGGAAGGCCCGGTTTTTGGGCCGCTCCGTGACGTTGAGCGTTTCAAGCGCTTTTCGGTCGCACACTATACTCTAGCCTGGGACACCGGCGCGGACTTTGCGCCAGAGTTTCTGCGAGAGCGAATTCCGGTCGCGGCCTGACGAAGGCATGCACCCGATGGTCCGTCGTCTCGGCTTCGTGTTGAAGCCCCTCAAGATGGCCAAGCGCAACTCGAAGCGGCGCATCGAGCCGCTGATCCTATTTATACCAAGCATGAGTCGGATGTCCTGCGGAAGCTCGGCCGCGATCCCCGGTCGCGCGTCTCCGGCAACACGGTTCTGTCAAAGGATTTTCCGGGCGGCGTGCTGGTGATGACCGGCGCGAACAGCGCGGCCGGTCTGCGGTCGATGGCGGCGCGGTACCTGTTCTTGGACGAGGTGGACGCTTACCGCGGCGATGGCGCGCACCCTAACATTCGCGCCGCAAAGTGTTTCTAGTGTTGACGCCGAAGATCACCGGAATGAGCTGGATCGAGGCGGCGTATGAAGAAAGCGACCAGCGGAAAGACTGGGTGCCTTGCCCGACGTGCCGCGACCTCCAGATCCTGAAGTTCGCACAACTCCGGTGGCGCAAGGGCGATCCGCGGAGCGCGGCTCATGTCTGCGAGCCCGGCGGCCAGGAGATTCGCACCCATCAGAAGCAGTCGATGCTTGCGCGCGGCGAGTGGCGCACCCGAGCCAAGGGCGACGGCAGGACGGCTGGCTTCCACATCTCCAGCCTCTAAAGTCCTGTCGGTTGGTTCTCGTGGGGCGATGCCGCCAAGCAGTTCGAGCAGGCGCCGAAGAATTCCTCACTGCTTCAAGTTTTCGTCAACAAGGTGCTCGGCGAGACGTGGACGCTGCTGGGCGAAGCGCCGGATTGGAAGGCCCTTTACGACCGGCGCGAGGATTACAAGACCGGCATCATTCGACACGGCGGCCTGTTCCCGACGGCGGGCGCGGACGTCCAGAAGGACCGCATCGAAGTCGAGGTCGTAGCGTGGGGAGCGGTGCGCCCGCGCGCCCACCAACCCGCCGCGCCAGTGGCTCGCCATACGAGGGCGCAGCGCCGAAGACCCTGGCCCCGCACTTCGAAACCGGACCCGAGGCGGGCGACTCGAATCACGGCATTTATGAGTTCGTTGGTGAGGAATGGCGATTCTGCCTGAACATGACGGGCGGGGCGAAGGCCCCCAGCTAAAGATGTAGAGGACTCTTAGCAGCGACGGCCCTGGCGGCATTCGCCTCGCATTCTCGAGCGGGGAAGCGCCGCGACAAACCTGCGTAAGCTCTTTCGGAAAGCAGCGGCCCACCGCTTACGCGCCGTCGAAAAAAGGCGGAGAACGCTATGCCGTTTGGAACCGCCGTTAGCCCAGCGTATCGAGCATCGCCGTCACCGGCCCGGCGAGCGTCAACGCCAGTTGTTCATTCTCCGTCCCGCCCATGTCCGAGACGACGAAGACCAGAAACGAAGCCGCCTGAAACCCCGCGATCCGGTATCGCGGCACGTCTTCGGTGAACACGGGCGATGCGCCCATCACGCGCCGCAAGGGGCTCGTCGCGAGCGTCTCCCCGGCTTCCTTGCGGGTCATGACCAGCGAAACTATTTTCTCTTCCGGACTCCGCATCACCAGATGAATAAACGAGCGGCCTTGCGCCTTGCACTCATGCCCAGCGACCACGCGATAGCCCGCCGGAATGTGCGCCAGTATGGGCCGGTAAGGCGCCGGCAACTCTTCCGGCGCGGCCTGTTTCGGCCATTTCCGGAACACCGCACAGTGAACATGATCGGACAAGCCGACGCGCATAATGCGGCTCACGCTGTCCGGCAACGCGTGGAAATAAGCGCTTTCCGCCATGCGGTTCTCCGCCCACGGCACAGCCCAGTAGGAGCCGACCGCTATCAAGAACCCCGCAGCCGCGGCGTACATTCGCCAATCGGGAATCCGCGGCGCGGCAAGCGATGCCCGGACGCGCTGTTCCAGTGCCGCGTCCACGGGCGACGACCGCACGGCTCGTTGCAGTCCCAATCGCACACGTTCCCGCAGCGCCGCCTCGGCGCGGCAGGCTTCGCAATCGGCCAGATGCGCCAGGTCCATCGGCCCCGGCTCCCGATCCAGGTTCAACAGCGCCCGGTGGCAATCCGCGTTCATCGGCCGGCCTCCTTCGCAACCAATAGTTCCCGCATCGCCTTCCGCCCCCGGCTTAACCGCGACATCACGGTCCCAATCGGCACGCTCAAAATATCCGCCGCCTCTTTGTAGGCGAAATCCTCAACATCAACCATCAGGATCACCGCGCGGAAGTCGTTGGGGATTCTGTCTAACGCCGCCAGCAGATCCTCATCGGTAAGCCGCTCCGGGATGGGCGGCGTGTAGGCGGCGGTAGCTTCGGTGTAGTCGTCCATCGGCTGCATCACCGCCAGCCGGAACCATTTCCGCCGGTAATGGTGGATGCAGTGGAACAGGATCTTGTACAGCCAGGCGCGGCAGTTGGTGCCGGATTCAAAACGCGCAAACGATTTCCAAGCTTGCAGGTAGACGTCCTGCACGACGTCCTCCGCCCGCCCGCGGTCGCCCATGATTCGAGTCGCCGTCCCTATCAAGTCCCGCAGATGCGGCATCGCCTCGCGTTCAAAGCGCTGCTCGACGGTGCTCGCTAGAAGCTGTTCTTCGGCCCGGTTCATCCAAATTCCAGTTGCGTCCGCTGAGGCCATTGCAAC
>JAYTKJ010000101.1:0-12185 GCA_043730365.1 Acidobacteriota bacterium | reverse complement strand
TCGTTGGACTACCGAATGCTCGCGACATCGAGGACATCCACGATGGAGAAAGAGCTCAATGACGGGGCTGCCGCCGGCTATCGCTTCCGCAAAGTGATGGGTGGCAAGGCGATGAACGGGGGACAGGTCATCATCGCGATGGTGAAGGAGCCCATTGTGCCGGGCCAGGAAATCCCCAAGTATAGGCTGCTGTCGACCACTAGGACTTCGACAATGCAAAGTGAAATGCAGCAACTGGCCGACGGGGGATATTCGTATCTGGATCACACCGTCTTCGAATCTGCGGCTGGCGGGAAAGAAGTGGTTGTCATCATGGAACTAAACTCGCAAAAAAGCCAGGACCCGCGCTCTTCCTATCGGCTTCTCGCGACGACCAGGACCTCAACGATGCAGAAAGAACTGCAGGACGCCGGTGCGCAAGGCTATACGCTGTTGGGGTTCAATGCAGGGAAGACCGCGAGGGGAAACGAGGTCATCGCGATCTTACGGAAAGATAAATAGTCGGGCAACCGCCGGGTGCGTGCGTCAATCACTTACCCGGCGCGCCGTGTTTACGCTTGCCGAGCCTCGCCTGAGCACGGATCATTCCTGCCTTGTGGCGCAGCGTAGACCTTCAGTGGTATTCGCCGTGCCGCTGTACCGGACGTCCCTGCCTCCCGCGCCCAAATAGCATCCAGAGTTCGCCAGCCAAACTTGAAGAGTAACAACCCGGCCCGCAGGCGTTGACTTCTCAGCGAAATAAAGTTTCTCATTTCGTTTGAATAGTTTGAGTGATTTCGAAGATGCCGTCTTTTCAAGGCCTTCCTGTATTGTTGGGATCGAGACGGGGATTGCGCCCCGCTCAGTCCAGCGAAGGAGGCAACTAAAATGAAAACTGACGATCCCATGATCATCGTGTTCCCCCCGGCCATTTTGGGGTTCTAGGCCCTGCTGATACACTATTTAGGGGAGAGGCCCGCCGTGGCCCTCCCCTTCTGAGACGGCACGTCCCGCCTCTCTTTCCTCAATGACTGTCGCGTGCACCGGCGCACGATCACCTTAAACCCATGCGCGTTGCTGCTCTTTTTCTCGTGCTACTTGTCTCTGCCTTGACTACCGCGTCAGGGTCGGTTAGGCGTACCGCGGCTTCCGAAGCATTCGCCAAAATAGTTGGCCAGTGGACGGTCGATCTTCGTTACGTGCATCAATACAAAAGTCGCCCCGACCGTGTCGAGGCACCCCTCGCTCGTTCCCGCGAGCTATCGCGTCTCTATCCTCGCCACCGCCTTGCGTATAAGACCTCCGAGATTTCAGGCTACGTACTCCATCTGCAACAACGGTTGGCAGAAGCCACGCGGGAGTTCGTGCTCACCAAGCGGTTGGCGCTGGAGGCTAAAGACTGGCAGACGGCAGCGGTCGCCGAGAATGCTCTGTCCAACATCTACATGGCAGCCGGCAACATTCGTGGCGCGCTCGAATTGGCCCGTCAAGCCGCGAATACTTATCCGGACAAATCTTATCCTTCAGGCAAAGCGACGATGCGGATGCAATACGCCCGGATGCTGGCGCGGAGCGGGCGCTTTGACGAAGCGCTGCCCGTCTTCACCGCCGTCATCGAACTGTCCGAACGGGAAGGCCTGACCGCACAGCGCGCCGATGTCTGGCAAGTGGTGGGAGGCGAGTTGGCGCGGCGTGGCGAACTTGACGCCGCCGAGCACGCGATTACCGAGTCGCTTCGATTGCGGCACCTCCACGGCGACCCGGAGATGGCTTCCGACTATCATGACTTGGCTGACATCCGCCTGCGCGCCAACCGCCCCGCCGACGCTCTCGCTGTTCTGGATCTCGCCGATCTGAGAATCTCTACGGCCGTCAAATTTCCAGCCTGGCGCCTGCACCTGCTGCGCGGGCAGGCGCGGCTGGCTCTCGGAGATGCCAGGCGGGCACTCGAAGACTTGCGCCGCGCCATCCGGGGTATTGACTCTTCGCCGGCTTATCTGTTGCCCGGAGACCTGCTCCGTTCTCAGAATGCCCGCCCTACCGAAGCTCACGAGCTCTTTGCGATCGCCGCCTTAAGCGAATTCGACCGCACCGGGAATCGCCTCCTGCTTCATGAGGCCTTTGCCGTTTCCGAAGCCGGCCGGGCCGCGGCTCTCCGTGCCGCCAACGGGGGGCCGGCAATCCCCCCGTCGCTGTCCAACCGATACTGGAGCATCGTCGCCGATTTGGACGAGGCCCATTCGCAGCTACTGCGACAACCGAAGGAAGAAGTACGCCAGCGCGTCAGCCAGCTTCGTCTGGCTTTAGCCGAACTGGAAACCGGCTCCGACTATGCCGCCGATTCGGCGTCGCGCTTGGACTCGCCCACTCCCCTGCACCTGCTTGGCCGACGGGAGGCGCTGATCAGCTTTCAACTTGGCGAACGGCAGTCTCTGGCCTGGACGCTTGCGGCGGGCCGGCTCGAGGTCACCCGTCTTCCGCCTCGCAGAGCGATACAGCAGCAAATGCAAGGCTGGCTCGATGCGGCCCCCGGACTCGAAAGGCAGACCCGCGCCTACCAGTTGGCTCAAGTCCTGCTGGAGGGGCTCCCGCCAGCCGTCCACGCCGCCCAATCTTGGTTGGTGGCGGCCGATGGTGAGATCTTTCAAGCTCCCCTGGCATCGTTGGTCACTGCCTTCAAGTCATCGCGGCCCGTCTACGTGGCCGAAATGCATGCCTTGCAATTGATTCCCGGCGCCTGGGCTCTTGAACGGCGGCAACCCGCCCTTCGGGCCGGCCGCTTTCTCGGTATTGGGGATCCGATCTACAACGAAGCTGACCCGCGCCGCGCCTTCGGCTGGACTCGGACGGACCGTGACGCCGGTCAAGCCGAACTCGCCCGTCTCCCGGGTTCGGACGCCGAGCTCCGCGCTTGCGCTCGCTATTGGGAGTCTGCTGAGATCCTCCTCGGTGAGCACGCCACGACCGCTGGGTTTTCCAGCGCCTTGGCCAAGTCACCCTCCGTCGTTCATCTCGCTGTCCATGTCGTGCCCGCTCCCGATGCGCCGCAGGAAAATCTGCTCGCACTGGGAGCGGGCCCCGAAGGCCGCCCCTCCTTTGTTGGGCCGGAATGGATCGGCGCGCACCGGCTGCCCGGCAGCCTGGTAGTCATGAACGGATGCCGCTCTGGCTCCGGTCTCGTGACGGCGGGCGAAGGGCTGATGGGGCTCACGCGCGCTTGGCTGCGCGCCGGCGCTGCGCGAGTTTTGTCCACGTACTGGCCGACGCTCGATGACGGTGGTGCGTTCACCAATGAGTTCTATCGACAGCTCAGGCAAGGAGGGCTCTCCACTGCGGAGGCCCTCCGCCGCGCTCAGTTGGCGATGATTGCACAGCCGGACTGGCGCTCCGGTCCCCAATATTGGGCGGCGTACTTCCTGATCGGCTATCCCGACCGGCCTTGACTTATACTCAGACCTCTATATACTAAGAGGTCTGAGTATGCCGAAACCAGACTCGCTCCAAGGCTCGCTGGACCTGATCGTACTCAAGATTCTGTCCCGGCGCCGCCGTTTGCATGGCTACGCCATCATGACCGCGCTCTCTGAAATCTCTGAAGACGTGTTGCGTGTCGAAGAAGGCTCGCTCTATCCGGCACTGCATCGCATGGAGGAGGCTGGCTGGATCACCGCCGAGTGGACCGTCAAGGAGAACGGCCGCCGTGCGCGGATCTACGATTTGACCGCCGCCGGCAGAAAGCAGTTGGCCTCAGAAGAATCCCGTTGGCAGGCGGTAACGTCTGCTGTAGGTCGCGTGCTGAAAATGGCTTGATCTATGTCGCTACTGTCCAGAATCGGCAATGCCTTTCGTCCCGATCGTGTGAACAGCGATCTTGACGAGGAGCTGCAATCTCACCTCGACGAAGCCGCGGAACATGGCCGCGATCCGGCGGAGGCTCGCCGCGCGTTCGGGTCCGTCTTGCGTCAGCGCGAGGCCAGCCGCGAGTCCAAGCTCGTCACGTGGCTGGACGCCCTGCGCTCGGATGTCGTGTTCGGTTTGCGGCAACTGCTGAAGCACAAGATTCCGTCCGCCGCTGCGGTGCTCTCGCTCGCGCTGGCCATCGGTGCGTGCGTGTCGGCTTTCCGGTTGGTGGACGCGCTCCTGCTGCGCCCACTTCCTGTAGCGTCACCGGAGCGGCTATTTGTTTTGAGCTATGAGTTCACCAGCCATACGGGCAAGATCGAGTCGATGGACAGTTTCACCTATCCCAACTTTCGCCGATTGCGGGACGCGGTGAAGGGCGAGGCCGAACTGATGGCGATCTCGTATCCGGGCCGCATCAATCTAACCTATGGCGCCGGCGGCGAGGTGGAGAGCGCTTATCGCCAGCACGTCTCAGGGTGGACTTTCACTACGCTTGGATTGAAGACATCGGCGGGCCGGCTGCTCAGTGCCAATGACGATGTCAAGCCGGGCGCTCACCCGCAGGCCGTTCTCTCGTATGACTATTGGCGGCGCCGCTTCGGGCTAGACCAGCAAGTCGTGGGGCGGAGCTTTCGAATTGGTGATGATTTATATGAAATTGTCGGAGTCGTGGAGCGCGGGTTCACCGGCACCGAAACCGGGACCTTCACCGACATCTTCATCCCCGTCATGATGAACGCGCAGAGTATCGAGAATCCGAAATAGGGTTGGTTCCGCACCTGGGTACAACCAGTTCCCGGTGCTCGCGTTGAGGAAGTGCTGCAGAGGTTGCAAGCCTCGACGAAGGCCTTCCGTGAAGAAGAAGCCAAGAGCATGACGAGCCAGTCGAAAGCCGCCACTGACCGGTACATCAACGCGCCCCTGCGCCTCGAGTCAGCCTCGGCCGGTGTCTCCTTCACACAGAAAGACTATCGGCAGGCGCTGGCGATTCTCAGTGCCCTGGTCGCGCTGGTGCTGATGATCGCTTGCGTTAACGTCGCCAATCTCATGACCGCCCAAGCCGCCGCCCGGGCGCGAGAGATGGCGCTGCGCGTCTCGATCGGAGCCGGACGTGGACGTCTGTGGCAACTGGTGTTCGTTGAAAGCGCTCTAGTCGCGCCGCTGGCTTCGGGTTTGGGTGGTCTGTTCGCCTGGGCCGCCGCTCCTTTGGTTGTGAACGCGATCAATCCGCCGGACGATCCTGCGCGTCTGGCGTTGCCTGCCGATTGGCGTGTGATGGGATTTGCGATTCTGCTGGCTCTCGGCGTGACGCTCCTGTTCGGCCTGATGCCCGCTCTTCGAGCTTCCGCGGTTAAGCCAGTGAACGCCTTGAAGGGTGGTGACGATTCGCGGGGGCGGCGAAGGCTCATAAACGTCCTGGTCGCCGCGCAAGTGGCCTTCTGCATTCTCGTTCAATTTGCCGCTGGCCTTTTCATCGCGACGTTTGACCGGCTCTCGCAACAGTCGCCTGGATTCGCCGCTGAGCGGCTCCTGCTACTTGGGACAGTTCCAAAGCCAAGACGCCGGCCGCGGCCCACTGGGATCAGGTCGTCGATCCGTTGCGGGCTCAGCCCGGCGTAGAATCCGCTGCGGTAGCCTCCTGGCCGCTCATGAGCAACAACATTTGGACCAGCGCGCTTCTCGTCAAGGGCGTTCTCCACGAGGAGACTCAGCCCTATCTTCTGCCCGTCTCGCCAGGCTGGCTCGCCACGATGCGGATTCCCATGATCGGTGGCCGGGACTTCCGTCAAGGCGATGTTTATCCCAAGGCGGCCATTGTCAATGAGAGCTTTGCCAAGGCCTACTTCAACGGGCGCGATCCGGTGGGAGAGTCGTTTGAGCTCCCCATGGACGGAGTGAAACGCTCGCGAGTCGAAATAGTCGGCTGTGTTCGCGATGCGCGCTACCTCAATATGCGCGAGCCGATCCGCCCAGCCGCTTATCTCCCCTTTCGGGACAGCCTTGGTGGAATGGACCAGGGCACGTTGATCGTGCGCACGGTCTCGGCCGACCCCCTCTCCATGGCTCAAGTTCTACGTCTCGAAGTCCCGCGGGCCCGCTCCGAATTCCGCGTGACCAACGTCCGCACCCAAGCTGAGCTCGTACGGTCCCACACCGTCCGTGAGCGGCTGCTGGCCATGCTCGCGCTCTTCTTCGCCGTGGTGGCTCTGCTGCTCGCCGGCGTCGGACTCTTCAGCGTGCTCGACTATTCGGTGCAACAGCGCCGCCGCGAAATCGGCATTCGCATGGCGCTGGGCGCGCAATCGTTCGACGTGGTGAGCCGGGTTACGGTGGAGGTTTTCAGTATGGTGCTGATCGGCGCGGCGGCCGGGCTCGCCGCCGGAGTGGCCTCGGAGCGCTACCTCGAAACCCTCCTCTATCAGGTGAAGGCGACAGATGTGACCATGCTCACGCTGCCCGCGGTAACCATCTTCGCGGCCACCTTGCTCGCCGCGCTGCCGCCCGCGATTCGCGCGGTCCGCATCGACCCGGCCCGCATGCTCCGCGCCGATTAAGGCTTGACCTATGTCACTGATAACCAGAATCGCCAATGCTTTTCGGCCCGATCGCTTGATCCGCGATCTCGACGAAGAAATGCAGTCTCACCTTGATGAGGCGGCGGAACATGGCCGCGATCCTGCGGAGGCTCGCCGGGCGTTCGGGTCCGTCCTGCGCCAGCGCGAAGCCAGCCGTGAGTTCAAGCTCATCACGTGGCTTGACGCGTTGCGCTCTGATGTCGTGTTCGGTTTCCGGCAGCTTCTGAAGCACAAGATTCCGTCAGCCGCCGCCGTGCTGTCCCTCGCGCTGGCCATCGGTGCGTGCGTATCGGCGTTCCGTCTGGTCGACGCTCTCCTGCTGCGCCCGCTGCCTGTTGCTTCGCCGGAGCGCCTATTCGTTCTGACCTACCAGGTCAGAGACTTTACCGGCAAACCGGACATCGGAGACAGTTTCGAGTATCCGCACTTTCGCCGGCTTCGTGAAGCAGTCAAAGATCAGGCCGAACTGATGGCTATTGCCAACGCGACCCGGATCGATCTCACTCATGGCTCCGATCAGGAGATGGAAAAAGCCTATTGCCAGTACGTCTCCGGACGGACATTTAAAGCTTTCGGGCTCAAACCTCTCTTGGGTCGGCTGCTTACGTCGAACGATGATGTGACGCCCGGCGCGCATCCCCGGGCCGTGCTCTCGTATGACTATTGGCAGCGCCGGTTCGGCCGCGATCCGACAGCCGTCGGCCGCTTCTTCCGCCTGGGCAACGACTCTGTCGAGATCGTTGGTGTACTGGAGCGCGGCTTCACAGGAACCGAAACCGGGACTCTAACCGACGTCTTCGTTCCTATCATGATGAACAAGGCGGCGATCGAAGATTTGGGCTGGTCCTGGCTCCGTACTTGGGTGCAGGTGCGCCCCGGCCATAGTGCGGATGTGGTACGCCAGACGCTGCAGGCCGCGACGAGGGCTTTTCGGGAGGAGAAGGCCAAGACCTTTACCGGCGGCCAATCGAACCGGACCATCGAGCAATACGTAAATGCTCCGGTGTTCCTCGAGCCCGCCTCGGCCGGCGTCTCCGGGCTGCAGAAGGAATACCGGCAGCCGCTGGCGATTCTCGGCGTGCTGGTCGCGCTGGTCCTGTTGATCGCCTGCGCCAACGTGGCCAATCTGATGTCCGCGCAGGCCGCGGCGCGAGCGCGCGAGATGGCGTTGCGTGTCTCTATCGGCGCGGGACGTTGGCGACTGGTGCAACTGGTTCTGGTCGAGAGTGTACTGGTGGCGCTGCTGGCCTCCGCCCTTTGGTGGCCTCTTCGCCTGGTGGGCGGCTCCGTTCGTGATGGGTGCGATCAATTCGCCCGGCAATCCCGCGCGGCTCGTACTGCCGGCCGATTGGCGCGTGACGGGCTTTGCTGTCCTGCTCGCTCTCGCGGTTGCGGTCCTATTCGGCCTGATGCCTGCTTGGCGAGCCGCCGCGGTGAAGCCCGTCAGCGCTCTCAAAGGGGGCGAAGATCCGCATGCGCGGCGGCGCTTGATGAATGTGCTGGTCGCCGTGCAGGTCGCTTTCTGTTTTCTCGTCCACTTCACGGCCGGGCTTTTTGTAGCTACATTCGACCGCCTCTCGCACCAGCCAACGGGCTTTGCCTCCGAGCGATTGCTGATCCTTGAAACAGTGGCGGAGGCTGAGCAGCCAACTGCTCATTGGGATCAGGTGGTCGACCATCTGCGTATCGTTCGCGGGGTCGAGTCCGTTGGGTTATCGGTATGGCCGCTCATGAGCGGCAACGGTTGGATCAACGTGGTCTCGATCAACGGAACGCCGCGCGAAGATGTCCAACCGTATTTTCTCAGGGTCTCGCCCGGCTGGCTCGCGACGATGAAGATCCCCGTGATCGGCGGGCGGGACTTCCGTCTCGATGATCCCTATCCGGGAAAGGCCATCGTCAACGAGAGTTTCGCACAGGCCTTCTTCGAGGGTCAGAATCCAGTGGGGAAGTCGTTTGCGCGGCCCGTAGACGGCAAGAAGCCCTCCCAGTTCGAGATCGTTGGCTATGTGCGGGACGCCCGCTACCGCAATTTGCGTGAAGCCATCCGGCCGACGGCCTACTTTCCGTTTCGATTCGGGAACGGCAAGACCGACTGGGGTACGTTCATCGTTCGTACCGCTTCGCAGGATCCGCTCACCGTGGCGCAACTGCATCGCCGGGAAGTTTCGCGTGCCCGGCCGGAGTTCCGGGTCAGCAACGTCAACACCCAGGTAGAACTCGTGCAATCGCACACCCTTCGCGAGCGGCTGCTGGCAATGCTGGCGCTCTTTTTCGCCTCCGTGGCCTTGTTGCTGGCGGCGGTTGGACTCTTCGGCGTCCTCGAATTTTCCGTCCAACAGCGCCGCCGCGAAATCGGCATCCGCATGGCACTGGGCGCGCAATCGTTCGACGTCGTGCGCCGGGTTACGGTCGAGGTCTTCAGCATGGTGTTGATTGGTGCAGCGGCCGGGCTGGCCGCCGGGGTGGCTTCGGAGCGCTACCTTGAAACCCTTCTCTACCAGGTGAAGGCGACAGATGTAACCATGCTCACGCTGCCTGCGGTAACCATCTTCGCGGCCGCCGTGCTCGCCGCATTGCCGCCGGTGATTCGCGCTGTCCGGATCGACCCGGCCCGCATGCTCCGCGCCGATTGAGGGGCTACTGGCCCTGGCCGCCTACAGGACGGAAACCACTTGACCGCGTCTTGCGTCATAATGGGTGCGAAGGGAGTGGGTCCCGATGAAGAAAGCTATGTTCGTCCTGCCGCTGCTGGCAGGAGTGGCGTTCGCCCAAGGGCGTGTTGGCCCTGTGGGGCATGGATTCGGCAATGTGGTTTTCCCCGGTACCGGCATTCCCCAGCCACAACAGCCTAGTGGACATATCACGGCCCTCGGAGCAGCCGTGCGCGGCGTTTGGCCCGCCCAGCCCGGAGGGAACCAGCGGCAGCATCGGCCCGGAGGCGGCCCGGTGATCCTGCCTGTTCCTGTCTACGTGGGTGGATACGGCTACGGGTATGGTGGCGGTTATGACTATTCGCAACAGCAACCTCAGCAGCAACCTAACATCACGGTCGTAAACACCCCGCAACCCTCGCCCAGCGTCATCATCAATCAGAACTACGCGCCTGACCGCGGCCAGCCGATGATGCGCGAGTATCCGGCCAATACCGAGTTGGGCGCCTATCAAGCCCCCGTACCTTCCCATCCTGAGCCCGTCAAACCGGTGGCTCCGGTTGCAGCCCAAAAGAGTGACGATGACTCACCCACGGTTTATCTCATTGGGCTCAAGGACGGCACCGTCTACGCGGCCTATGCCTATTGGCTAGAAGCCGATACGCTGCACTACATCACGACCAAGCACAGCCACAATCGGACCAGTTTGGCGCTGGTGGATGAACCCCTCAGCCTGCAACTCAATCGAGAGCGCAGTGTCGAGTTCAAGCTCAAGGGGCATGCGGCGGCGACGGCAAAGTAGTGGCTACGGCCGGCCACTCGCCGCGTGCCAGACGTTTGACGAAGTCGATATCGCCGTCCAGGAATTCGTAGTCTGGAAATCGCGCCGCCGCCTCCCAACGGATCTGATTGAAGGCCAGATTTTTCGGTTCTCCTTCGAACCGCACTACCAGGAAAAAGATCAGGTGGATCGGCGGCCTGCCAGGGTATTGATACTCGTAGCGCGTCAGTTCCTCGCCGATGTCGGCGGCAATGTCCAGCTCTTCGCGCAGCTCTCTTTGTAAGGCTTCGCGCGGGGATTCGGCCGGTTCCATCTTGCCGCCGGGGAACTCCCACTTCATCTGGTTCCAATCGCCCTTGGAGCGTTGGCCGATCAAGATATGTCCGGCGCGTTCGATGACAGCGGCTACTACCGTCATCCGCCGGCGGTCCAAATTGGGAATGCTCTCAGGCAAGTTCGAGCGCCTTGAATCTCTCGATTTCGTCGAGTGGTGCGTTCTCCAGCCGGTCCCAGCGTTGTCGCCACCACGCCCAGGGGATCTCGAAAAGCTGGACCCGCGCTGAGAACTTGGACGAGTCTTGAATAAAGCAGCTATGCGTGCACCAGCAATTGGCCGTGGTGATTGCCTTCACTTCGTTCCTCATGGCGGTCGACGCCAGAGCCGCGCCCGTGTCGTAGCCGAAGTCCCCCAGATCTCCCACGATGCCCCGCATTTCGCAAGCGCGGAACTTGCCGTTGTGATCCACCACCAGTGCCGTTTCACCGGCCGTACAGGCCATCGGCCATTGGCGCGGCTGGTCCATGTTCTGCTCGTGTAGATCGAAGTGCAGGCGCAGATTGCCCAGGTAGTACATTTTGGCGATCTGCCGGACTCCGATCGGCAAATGCGCAAAGAGACGGTCGGCGTATTTGCGGTGAAATGGCATCAGCTTACGGTGCAAGGCGGTCACGCCCTCGCGGGTGAGTTGCTTCAACGTCGGATCGGGCGCCTGCCCCCGCACTACTTCAAAGTAGTGGCCGTCCGAGTGCGTCTCCTCGAGCATGTGCAGGCCCAGGCGCACGATCTCGTCGTAGTTCTCTCGTGTGATGACGCTCACCACATTGCGCCGCACCTTGCGGTTGCCCCGGTAGCGGCGCTCGGCCGCGCGTACCGTTTCAAGCGTGCGCACGAAGTTGTTCGGCACGCCGCGAATCGCATCGTGCGTGTTGGCCAGTCCGTCCAACGAAAAGTTGACGTCGATCGCCACATCCGGCGCTGCCGCCGTAATCAGGTCAACGGCAGCGAAGAGCTTGTCCGGTAACAGCCCGTTCGTGGGTAGGTTGACGTTGCGGATGCCGTTGTTACGCACAAACATCGTCACGATTTCGCCCAGTTCCGGACGCAGAGTCGGCTCCCCGCCGGACAGCCACAACTTGCGGAACGGGGGAGCGGTTTCGGACAATCGGCGGATCTGGTCGAAACTCAGATCGTCTCGCGAGTTGAGCTTGTCGAAATAGAAACAGGTGCGGCAGACCGAATTGCAGCGCGACGTGACGAAGAGGAAAAGCGACTGAAACTCGCGCGTACGCACGCGGTCTCGCACTATCCCTCCGATCTCCACCGGCTGCTGCAGCATAAAATCAATTGGAGCACAGAATGTATTCCGAACGGCTACTCGATCATTTTCAGAATCCACGACACGTTGGTGAACTCGCCCCGCCGGCCATCGTGGTCGAGGTGGTCAACCCGGCTTGCGGCGACATCATGCGCCTGTCGGTGCGATTCGAGGGAGAACGCGTCGTCGAGGTTGGCTACAAGACCCGCGGCTGCACGGCGTCGATCGCCACTGGCAGCGCGACGGTCGAATGGATGATGGGGCGCACGCGCACCGAACTGGGGGCGGTGAAGGGGTCCGACCTAGAGGAGGCGGTAGGCGGTCTGATTCCCGAATCCAAGCACGCGGCGGTGTTGTGTGTCGACGCGATTCGGGCTGTCCTTCGATCCGATCCTGAACATCCTTCGATCCGATCCTGAACATCCTTCGATCCGATCCTGAACATCCTTCGATCCGATCCTGAACATCCTTCGATCCGATCCTGGACATCCTTCGATCCGATCCTGGACATCCTTCGATCCGATCCTGGACATCCTTCGGTCCGATCCTGGACATTCTATGATCTGATCGTATATTATCCAAGTATGTGGATCAGAAGGGATTACATACGTCGGATCACCGATGTCTTGGTCCAATATCCCGTTGTTGTCCTGACCGGACCCCGCCAAATCGGCAAGACCGCCCTGCTCCAGCAAGG
>JAYTKJ010000100.1:0-4554 GCA_043730365.1 Acidobacteriota bacterium | reverse complement strand
CCGGTTGATCTTCACCGGAATGCCGCGCGCGCGCGATCGGGGGACGGCGAGATCTCCATCAAAGAGAGTAACCGGCGGACCGAGCGCCAGAAGCAGGAGGGCGAAGGCTAGCACGCTCCTACAGTGTAGCCCGGGCTTATCATAGATCGAATGAGAAGACTCGGGCCGGTGGCGGCGCTGATCGCTGTGCTGGTCCTGTTCTTCGTGGCCAACCGCGGCGCTTATCAAAGCACGTTCTCCGACGATGACCTGGACAATATCGCGTGGACGCGCACGACGCCGGCTTCGACGTTCCTAAGCGGCCTACTCTCGCCCCGCTACTTCCCCAATCACTTCCGTCCGGTGGGCCACTTCACCTACTATGTGCTGGCCAACACGGCCGGGTTGCAATTCCGCCCCTACGTTGGAACGATCCACTTGCTGCATTTTGCCAACGCCGTGCTGCTGTGGCTCCTGCTTCGGCGCCTTGGGTTGGACGGATGGCGGGCAGGCGTAGGCACGGTGTTTTTCATCTTCAACATGGCGCTGTTTGACGCGCTGTGGAAACCCATGTATCTCTTCGATCTATGGTGCGCGCTGTTTTGCCTGGCTGCTCTGATCTTCTACATAGACGGGCGGCTTCTGCTTTCGTTGGCCGCGTTTTGGTTCGCCTACAAGTCAAAGGAACATGCAGTGGCGCTCCCGGCGGTATTGCTCGCGTACGAATGGCTGGTGGGCCAGAAGCAATGGAAGCGGGTGCTGCCGTTTGCGGCGATCGCCGCCTCGTTCGTGCTGCAGGGTGTGCTGGTCAACCAGAAAGCCGGCGAGGATTACCGGCTGCAGTTTTCTCTCGAAGCGCTGGACAAGACGATTCGATTCTATGCGGGCGACCCAATCGTGGTCCTGCTGATTTTCTTCTTCTGCCTCGTGGAAGGACAGCGCATCCTGCTGGGCGCAGTGGCCGCCATCTGCTTCCTGGCGCCGATGCTGGTGTTGCCGGGGCGGGTCTCGGGCGCCTATCTTTATGTCGCGATGATTGGCGTGGCTATCGCCGCCGCAGCCTATCTGGCTCGGCATGCGTGGTGGTGTACGGCGTTGCTCCTGGCCGTGTGGTTGCCACTCAACTATGACAAGATGCGAGACCATCGGCGCGCGGCGTTGGCCGGTGCGCATGAAAATCAGGCTTATCTCACCGCCGCGGCCAGCTTGCCTGTGCGCGCGCCGGGCGTGCATCGCTTCATCTACGACGGCTTCCCGCCGGGCCTCAAGTGGTGGGGCATTCTGGGAGCGCTGCGCTTCTACTATAATCGGCAGGACCTGGAGATGTTCTCGATAGAGGACAAAAACCTTACGCAACTTTTCGAGCAAGGCGATGTGGCGCTACTCAAGTGGGACAATCCGCGCAGGCAACTCACGGTGGTGAAGCGGTCACCAGGCGAACCGGATCAGGCGTTCATTCGGATGGATGAAACAACGCCGATCTGGCAACTTGAGGAAGGCTGGTATCAGGGTGAGCACAAGTACCGTTGGATCAAACCTCGGGCGAGCGCGCGGCTGTTCAAGCCCGCCGGAGCGACGGAGTTCACAGCGGAAGTCAACATCGGGCCCAAGTATCTGGCTGACGTGAAACGAGCGCGATTGAACGTGGCGGCGGACGGCAAGGCGATCGGGTCCGCCGAATTTGCTTCCGGCGGTTGGCAGACCGTGAAGTTTCCGGTAGCGAGTGGCCCGGCGGCGACGATCCACGTGGAGTTCACCGTGGAGCCCGAGTACCGGCCCTCTGCCACCGATCCACGGGTGCTGGGGATTCCGATCGGCGCCTTCGGTTTTGCCGGGGCCAAGCCGTGAAAATTCCACGCCTGCAGTACGTCATTGCGACGATGTTGCTGCTGGCGACGATGATCAATTACTTGGACCGGGTGGCGCTGGGCGTGGTGTCAGTGGAGATCCGGAAAGAGTTCAAGATGGGCGATGCCGACTACGGGCAGGTGGTGGCGCTGTTCCTCCTCGCCTACGCCATCATGTACGCCGGGTCCGGCATCTTGATCGATCGCATGGGCACCAAGCGGGGCTTTGCCGTGTTCATCGCCGGATGGAGTGTGGCGCAGATGCTGCATGCGGCGGCGGTGGGCAAGTGGTCACTGGCGGCTTGTCGTTTTGGATTGGGTTTGTTTGAACCGGGCAATTGGCCCGCTTCGGCCAAAGCGGTTTCCGAGTGGTTTCCGGCCAAACGACGCGCGTTAGGGATCGGGATTTTCAACGCGGGTTCAGCATTGGGCGGCGCCATCGGCCAGCCGCTGGTTGCCTTTCTCACAATTCACTACAGTTGGCGCGGAGCGTTTGTAGCCACGGGCTTCGCCGGTTTCATCTGGCTGATCGGCTGGCTGATTATTTACGACCCGCCTCATCGCAACCGCTGGCTGGCCCAAAAAGAATACGACGAGTTGAAAGACGAGGTACGACCGCCAGAAGAAGCTCAACCTCTGCCGGGCGAAAGAGCGGACTGGCGGCGCGTGATCTCGCAGCGTGGTTGCTGGGTGCTGATCCTGGCGCGCTTTTTCACAGACCCGATCGTGTACTTCGTAATCTTCTGGTTGCCCCAGTATCTGCGCACCGAGCGAGGATTCGATCTGGCCATGGTGAGCAAGTATGCCTGGGTGCCATTCATCTTCAGCGATATCGGCTACATCACCGGCGGCTGGCTCTCAGGCAAGTTGATGGACCGAGGCTGGCCGATGGCGAAGGCGCGGAAGACGATCCTGATGATGGGCGCGCTGCTGATGCCGATGGGAATCCTGGCGCCGATGGTGCCATCTGGCGAATGGGCGATCGCGGTGACCTGCTTCATGGCGATGGGCCACTCGTTGTGGATATCGAATTTATTGACGATTCCGACGGACCTGTTCAAGGCCAACGAAGTGGGAATGGCGTCGGGCTTCACGGGCATGGGCGGCGCAATCGGCGGGGCGATCGCCAACCTGGGCACTGGTTACGTGGTGGCCAGCGCCGGTTACTCGCCGATTTTCTGGGTGGCCGGACTCATGCATCCTCTGTCTCTGACTCTGGTGTATTGGCTGTTGCCTGATCGCGAATTCCATACTCCACGCTGACCAGGAACAGCCCGCAGGCTGGAGCGCGCAACGCGGACTTGCCGGGATAGCCGGGCTCCAAAATGGCGCGGAGCCGGGTCTCGTTCAGGTTGCCCTTGCCCGCCTCGATCAGCGTACCCACGATGTTCCGCACCATATGCTTGAGAAAACCGGAGCCGCGAACGCGATAGATGAGCCGGTCCGAAGCTCGCTCAAGCGACGAGGAAAAAATTGTTCTAACTTTCGAGTACCCGAGAGCATCTCTTGGATCTGACGCAGTGAGGGCGGAAAAATCGTGCGTGCCTTCGAGGATCGGCGCCAGCCGGATCATAAGGTCTTCGTCGAGCGGATAGGGGTGATGATGAGCGTACCGGCGGTCAAACGGCGAGCAAACAGGGGTCCGAACAATCCGGTACTCGTATGTTTTAGCGGTGGCGTCGCGGCGAGGGTCGAAATCGGCGTAGGTTTCTTCCACTTCGAGCACGCGGATATCGCGCGGCAGCAGCCGGTTCATGGCCTGCTGGAGATTGTCGGCGGGCATCGGGTTGTGGAGTGTGAAGGCGGCTACTTGGGCCAGAGCATGCACGCCGGCGTCGGTGCGCCCGGAACCGGCCACCAGCACGGGCTCATGGTCAAGTGAGGTGAGAATTTGCTGCAGGATTCCTTGGAGGGTTTCCTGGCCAGCCTGCACCTGCCAACCGTGATAAGCGGTGCCATCGTAGGCCACTTTAATTTTTAGTCGCCGGACGGTAACCTTGCCGGGGTCCAAACGCATACTATACCATTGAGGTTTCGGTCTCACTTTCCGGGAACTTTCGGGTTTCGGGATCGTCTGTCAAGAAAAGCCTTTTTTACAATGAATCAGTTTCGATCTCTTACAGCTTCCCTTTGTGCCCTATTGATGATCGCGCCAATGGCTCCGGCGCAGGTTTCCGGCGGACTCATGGTGAAGGAGCCGGCGGGCACCGGGTTCTTCAGCAAGTTCAAGTCGCACTATGAGCCTCGGGATATTGCTCCTATCCGATTGGACAATTCCTCGCGCCTGGAGTCGCTGCTGCGCGCCGGCAAGCTTTACCTGTCTCTGCGAGACACGATCGCCTTGGCGCTGGAGAATAATCTGGATATCGAGCTGCAACGCTACGGTCCCGAGATTTCGCGGGCCAGCCTGATGCGCGCCGAGGCGGGCGGCCTCTTGCGCGGCGTTCCGCCGACGATCCAAGCGGGTCCGGCGAGCGCGCAAGCCCAGGCCACCGGAAGCCAGACGGGCGGGTTTGGCGGCGGCGGCGGCGCGCAACGCACAGGAGCCGCTACCGGTGGTGGCGATGCGGGCGGCACGGTCATCACGGCCACAGGTACCGCTTTTCAGAACCTCGACCCCGTTTTCGTTTCGTCAGTGAACTTCGGCCACCAGACGCGCCCGCAAGCTAATACCGTCACGACGGGCCTGACCTCGACGGTCTTCGATTTCGCGCAGCACAGCTATTCG
>JAYTKJ010000099.1:0-6881 GCA_043730365.1 Acidobacteriota bacterium | reverse complement strand
CCAGCGTTCATCGGGCGAGAGCCGGGCGTCGGCGAGGGATAGGTTGTACTTCGGGTGCCGCAACAACGGGGTGCGTTGCTTGCTCGACAGGCTCATGAGACCCACGGTCCCGGGCGGCGCGCGATGGAAATAGAGTAAGGCGCCGCCGCTCGCCGACCACTGGAATGAGCCTTGGCCGACGTTCTCTTCCCATACTTTGACCGGCGGCCCTCCGTCTTCGAAGCTGGACTCGAAGATCGTCACCTTGTCTCCGTCATGGGCGTCGTAGAGCAGCTTGGCTCCGTTCGGCGAGAGCGCGGGCATGTGCTCGCGCAAAGGGCCGCTGGTGATGCCCCGTTCCTGGCCGGAGATCAGATCCTTCACCCAGACCTCGAAGTTCCCGCCACGGCTGGTTTCCCACGCGAGCTTCTTGCCGTCGAGGGAGAGGCTTGGCCGCTGGTCTATTGACGGATCGCTGGTGAGCCGCGCAAGCGGGCCCTTCGGAGTGGCAAGATCGGCGTCGAGCGGCAGGGAATAGACGTCGATATTCTCGTGGTGGCTGGCGAAGACGATGTGTCCGTCCGGAGTTGCCGTGGGACTGCGCTCATCCCGGTCTGACGACGTCAGGCGATGGAGAGGGCCTTCGGTCTGGAACGTCGTGGGGTTGAGATCGAGAGCCCAGAGCCGGGTTTGGTCTCCGGTCTTGCCTGCGAAGACAATGGTTTTTCCGGACGATAGCCAGAGATCCGGCGACGCCTCGCCGCTGAGGTGATGCTGCTGGAAAAGCTTCGCGGCTCCGATGGCGATTGGCGCGCCGCCGGTGGCGGGTCCCACCCACCAATTGCACGCGCCGGTGTCGCCGCAGAGTTTGAAAATGAGATGACGCCCGTCGGGAGACCACGCGGCGTGGCTGGCGGAGGGGAAAAGCCGGCGGGGCTCGCCTCCGTCGATCTCGATGCCGAACACCCCGGCGGCAGTGTGATAGACGATCCGGCGTCCGTCGGGCGAGAAGCGCGGTCCATGTCCGCCTGGGGCGAGCAAGCGCGGGGAACCGCCATCAAGGCGTTGCAGATAAACTCCGCCGCCGTTCGCTTCACTGCGATAGACGAGTATCGTTCCATCGGGCGAGAATGCCGGCTCGCGGGCGTCGCTCAATCCGTCCTTGAGCGCGTGAGCGGTGCCGCCGGCAAAGGCGCGAAGCCAAAGCCCGCCGCGATCGGAGACGAAGGCCAGCCAGCGCCCATCGCTTGAGACCGCCGGGTCCATAGCCATGGCGTGTTCATCCGCGACGAGAACAGGCTTTCGCGAGACGCGCGGCGGAGCACTGCAAGAAAATGCCAGCAGGGTGACGGTGGCCAGAAGAGGCTTCACGCCAGCGCCGACAACAAGCGGTTGATGTCTTCCATATTGTTGTAGAGCGCGGGCGAGATGCGGACCCGATTGGCGCCGGTGGTGGTCACCTGGATATTGGCCTTGCGCAACTTCTGTTCGGTGGCGCGGAGGTCCCGGGCCTGGGCCACGACAATGGAACTGGCCGCGTCCAGGGGCGTGATGAGTTGGTAGCCGAGCGGCGGCAACTCCTTTTTCAGCCGGTCGCACATGGGCTTGGTGTAGGCGTAGATCTTGTCGACGCCCGTGGCTAGCATGCGCTCGAGCGCTTCATACTGTCCCGCGTAGGCGACGTAGCTGACGTTGCCTGCTTCGTAGCGGCTGGCGTCTTTGGGGCTGATATACGGGAAATCCCCCGCGGCCGCCTCGCGCTTTGGAACCCAGGGGGCGTAGTTGAAATGAACGTAACCGGGGAAACTGAGATCCTTGACGATGGCGCCTTGGCACTCTTCGCGCACGTATAGAAAGCCAGCGCCACGCGCGCCTTGCAGCCACTTGTAATTGGAGCAAGCGGCAAAGTCGATGCCAAGCGCTTTGACGTCGACCGGAACGCTGCCGGCGGCTTGGATGATGTCGGCATAGAGATAGGCGCCGTGGGCGTGGGCCAGCGCGCTGAGGGCCTTGGCATCTTCCACCCAGCCGTTGACGTTCGAGACCAGCGTGATCGAGATGAGCTTGGTCCTCTTGTCGACCACCTTTTCCATGTCGCGGAAGTCGATGCGCCAGTCCCGATGTTTCACAATGCGCACATCCATGCCGGCTTGGCGGCGTCCGATGTAGTCATGAATCGAGCCTGCGTAGTGCAGATCGTTGGTCACCAGATTGCCACCGGACTCCTGGATCCGCAGGCCATTGATCACGGCGGACTCGCCTGCCTTAGTGCAGACGACGAAGCCGATTTCCGAGGGCTTGGCGTTGATCAGCCTGGCAAACAGCGGTTTGACTTCCCGTATGGTCTTGCTCGCGTAGTCGCCGCGCCCTTCGCCCGGTCCATACATATGGAAATCCATGTAGCGGCGCATGCCCTCGGCGACAAACTTTGGGAGGGGCATGTTGGCGGCCGCGTCGAGGTACACCTGTTGCGTGGCGCGCGGGAACTCACTGCGGATTGAGGTGAAGTCCGGGAGCTTAGTGGTGGCGGCGGCGAGAGACGATACACCAATAGCGGCGGAGCCAAGAAGTCGACGGCGGTTGATGCTCATGTGGTCCTTCCTTGGTCTCTCAGTCTATCGCAGGATAGAATCAGCGGGTATGCAATTGATGCTGGTCTTCGTGTTGCTCGCCTCAGTGCTGCCGGCGCAAACGCAGCGGCGGGTGTTCTCGCGAATCATGACGGGAGAGCCTTATACGCTTGAGTGCTACTTGCCGCAGATCACGAATGGTCCAAACTTTCCCACTTGGTCACCGGATGGCAAGGACGTCGCCTTTTCGATGAAGGGCTCGATTTGGCGAATGCGGTTGGGCGAAACCACGGCGCATGAGTTGACCACGGATGCCGGGTACGCGGGTATGCCGGCGTGGTCGCCGGATGGGCGCTACATCGTGTATACCTCGGACGGAAATGAGCAGATCCACCTGCGGCTGCTCGACATGCAAACCGGCGAGAGCCGGGCGCTGACGTCGGGCAATTCGATCAACGTGGAACCGGAATGGTCGCCTGACGGGTCAAGGATTGCGTATGTCTCGACGTGGCCGAATGGGAACTACAACATCTATGTGATGCCTATCAGCGCTGGAATACCGGGGACGCCAGTGCAACTCACGAGGGAATTCGAGCTGGTTCCGCCGACGGTCTACTACGGAAAGTGGGCGCTGCATATCCATCCCACGTGGACGCGCGACGGGAAGGAACTGATCCTGGTTTCGAACCGCGACAACAAGCACGGATCCGGAGGGTTCTACCGCATGCGGGCCGAGCCGAACGTGCCCTTGACGCGGTTCCACTATGAGGAGACCACTTGGAAGGCGCGGCCCACGCTCTCGCCGGATGGCGCGAAGCTGGTTTATAGCTCCTATCTCGGTAGGCAATGGCAGCAGTTGTGGGCGATGCCTCCGCAGGGCGGAGATGCGTTTCCCCTGACCTACGGAGAGTTTGACCGCACTACGCCACGATGGTCTCCGGACGGGACGCGGATTGCTTTCATATCAAATGAAACAGGCGACACCGCGCTCTGGTTGTGGCATTGGTTCGGCGGGAAGATGGAGCAGGTGAAGACGGAGCGGCTGGTCTATAAACGGGCGATGGCGAAGCTTCATGTGCGTGTGGTGGACGCGGCGACGAATAGGCCGGTAAGGTCGCGAGTCTACCTGAATGCATCGGACCAACGCGCTTATGCCCCCACCGAAAGCTGGTTCCGGGCAGACTGGCTGATGTTCGATCACATGGACCAGGCCGGCGAGTATCACTACTTCCACGCAGATGGGGATTTTGAAGTGGACCTTCCGCCGGGCAAGACGAGCCTGGCGTTTTCCAAGGGGTTCGAGTATCTGCCCGTGCAAAAGGAAATCACGCTGGCCGCTGGCCAGAAGAACGAATTGACCGTCGCGCTGAAGCGGATTGACAACATGGCGGCGCGAGGCTGGTGGGATGGCGACAACCACTTCCATATGAACTACGGAGGAGTCTACTTCAATACGCCGCGCAAGCTGATGGAGCAGGCCGAAGGCGAAGACATCCACGTATTGAACAATCTGGTCTGTAACAAGGAGCAGCGGATTCCGGACATCGGGCACTTCACGGGAGCGCCGGATAAGGTGTCAACGGCGTCGCGGATTCTGTTTCACAGTCAGGAGTATCATCCGCCGTTTTGGGGTCATGCGGCGTTTCTCAACCTGAAGCAGCATATTGTCATCCCAGACTATGTTGGCTATCAGAATACTGTTGTAGATTCGATCTACCCGACCAATACAACCCCGGCCCGCGTGGCGCGAGCGCAGGGCGGGCTGGCGGGCTATGCGCACGGCGCGGGGCCGCACTTTGCGGTGGATCTGGCATTGGAGAATGTGGACTTCGTCGAGGCCAACGCGCTGAGCGGGATGGAGCCACTCTACAAGGCCTGGAACTGCGGTTACAAGGTGGTGGCGAGCGCGGGCGAGGACGCGTTCCCGAATTTCTATCGCAGTTACATTCTCGGGTCTAACCGCGTTTATGTACGGAGCGGGGCGCAGCTTGATTACGACAAGTGGATGGCGGACTTTCGGGCGGGGAAGTCTTTTGTAACCTCGGGTCCGCTGTTGCTGTTGAAGGTGAACGGGAAGGAGCCGGGGGATGAGATCCGGCTGGCGGCGGGAACGCATACGGTGAAGGTGGAGGTGGACGTGAAGTCGATCACGCCGGTGGAATCGATTGAGGTGATGCACAATGGGAAATCGCTAGGCGATGTGCAGACGGTGACGCTGGATCGCAGCGGATGGATCTCGGTTCAGGTGAAAGCCAAGTACACGCGCGATCCGATTCGGCGGCCGTTCCCGTTCGCGGCGACGATGCCGGTGTGGATCACAGTGGATGGCCAGCCGGCGCGGTCCAAGGCTGACGCGGAGTATTTCGTGCAGTGGATTGACAAGACGATCGAGCGGGCCATGCAGCTTTCGTTCAACAACAACGGCGAGCGTGAAGAGACACAGGCACTTTATCGGGACGCGCGCGCCAAGATGGTGCAACGCGCGGCGGAGGCAAGGCAATGACGATTCCACTTTTACTTTTATTCCTTCAGCAGCCTACGGCGCAGGAGATGCCGCAGGAGATGATTTGGATGGATCGCCAGGGGAAAATCTTGGGACGCGTGGGCGCGGTTCAACAGGCGATGTTCTTCCCGGAGATTTCGCCGGATGGGAAATCGATTGCCGTTTCGGCGCGAGACGGCGAGGTGAATGACCGCGATGTGTGGATTCACGATGTGGTGGGTGGATCCAAGCGGGTCCACCCGCCGGCGAAGGGCAACGACAACTTTCCCATCTGGGCTCCGGACGGGAAGCAACTCATCTGGACGAGCAGCCGCACCGGCGAGTATGAGCTTTACCGGCAGGAGACGCTGTTACTCAAGCAGCCGGGCAGCCAGTATCCTCGCAGCATTTCTCCCGATGGGAAGTGGCTGCTATATACGCACGCCGACAAGAAGCGGGACCTGTATCTGCTGAGCCTCGAGGGTGAGCCCAAGCCGAAGCCCGTGTTTACAGATGCGCGGTATTGGACGGAGTGCGGGCGGTTCTCGCCGGACGGCCGGTACTTCGCCTTCGTGTCGAATGAAGCGGGTCCGTTTGAAGTGTACGTCGCCAGTGTGGCGGATCCGGCGAAGCGGTGGAAGGTGTCGCGCGAACTGGCGAACGGTTGGGGCGGCGGAGGCGGCGGTCCGCGCTGGCGCGCCGACGGGAAGGAACTGTTCTACATGATCGGCGACGCCATGATCGCGGTGGAGGTGTCGACGGAAGGCGAGTTCAAGCCGGGCACGGTGAAGCGGCTGTTTGCGGCGCCGGGCATGATGGGCAACTTTCCGGATGAGTCTCCGTGGGTGGCGAAGTATGACGTGACGGCGGACGGACAGAAGTTTGTTTTTGTGCGGCGGGCGATTCGTTGAGAGCGCGGATCCAGAAGTATCGCTGGAAGGCCGCGACGACTTTGGAGCGACCGCGGCGCGGTGGTCATCTTCTACTCGCCGCCAGCCGCCTCGACGGTTGGGGAGCATGCGCCCAAGTGATGGGTGCCGACAGCGCATGTGCAATGTCCCCGACTATGAGGATTCCATGTTCTGCCTAGCATCCACAATGATGGTAAACCTATTCACATGGCATATCGGAACGGCTCGACACTGTTTACTCACTTAGTAGCCGCATTCACACTGGGCGGCGGGGCGTTGTCTGCGCAGAGGTTGATGGAGACGCCACGGCCGCAACCGGCCGAACGGGAATGGCGCGAACCCGGCGGCTCGGGCTTGGCGAGGTCTCTTCAGGCCGCGCTCCTGGAGCCGCAGCGCTACCAGACTGCGGGCGGGCGTGTGCGCGTGGCTTCGCTGGCGCGATCGCGCGCGTACCCCGGCGGAGCGGCCGACGCGGCGCTCGGCTTTTTGCGTGAGCACGGGCTGGGCGGTCCGATCGCGCCGTCGGTGCATCAAGTTCGGGAGTTGCTTGGCCTGAGTATGGTGCGCGTGAGGCCGGAGCGAGATGGCATTCCGGTGCGCGGGGTAGGCGCGTCGATGCTGGTAGGGCCGGGCAATGACGTGGTGGCCTTCACTGGCGATGCAGGCGATGGCGTGACGGTGAACGCGGATTGGCGCGTAAGTGCGGAGCAGGCGCGCGGAGCGGTGAAGCAGCGGTATGCCTTCGTTGCCGACGACCTGCCGCTGGAGCGTTTCTATCAGTTGCGGGGATCCCAGGCCGAGCCGTTCTGGGAGGCGGTGGTTTCCGAACCGAAGGGCGATTGGGCCGTGCATGTTTCGGCGGTGACCGGGGAGATCGAGCGCGTCGAGAGTCTTCGTTGGGGGCAAGCACAAGGGTTCGCCTTCGCCACCAATCCGGTG
>JAYTKJ010000098.1:0-3523 GCA_043730365.1 Acidobacteriota bacterium | reverse complement strand
TTCCCGCGTCAGCACGTAGACCGCGGCCGCCGTTTCGGTCAGCTTCTGCTCTTTCCTGCCTACCGATGTAACCCGAATTCCCAGCAATTCCTCGAGGCTGGCGTCGGCTAGTCCCTGCGGACGTTGCCCTACGGCTGTAAACGCCGTTGCTAACAGGAGATAACTGAGTTTGCGTGTGGATGAGCCTGGCATGGACCGGATGTGCCCTTGCGAGGCATATCGACCGGAAAAGACGGGATCATTAACGGACGCGGCCGCGCCAGACGAGCACGCTGCCTGCCAGCGCCAGCCCTAGGGCAATCAGCTGAGCATTGGACAGCGGGTTGCCCCCTAGATTGGCTTGCTGGTGCTCGCGAAAGAACTCCACCAGGAAGCGCTCGGCAGCGGCGAGGATGAGATACACACCGAAGACGAAACCGGGCCGGTGCGGGCGCAGAAACAAACGCCAGGTGATCAGAAAGACTAGCGCCAGCAGACCAGCTTCGTAGAGCTGCGTCGGATGCAGATCCACATCCAGAGGCACACCGGTGATCTTGTTGGCGTCGTAGTTGGTAAAGCGTACGGCCCACGACCGATCGCACTTGACGCCCCAGCAACATCCGGCCGCAAAGCAACCCAGCCGGCCGATGGCCTGCCCCAGCGCCAGTCCCGGACCAAACACGTCAAAAGTGGTGAGCACCGGCAACGCATAGCGGCGCATCAGCCAAGCCCCGGCCAGCACCGCAATCACCAGGCCGCCAAAGAATACCCCGCCTGACTGCAGCGTAGCGAGCGAAAAGGCTTCGCGCGGGTTCTGCCAAAAGTAATCGAAATCAAAGGCAAACATCAGCAGCTTGGCGCCGGCGAGTCCGGCCAGTGCGCTGTAGACGCCAACGTTCGAAACCCGCTCCGGGTCCAGCCCCGCGCGCCGGGCCAACTTGCCCGTCACCCAGAGCGCGACGAGGAAACCCACCGCCACCAGCGCGCCATACGTGGGCAGGAAGAAGGTATCGCCAATCGAAATGAGTTTAGGGAACACGCGCCGATGACTCTCCTTCTTTGGCGCGTTCCTTGGGAGCGGCGGTGGTCAGCATGTGCCAGCCTAGCAGAATCGCCCCGACCGTGATGGCCGAGTCCGCCACATTGAACGTGGCCCAGTGCCAGTCTCTGAAGTAGACGTCCACGAAATCGGTAACCGTGCCGCGCGCGATGCGATCCCACAGATTGCCGACCGCGCCGCCCAACACCAGAGCCAGCGCCCAAGGCTCCACGCCGCCGCCGGAGCGCCACAGCATCATCGCCACCAGCACGAGCACCACGCTGGCCAGCCCGATCAGCACAAACGTGCGCACCGTGTCCGAGGCCGTCGCCAGCAGACTAAACGCCATGCCCGGATTTTCGGCGTGAATGATGTTGACGTAACCCTGGACGACGGGCCAAACATCCCACGCCGAAACGTGGCGGTTGATCCAGACCTTGCTTACCCGGTCCAAGGCCATCACGGCCGCAGCCACCGCTAATGGTCCTGCGAGACGATGCATCATAGCCCGAGAATCTCGGTCACCGCGGCCGCACAGGGCGCGCAAACCGTGGGAAGCTTCACGTCGCTGCCAACGTCGAGCGTGTACTTCCAGCAGCGCTCGCACTTGACGCCGTCGGCTTTGTCGATGCCGATCGCCACGTCGGCCTCGTTGTGGCCCTCAAGCGAGACCTGCGAGGTGATGAACAACGCCGGCAGATAGCGCTCGTATTGCTCGAGTAGCGGCAAGAGCTCTCCGTTCGCCTTCAAGCGCACCTTGGCCTCGAGCGGCGCGCCAATCAGCTTTTCCTGCCGCGCCGTTTCCAGGCTCTTGTTCACGGTCTCACGCACGGCAATCAGCCGCTCCCAATTGTCGAGACGCGCGCGATGCGCGGCGGTCAGCCCCTGGGTGAGATCGGCCGGTTCGGGAAACAGCGTCAGATGGACGCTCTCGGCCGCATCCTGGCGCTTGGGCAGGTGCGTCCAGACTTCCTCGGTGGTGAAAGTGAGGATTGGCGCCATCAAGCGCACCACCGCATCGGTCACGCGCCACATCGCGGTTTGCGCGCTACGCCGGGCATGGGACTTCGGGGTCGTCGTATAGAGCCGGTCCTTGAGCACATCGAAATAGATCGAACTCAAATCGGTGGTGGCGAAATTGTAGAAGGCCTGGTAGACGCGGTGGAAGGCAAAGTCGCGATAGAAGTCCCGCACCTTGGCCGTGAGCGCTTCGGCCCGCACCAGAATCCATTGATCGAATTCCTCAAGCTCGGCGGTGGGCACGGCGTCGGTCTCCGGGTTGAAGTCATGCAGATTGCCAAGCGCGTACTTGAAGGTGTTGCGCATCTTGCGGTACGCCTCCACCAGCCGCTGCAAAATGGTGTCGGAAAGCCGCACGTCTTCCTGATATTCGATCGACCCGACCCACAGCCGCAGAATCTCGGCGCCGCTCGCCTTGATCACCTTCTCCGGCTCGACGACGTTGCCCAGCGACTTGGACATCGCCTGGCCCTTCTCATCGAGCGTCCAACCGTTGGTGGAACACTCCCGATACGGCGCTCCGCCTTTCAGCCCCACGCCCAGCAGGAGCGAGGAGTGGAACCAGCCGCGATACTGATCGCCGCCTTCGAGGTACAAATCGGAAGGCCAGTCCAGATTCCATCGCTCATTCAGCACGGCCAGGTGGCTGCACCCTGAGTCAAGCCAGACGTCCAGGATGTCCTTCTCCTTGGCCAGCTTGGCCGATCCGCACTTCCCGCACACCGTCCCGGGCGGCAGCAGCTCGGCCGACGACTTTTCGTACCAGATGTCGGCCGAATGCTCGGCAAACTGGTCCACTACGTAGTCAAGCAGCTTTTTGTCGGTGAGCTGCGTACCGCAATCCTCGCAGGTGAACACGGTAATCGGCACGCCCCAGATGCGTTGGCGCGAGATGCACCAATCGGGCCGCGTGGCGATCATGTTGTAGATCCTGCCTTCGCCCCAGGCCGGCATCCATTTGATCTTACGGATCGCCTCGAGTGCCCGCTCGCGCAGGCCGTTGCGGTTCATGCCGATGAACCACTGCTCGGTGCCACGGAAAATGGTCGGGTTGTGGCAACGCCAGCAGTGCGGATAGCTGTGCTCGATTTTCCGCTGGCCCACGAGCGCACCCCGGGCTTCAAGCAAGGAGATCACGATCGGGTTGGCGTCCCACACCTTCTTGCCCACCAACTCTTCCGGTATCGCGCCCGGCTCATTCTCGGTGCGATACAAGCGCCCGGCGCCATCGACCGGACAATAAACCTCGAGGCCGTACTTGATGCCCACCACATAGTCTTCGGCGCCGTGGCCAGGGGCGGTGTGGACGGCGCCGGTTCCCTGCTCGAGCGTCACGTGGTCGCCCAGAATGCCGGGCGAGTCGCGCTCAATGAACGGGTGACGGAAGATGGCGCCCTCGAGGCGCGCGCCGGGGAACCTGGCAATGGCGCGGGTTTCGATCCAACCAGCAGCTTCCGAGGTGGCTTGCACCAGCTCTGTCGCCAC